>CAXTBN010000045.1:0-12242 GCA_964242895.1 uncultured Caulobacteraceae bacterium | reverse complement strand
CTCCCCTACTCGCCGGCCGAGACCCGCCGGCCCCGACTCGCCGGCCCCGACTCGCTGGACAGAACCGTACCGCGCCGCCGCCCGTTGTCGAACCGCCACCCCACGGAGTCCTCCCATGCCCGATCCCCTCGACCCCGCGCCGAACGAGGACGTCCCCTCCCCGCCGTTCCCGGAGGTGGATCCCGCCTCCACGCCCGAAGAGGCGCCCCAGCCCGGTCCCCTGCCCGATGACGGCCTCGGCCGCCCCATCGACGGCTCCGTCATGGGCGCCGGGAGCGACGAGCCGGGCTGATCCGGCGGCCGTGTCTGGTGAGGAACCTGGGCCTCGTGCGTAGGTTAAGCTTACGACGACGCCGCTCCCCCCGGGCGGCCCGCCAGTCGGCATTCCACAGCGGAGACAGACGGATATGGCCCAGACCGGAGAAAGCACGACCGGAGGCAAGTCGAACCGCGGCTTCGCCTCCATGGACCGCGAGAAGCAGCGCGCCATCGCCCGCAAGGGCGGCGAGAGCGTGCCCAACGAGAAGCGCTCGTTCAGCCAGGACCGCGGCCTCGCCGCGGCCGCGGGCCGCAAGGGTGGGGAAGCCAGCCAGGGCGCGCGCCGCAAGCCGAGCTGACGGCGGCTCGCGACCTAAGCTGGTGGGGCCGCCTCGTGCGGCCCTTTCCTTGTCCGGACTACGTCAGACGGCTTCCGCGGCCGACCGCAGCAGGACCAGTGCGAAGGCGTGCGGTTGGGGCGACCGCCACTCGCGCAGCATGTCCCAGCCCGCCTCCGCGGCGCGGGCGGCGAACACCTCCACCGTGGTCTTGGCGGAGTTCTCCGTGTGGATGGTCTCGCCCTCGCGGAAGGCGAACGGCCGCTCCGCGACCGTCACGGTCTGGTCGACGAGACTCTCCAGCCGCATCTCGATGCGCGAAGCGGCGGCGTTCCACACGGCGCGGTGTCGGAAGATCTCCAGGTCGAAGCTCCCGCCGAGCTCGCGGTTGATGCGGGTGAGAAGGTTCAGGTCGAAGGCGGCCGTGACGCCCTGGGCGTCGTCGTAGGCGGCGGTCAGCACCTCGGGCGACTTGGCCAGGTCCACGCCCACCAGGAACAGCGCGCCCGGCCCCAGCAGGGCGCGGGCGTTGCGCAGGAAGGCGGCGGCGTCTTCCGGGCCGAAGTTGCCGATGGTGGAGCCGGGGAAGAACCCCACCGTCGGCCGGCCGGCTAAAGCCTCGGGCAGCTCGGCGAGACCCGTGAAGTCGCCCTCCACCGGGATCACCTCGAGGTGCGGAAAGCGTTCGGCGATGACGCGGGCGGCGGGCGCGAGGGCGTCGACGCTGATGTCGATCGGCGCGTAGGCGGAGAGCCGGGGCGCGGCCTCCAGCACCAGCGGCGTCTTGGTCGAGGAGCCGCTGCCGAACTCCACCAGCACGCCGCCCTCCGGCAGCAGCGGCCCGATCTCGGGCGCCACGTCGCGCAGCAGCGCCGTCTCGGTGCGCGTGGGGTAGTACTCGGGAAGCCGCGTGATCTCCTCGAACAGGGCGGAGCCGCGCTCGTCGTACAGCCACTTGGGCGGGATCGCCTTGTGCGGCCGAGCGAGCCCCTCCAGCACGTCGTCGCGGAAGGCGCGAGGATCACCGGGCGCGCGGGCGTCGGCGGCGAGGCGCACGCCGGTGAACTGCCAGCGCTTCTCCGGGCCGAAGAAGTTGCGGTACGGCGGGGTGGCGTGGCCGGGCGCGGTGGCCGACGAGCCGCCGCGCAGGACGATCTGGTTGACCATGAACTTGCCGTTGTACTCGCCCACCGCACCGGGCGCGGGCTCGAAGCCGGGGTAGGGCTGGTAGGCGCTGGCGGTCCACTGCCAGGCGACGTCGTCGGCCATCTCGAGCGCGCCCGCGCGGACGGCGTGCTCCCACTCCGCCTCGGTGGGCAGGCGCAGGCCGCGCCAGCGGGCGTAGGCGTCGGCCTCGTAGAAGCTGACGTGGCGCACGGGCGCGTGCGGGTCGACGGGGTGCAGGCCGTGCAGGCCGAACGCCAGCCAGCCCTCGGCCCCCCGCTCCCAGTACAGCGGCGCGTCCCAGCCGCCGGCCCGCGCGGCCTCCCAGCCGTCGGACAGCCAGAGCGAAGGCGTCGCGTAGCCGCCCGCCTCCATGAAGGACAGCCACTCGCCGCTGGTGACCAGCCGGTCGGCGATGCGGAACGCCTGCAGCTGGACGATGTGCAGCGGCCCCTCATTGTCGAAGCCGAACCCCTCGTCGCCGGGACGCCGCCCGAGCTCGACCGGGCCGCCCGGGAACGCCGTCCACCTCAGCTCCGCGGAGGGCGCGGCGCAGCGGTGCGGCGCGCGGTCGTAGGCGGGGCGCAGCGGGTTCTGCGCCAGAAGGTGCAGCACGTCGGTGACCAGAAGCTCCTGATGCTGCTCCTCGTGCGCCAGGCCGAGCCGCAGCAGGGCGTGCGCCGCCTCGGGCAGGGCGCCAGAGCGCAGCAGCTTCGCCATGGCCGTGTCCACGTGCGCGCGGTACGCCTTCACCCGCGCCAGGCCGGGGCGGGTGATCAGGCCGCGGGTGTCGCGCGCCGGGCGCTCGCCCACCGCCACGTAGTAGCTGTTGAACAGCGTGCGGAAGTCGGCGTCGAAGGGCTCGGCGCCCGCGTACGGCCCGAGGACGAAGGTCTCCCAGAACCAGGTGGTGTGCGCCAGGTGCCACTTGGCCGGGCTGGCGTCGGGCATGGACTGCGCCTGGCAGTCCTCCTCCGACAGGGGCGCGGCCAGGGCCAGCGTGCGGGCGCGCACGGCCGCGAAGCGGGCGGCGAGGTCGGACGCAGCCGGGGCGGCGTCCAGGGACCGCAGGGCGGCTTCGCTCACGATGGGTCTCCCGCGGCGGTGAGCCGTCCCGGAGCCCAAGGTGGTGAGCGTCGCCGTTCCCGTCCACCCGCGACCGGAACGGAAGGCGAAAGGGGCACGTTCCCCGCTCGCGCCGCCTCCCCGCGGCGACGGAGCGCGCGTCCTTCATGCAGCCCCTCCCCGCTCCGGCCGAGACCGCGCGCGAAGAGCCGGCCGGCGCCGCGGCGGCCCGCGACGGCTGGCGCGACGAGGTGGTGGCGCAGATCCCCTCGCTCCGCGCGTTCGCCTGGTCGCTGTGCCACAACAGTTCCGACGCCGACGACCTCGTGCAGGACACGCTGATCAAGGCCTGGACGCACCGGGACAAGTTTGAGCCCGGCACCAACCTGCGCGCCTGGCTCTTCACCATCCTGCGCAACACCTACTACACCGCAGTGGTGAAGCGCCGGCGCGAGGTCCCCGACGAGGAGGGCCGGCACGCGGCCACCCTGTCCGAGGCGCCGTCGCAGGACTGGTCGGTGGCCGTCCACGCGCTGCGGGCGGCGCTGGCCAAGCTGCCCGACGAGCATCGGGAGGCGCTGGTGCTCGTGGGCGCCGCGGGGCTGAGCTACGAGGAGGCGGCGGTGATCTGCAACTGCGCGCTCGGCACCATCAAGAGCCGCGTGAACCGCGCCCGCGCGCGCCTGCTCAAGCTGATGGATGTCGAGGAACCCGGCGACGCCCTCGCCGCCGCGTCGATCCTGCCCGCCGCGGCGCGCGTCGACTAGGACGCGCGGCCTCGGCTGCAGCCGGTGACCAGCTCGCCGCGCTGGAAAGCCTCTTCCAGGCGGTCGGCGAGTTCGAGGAGGCGCGGGGGCATGGGGCCGGCGCTCAGCTCCCCGAACATCACCTTAAGCCGGTCGCCCAACTCGGGCTGGGCGGACTCGGTCGGCGCGTTGCGTCGGTTGTCGGACCCCGGCTCACGGCTGACGGCCATGCGATGCGAACACTCCAAGCCCGCTCGAACCGGCGGCCTGCGGCGTCTGCCCTAGCAAGATTGTCGCACCCCCGTCCAGACCCGGGCCCCGTCAGAGCCAGACGGCCGCCTCGGAACCGGCCCCGCGACGGGCGGGTTCTGACCGGGCGGACTTCAACAGCTTCAAGGATGGAAAAACCATGGCCGACAAGGATCAGACCTCCGCCGACTGGCGATCGAACGACGCCGGGCGCGACCGCGAGGACGACCGCAGCCGTTACGCAGGACGCGACGAGGGCCGCTCCTACGGCGGCGAGCAGGGGGGCCGCGGCCGCTACGGCGAGGGCGGCTACACGAACGTGGCCGGCTCCGAGCGCGAGTCGGGCGACGAGCGCGGTCCCCGCTACGGCGAAGGCTCCTCCGGCTATGGACCGTCGAACGGCGGCCGCGGCCAGGGCCAGTCGGGCGGCGGCGGCGGCTGGGGCTCGCAGGGCCAGGGCGCCGCGAGCCAGTTCGGCAACCGCGGTGCGGCGGGCATGGGCTCGGCCGGGCCGGGCTTCGCGTCCACCCAGGGCCGCGGCGATCCCGACTACGGCACCGGCTTCGGCCAGGGCGGCGGCAGCTACGGGCAGGACGACTACGGCCGCTCGGCGCAGCGCTCGCAGGCGCGCACCGACCAGCGCGGCGACCGCCAGTCGGGCTACGGCTCGACCTACGGCCAGGACCGCAACGGCCAGGACGCCTACGACCGGCAGGACCTGCAGACGACCCACAGCTCCGGCCGCGAGGGGCTGTACGGCCAGGACGGCCGCTACCGCGGTTCGAGCGCGCCGGCCAGCGGCCAGCAGCAGGGCTCCCGCTTCGAGGAGCACCACGAGCCCGGCTACCGCGACTGGCATGAGCGCCAGATGCAGGGTCACGACCAGGACTACGCCAAGTGGCGCGACCAGCAGGCCCAGAAGTATCACGCCGACTACGAGGGCTATCGCAACGACCGCCACCAGGAGTTCCGTAAGGGCTTCGACCAGTGGCGCAGCACCTCGAACAGCCGGTCCGACGACAGGGGCTCGACCACGAAGGAGCTGAACGCGCAGGCGACCGGATCGGCGGGCGGTGTGTCCGGCGCGTCGGCCCCGACCACGAGCGCGTCGTCGGCGAACGGAGGCACGGGTGCGAGCAGCACCGGTTCGGCGGCGAGCGCGGCGGGGTCGACCGGCTCCACCTCGGGAACGGCGGCCTCCTCGGGATCGACGGGCGGGGTCCACTCGCCCGACACGCCCGTGAAGTCCGTCTCCGACGGCGGGAACGGCTGACGCGACGCCTGGGCCGGCTCCGGCCGGCCCGCCCAAGTTGACGCGACGCCCGGCGGGTGCGAGCCCGCCGGGCGTCGATTACCTGGCGCGCACATGAGCGACGATCGCGACGAGGTGCTGGACTGCGTGATCGTCGGCGGCGGCCCCGCGGGGCTGACCGCGGCGACCTACCTCGCGCGCTCGCGCCGACGCTTCCTCCTGGTCGACGGTGGCGAGAGCCGCGCGCGCTGGATCCCGACCAGCCGCAACATTCCCGGCTTCCCGCAGGGCGTCACCGGCGAGGCGCTTCTGGCGCGGCTGCGGGCGGAGGCGGCCCGCTACGGTGCGCGCATGCTCAGGGCGGACGCGACGGCGCTGGCCCGCGACGGCGACGCCTTTCGACTGGACACGGACGCCGGGCCCGTCCTCGCCCGCCGCGCCATCCTATGCTGCGGAGTGGTGGACGCGGAGCCCGAGCGCCCCGACGAGACCGGCCTGTTCGACGCGGTGAAGCGGGGCCTCGTGCGCATCTGCCCCATCTGCGACGCCTACGAGGCGCGGGGCCTGAACGTGGGCGTCATCGGCTCCTGCGACCACGCGGCCTCCGAGGCGCTGTTCCTGCGCACCTACACCGACCGCATCACCGTGGTGGTGCCGCAGCACCTGGGCCGCGTCTCCGACGCGCGGCGGCGCGACCTGGCCGAAGCCGGGATCGAGTTGGTGGAGGTGGAGAGCCGCTCGCTGCTGATCCACGGCGACGACGTGGGCTGCATGGCCATCGGCGGCCACGAGCACCGCTTCGACGTGGTCTACGCCGCCCTCGGCTCAGAGCCCCGCAACACGCTCGCCCGCTCCGTCGGGGCGAAGCTCGGCGACGACGGCCGGCTGGAGGTGGACGCGCGGTGCATGACCTCGGTCGAGGACGTGTACGCGGCCGGCGACCTCGTGCGCGGGCTCAATCAGGTGGCGGTGGCCTACGGCGAGGCGGCGCAGGCGGCCATCGCCGTGCACAACAGCCTGCCGCGCAACTTCGCCTGACCCTCGCGCGCTCTCCGCCCGAGGAGGAGGAGCCATGCCCGAGACCAAGGCGCAGAAGGAGACCGTCGAGCGCGTCATGCACGAGTTCAAGCACGGCGAGCTGAAGGGACCGGACGGGAAGCGGATCAGGAACCCCAAGCAGGCGATCGCCATCGGCCTGTCGGAAGCCGGCGCGTCCGATCAGGTCACGCCGGCGCAGAACGAGCACAACCTCGCCCACACCAAGGCCGCAGAGCGCCGCGGCGGCGCCGGCCAGCAGGCGGCGGAGGGGAAGGAAGCGCCCAAGTCCAACCGCTCGGAGCTGTACGCGGAGGCGCGCCGCCGCGACATCCCCGGCCGGTCGAAGATGAACAAGGCGCAGCTGGAGAGCGCGCTGGCGAAGTAGCCGCCCCCGCTCCGCCGACGGGAGCCCGCGGCGGCCCCGCCTTGCCAACCCCCGCCCGCTCCGGCCAAGTCCGGCGATGTCGCGGCGCTTCACCCTCTACATCTTGGCCGGCATGCTGCTCGGGCTGGCCGCCGGCGCGCTGGTCAACGCGTCCCTGCCGGCCGCTCAGGCCAAGGTGTGGGCCGACGGCTTCTCGCTGATCACGGGCGTGTTCCTGCGGCTGATCAAGATGGTGATCGCGCCGCTGGTGCTCTCCACCCTGGTGGCCGGCATCGCGCACATGGGGACCGGCGCCGCGGTCGGCCGCGTGGGCCTGCGCGCGGTGGGCTGGTTCGTGGCCGCGGGGATCGTCTCGCTCACCATCGGCATGCTCGTCTGCGAGGGGCTGCGGCCCGGCGCGGGACTGCACCTCGCCATCCCCTCCGCCTCCGGACCGGGTGCGCCGGGCGTGGCCGCCACCCTCTCGCCGCAGGTGTTCCTGGAACACGTCTTCCCAGCCTCGGTGATCGACGCCATGGCCAAGAACGAGATCCTGCAGATCGTCGTGTTCGCCGTGTTCGCGGGCGTGGCCACCGCCGCCGTGGGCGAGGCCGGGCGCCCCGTGCTGGCCCTGTTCGAGAGCCTGGCGACGGTGATGCTCAAGGTCACCAACTACGTCATGCTCACCGCGCCCCTGGCGGTGTTCGCCGCCATCGCCGCCGCGGTGGCGACGCAGGGGCTCGGCGTGATCGTCACCTACGCGGCCTTCGTTGGCGGCTTCTACGTGGGGCTGGCGATCCTGTGGGCGGCGTTGCTGGCGGCGGGCGGGGCGGTGATCGGGTTCGGGCGCGTCCGCGGCCTGTTCGGCATGATCCGCCAGCCGGCGCTGATCGCCTTTTCCACGGCGACCTCCGAGGCCGCCTACCCCCGAACGCTCGAGGAGCTGGAGCGCTTCGGCGTCTCCAAGCGCATCGCCAGCTTCGTTCTGCCGCTGGGGTACTCGTTCAACCTGGACGGCTCGATGATGTATTGCACCTTCGCGAGCCTGTTCATCGCGCAGGTGTACGGCGTGCACCTCAGCTGGGGTCAGCGCGGGCTGATGCTGCTGCTGTTCCTGGTAACCTCGAAGGGCATCGCCGGGGTGCCGCGGGCCGCGCTGGTGGTGATCGCCGCCACCCTGCCCTACTTCGGCATCCCGGAGGCGGGCCTGCTGCTGGTCCTGGGCGTCGACCACTTCCTCGACATGGGCCGCGCGGCCACCAACGTGGTGGGGAACTCCGTCGCCGCCGCGGTCGTGTCCCGCTGGGAGGGCGAGCTTGCCCCCGCCCCGACGCCCGAGGCCGTCCCCGCGTGAGCGACCGCCCCACCCTGCTCTGCCTGCACGGCCTGGGCGCCGCCGGCCGCGCCTTCGACGCCCTCCTCGCCGCCCGGGATGGCCCGGGCGAGGGTCCCGACCTTCCCGGCTTCGGCGCGGCGCCCCCGCTCGCCGCACCGAGCGTGGCCGCCTACGCCGACTGGGCGGCGGAGCGGCTGGAGCGCATCGGCGGCCCCGTGCTGCTGCTCGGCTGGAGCATGGGCGGCAAGTTCGCCCTGGCGCTGGCCGCACGCCGGCCGGAGCGGCTGGCCGGCCTCGTGCTGCTCGCCCCCTCCCCGCCCGGCGGCGAGCCCATGGAGGAGCCGCAGCGCTCGGCCTTCGTCGCCGACGGCCCCACGCCGGAGAACGCCGCCGCCAACGCCGACGAGAGTTCAGGCTCGCCGCTGCCCCCCGCCCTGCGCGAGGAGGCGGTGGCCGAGTGGCTGGCCAGCGACCCGGCCGCGTTCCGCTGGTGGTTCTCCGCCGGCTCCCGCGAGGTGCTGGACGTGGCGCCCGTGGACGTCCCCGTGCTGATCCTGGGCGGCGACCAGGACGCGAGCCTGGGCGCGGCCGCACAAGCGAAGCTCACCGCGCCCGAGCTCGATCGCTGCTCGGTGGAAACGCTCCCCGGCGTCGGCCACCTGATTCCGCGCGAGGCTCCGCGCTTGGCGGCCGGGCGCGTCGATGCGTGGTGGGACGCGCTCTAGCCGCCGCTGGACACCCCGCCGCGGCCGCGCTCAAACGGCGGGCATGCGCATCGCCACCTGGAACGTGAATTCGGTCAACGCGCGGCTGGAGACCGTGCTCGACTGGTTCCGCGAGGCGCAGCCGGACGTCGCCTGCCTGCAGGAGATCA
The DNA here is from genome assembly GCA_964242895.1 of uncultured Caulobacteraceae bacterium. Taxonomy (GTDB): domain Bacteria; phylum Pseudomonadota; class Alphaproteobacteria; order Caulobacterales; family Caulobacteraceae; genus JASLDZ01. The sequence continues at coordinate 3,558 of CAXTBN010000045.1, read as the reverse complement.
AGTGCGTCGACGAGCGCTTCCCCGCGCTCGCCTTCGAGGAGCTGGGTTACAACGCCGCCGTGCTCGGGCAGAAGAGCTACAACGGCGTGGCGATCCTCTCCAAGTTCCCGCTGGAGGACGTCCGCCGCGGCCTGCCGGCCCTGACCTCGGACGACGACTCCGACGAGCAGGCGCGCTACCTGGAAGCCGTGGTCGCAGGCCCTACGCCCGTGCGCGTAGCCTCCATCTACCTGCCCAACGGCAACCCGGTGATCACCGACAAGTTCGCCTACAAGCTCGCCTGGATGGAGCGCCTGCGCCGCCACGCCGCCGAGCTCCTGCTGTTGGAGGAGCCGCTCGTGCTGCTGGGCGACTACAACTGCATCCCCACCCCCGCCGACTGCAGCGATCCCGCCATGTGGGCCGGCGACGCCCTCTACCGGCCCGAGACGCGCAACGCCTTCCGCGCGATCAAGAACCTGGGCTTCACCGAAGCCAACCTGGCCGCCGGCGCGGAGCCGCACGGCTTCACCTTTTGGGACTACCAGGCGGGCGCCTGGCAACGGAACATCGGCATCCGCATCGACTTCGCCCTGCTTTCGCCCCAGGCCGCCGACCGGCTCGACGCCTGCCGCATCGACAAGCACGTGCGCGCCCGGGAGAAGCCCAGCGATCACGTGCCCGTGGTGGTGGACCTCGCCGCCTGAACGGCCGACCCTTTCGGGCGTTCACCTCGCGATGGCCGACCCCGAGACGGACAAAGACATGCCCTACCGCTCCGACCACTACGAAGAGGGGTCCGCCAAGGATCCGGGCGAGGGCGGCGAGGCGCCGCGCCACTCCACCGAGCCGGAGGGGTCGGAAGGCTCCTCCAAGACCTCCAAGACGCGGACCGACCCTCACACGGGCGAGCCCACCGAGGGACGTCCCGACACCGCGGGCTGACGCCCCTCCCCGCTTGCCCGACCAGCGCGGCCGTGACATGCGGCTGACCCGATCGGGCGAAGGAGCGGCGGATGCGCACGGTGGTCTCAGCGGCGGTGGCGGCGCTCTGGGCGGGGGCGGCGCTCGCGCAGACCTCCGCGCCCCCGGTCACGCCCGCCAAGGACGCGGCGGCCACGCGCCAAGCCGCCTCCCCCGCCAGCTCCGAAAAGCCGGCCGGCAAGGACGTCGACGCCGCGGGTAACGACATCCCGGCCGCCTACGCCGCCTCCACTCAAGGCTACGACTACGTCAAGCGCGTCGAGATGATCCCCATGCGCGACGGGGTGAAGCTCTACACGGTGATCTGGACGCCCAAGGGCGCGAAGAACGCGCCGATCATCCTGACGCGCACGCCCTACAACGCCGCGAAGCACGTCCGCGACGCCGACAGCCCGACGCTGATCAACGCCCTGCCGCTGGAGGCCGAGCCCTTCGTCCGTCGCGGCTGGATCCGCGTGTACCAGGACGTGCGGGGCAAGTACGGGTCGCAGGGCTCCTACGTGATGACCCGCCCGCCTATCGGGCCCCTGAACTCCACCAAGGTCGACCACACCACCGACGCCTACGACACCATCGACTGGCTGGTGAAGCACACGCCCGAGTCCAACGGCCGCGTGGGCATGATCGGCTCGTCCTACGAGGGCTTCACGGTGGTGATGGCGCTCCTCAACCCGCACCCGGCGTTGAGGGCGGCGGTGCCCGAGAGCCCCATGGTCGACGGCTGGATGGGCGACGACTGGTTCCACTACGGCGCCTTCCGCAACCCCAACATCGACTACACCAAGAGCCAGACCGCGCAGGCCGGCGCGGGCGACGGTGTGCCGCGCGAGGGCTACGACGATTACACCACCTTCCTGGCCGCGGGCTCGAGCGGCGACTACGCGAGGGCGCACGGGCTCGACAGGCTGCCGTGGCTCGCCCGCATGATGCAGCACCCCGCCTACGATCGGTTCTGGCAGGCGCAGGCGCTGGACAAGCTCGTCGCCGCCCACCCTTCCGACGTGCCCACCCTGTGGGAGCAGGGGCTGTGGGACCAGGAGGACATGTGGGGCGCCAACCACAGCTACGCCGCGCTCAAGGCGGTCGGGCACGAGGGGAACAATTGGCTGGTGATGGGCCCCTGGTTCCACAGCCAGGTGAACCGGCCCGGCGACACGCTGGGCGTGTTCAAGTGGAACGGCGACACCGCCGCTCAATTCCGCACGGAGATGGTGGCCCCCTTCTTCGAGCACTTCCTCGCCGACGGACCCGACCCCAAGCTCGCCCACGCCACCGTCTACAACGCCGCCCTGAACCGCTGGCAGCGCTTCGACACCTGGCCGACCGCTTGCGCCCAGGGCTGCGCCGCCCCCATGACGCCGCTGTACCTGCAGGCCGGCGGCCGCGCGGGCTTCGACAAGCCGGCATCGGGCACGGTGACGAATTACGTCTCCGACCCCGCCAAGCCCGTGCTGTACGAGCCGCGCCCGGTGCGCTTCGCCGACGGCGACGCGTGGCGCACCTGGCTGATCCGCGACCAGCGCTTCATCGACGGCCGCCCGGACGTGCTGACCTACGAGACGGAGCCGCTGGCGGCCGCGGTGACGCTGCAGGGCGCGCCGCAGGTGGACCTCGCGGCCACCACCACGGGCACGGACGGCGATTTCGTGGTCAAGCTGATCGACGTCTTCCCCGCCGAGTACGCCTCGCAGCCCGAGCTCGGCGGCTACGAGATGCCGATCGGCACGGACATCTTCCGCGGCCGCTACCGCGAGAGCTTCACGGCTCCTTCGGCGATCCCGGCGGACACGCCCCAGCGCTACCGCTTCGCCCTGCCCAACGCCAACCACGTGTTCCTGCCGGGGCACCGGATCATGGTGCAGGTCTCGTCGAGCGCCTTCCCCCTCTACGACCGCAACCCGCAGACGTACGTCGCCAACATCTTCGACGCCAAGCCCACCGACTACCGCAAGGCGACCGTCGGCGTGCTGGAGGGCGGCGAGCAGGCCAGCGCGGTGTGGCTGCCGGTGGTGAAGGCGGGCACGGGCGCTCCAGCGTCCACCGGGAGCTGAGGAACGTCGGCCTTGCTCGGCCCCTCTACCTTCCTATCCGTCGCCCTCGGGCTTGACCCGAGGGCCGAGCGTCGGTCGTGCTCGGCCGCTGATGCGGCGCAAGCCGCGCGGCGCACCCCGCTCGGCCCTCGGGTCGAGCCCGAGGGCGACGGAGTTGTTGGGGTGAGGGAGGAAGAGAAGCGTGGCGACGCGATTCGTCTTCCCCGCCGCCTACATCATGGCCAGCCGCCCTCTCGGCGTGCTGTACATCGGCTCCACCAACGACCTCGCCCGGCGGGTCTACGAGCATCGCGAGAGCCTGCTGCCCGGGTTCACGCGCGAACACGGCTGTCGACTGCTGGTCTGGTTCGAGCCGCACGACCTCATGACGGAGGCGATCCGCCGCGAGAACGCGCTCAAGCACTGGCGTCGCGTGTGGAAGCTGGAGCTGATCGAGAGCGCCAACCCGGATTGGCGCGACCTCTTCCCCGATGTCGCGAACTGATGCTCAGACCCCCGCCACCAGTCCCGGCTCCGTCGCGTCAAGCGTGAAGCTCGGGGCCGG
>CAXTBN010000044.1:0-24270 GCA_964242895.1 uncultured Caulobacteraceae bacterium | reverse complement strand
CTCGACGGGGGCGGGCGGAGCCGGCGCGGGCTCGGGCGCCTCGGAGCGGGCGGGCGCCGGCTCGGGCGCCGCCACGGCGGGACGCACGTCGGCGACCGGGGCCGCGGTCGTGACGGTGACGGTGACGGACTCGCCCACGGGGGGCGGAGGCGGCGGAGGCGGATCCTGCTGCAGGCGCCGGAAGCTCAGCAACGCGGCGAGGATCAGCCCGCCGTGCAGGACGGCCGACGCGGCCAGCGCGGGCGAGCGCGCGGCCGCCAACTCAGCGCCCGCCGCGCGCGGCCGGGGCCGCGCTCGTGTCGGTGACGAGGTTCAGCTTGGTGAAGCCGTTGGACGACAGCCGCGCCATGACCTGCGCCACGACGGCGTACGGCGCGCGCCCATCGGCCCGCACGTAGACGGCGCGGTCCGGCCCGCCCGGGAGCGCCCGCAGCGACGACGGCAGGTCGGCGAGCGTGGTGTCGTCCTCGTTCAGGTGCAGGGCGCCGTCGCGGCCGATGGTCACCGCGGCCGGCTTCTCCTGCTCGCGCAGCGCCCCGGCCTCCGTCTTCGGCAGGTCCACGGGCACGCCGACGTTGAGCAGCGGCGCGGAGACCATGAAGATGATCAGCAGCACCAGCATCACGTCCACCAGCGGCGTGACGTTGATCTCGCTGATCGCCCCGCGCCGTCGGCCCCGGCGCCGCGAGCGGCGGCCCGTCGCCAGCGCGTCGTGGACGGAGAGCGCCACCGTTCAGCCCGCCAGCCGGCGCGACACGGCCGCGGCGAGGTCGTCGGCGAAGGCCTCCAGCCGGCCGGCGAACTTGGACGCGTCGGTCGAGAACTTGTTGTAGGCGATGTAGGCCGGGATGGCCGCGCCCAGGCCGATGGCGGTGGCCAGCAGCGCCTCGGAGATGGCCGGCGCCACCACCGCGAGGTTGGTCGACTTCTGCGTGGCGATCGAGCGGAAGGCGCTCATGATGCCCCAGACGGTGCCCAGGAGCCCCACGAAGGGCGAGGAGGTGGCGACGATGGCGAGGCTGCCGAGCCCGTCCTCGATGCGGCGGGTTTCGCGGGCGACGACGCTGTCCACCGCACGGTCCACGCGGCTGATGGCCAGCGCGGCCTGGCCCTCGCTCACCTGACCGCGGCGGACGTCGCGCCACTCGCGCATGGCGGCCTGCAGCATCAGCGCGAGGGGGTTGGCGGTGTCCGGGCCCTCGGCCTCGGCCACCTGCTCCAGCGGCTTCCCGCCGTTGACCTGGTCCTCGAAGGCGAGGGCCTCTCGGTTCAGGCGGGTGAAGCGGAACGCCTTGTCGATGATGATCGCCCACGACCACAGGGACGCGGCGGCGAGCGCCAGCATGATCGCCTTCACCACGGGGTCGGCCCGCAGGAAGGAGGCGACGATGCTGAAGTTCTCTGGCGTGGCGGTGTCGTGCATCCGGGCGTCCGTCTGGGGCGGTCGTCTGTCGCGGACGGGCGGCGACAATATGACTGCGGCCGCCCGCTCTAGCCTGCTTCGGCCGGCCCCGGAGCGTCTTTGGGCGGCAGCACGGGCCGCAGGCGCTCGGCCAGCTCGGGAGGCGCCCGGCGGGGACGGCCGGCGAGGTCGATGCAGGCGGCGTGCACCTCGGCCCCGCACAGGAGCTCCTCGCCGCGGAAGAGGCGCTGGCGCGCGTCCAGCCGCACGCCGGTCAGCCGCTCGTAGGTGGTGACCACGGTCAGCGCGTCGTCGATCCGCGCGGGTCGGCGGAAGTCGATCTCCATGCGCGCGATCACGAAGGCGGAAGGATCGGGCCGGTCGAGCAGGGCGGAGTGGCCGACGCCCAGCACCCGCAGGAAGTCGCTCCTCGCCCGCTCGAAGTAGCGCAGGTAGTTGGCGTGGTAGACGAGGCCGGTGAAATCGGTGTCTTCGTAGTAGACGCGCACGCCGAGGTGATGCTCGCGCCCGATCACCACGCCGGCGGAGGGCGTCTCGCGGTGCGTCGAGGTCACGGCTCCTCCTCGAACAGGGTCGCCTGAGCGGTGGGCGGCTTGGGCGGCGGCTTCAGGCCCAGGTGATCGTAGGCCTTGCCCCCCGCCACGCGGCCGCGGGGGGTGCGGAGCACGTAGCCCTCCTGGACGAGGTAGGGCTCGATCACGTCCTCCACCCCGTCGCGGCTCTCCGACACGGCGGCGGCCAGCGTCTCGGCGCCGACGGGGCCGCCGCCGTAGGTCTCGGCCAGGGCGCGGAGATAGCGGCGGTCGAGGGCGTCCAGGCCCGCCTCGTCCACGTCCAGGCGGGCGAGGCCGCGGGCGGCGACGTGGCGGTCGATGTGCTCGGCGCCCTCCGCGTCGGCGAAGTCGCGCACCCGGCGCAGCAGGCGTCCGACCACGCGCGGAGTGCCGCGCCCGCGCCGGGCGATCTCACGGGCGCCGTCACGGGTGAGCGCGGCGGGCAGGCGGGCGGCGGCGTGGGCCAGCACCTGCTCGAGCTCGAGGGGCGTGTAGTACTCCAGGCGCAGCGGGATGCCGAAGCGGTCGCGCAGCGGCGTGGCGAGCAGGCCCGGGCGCGTGGTGGCCGCCACGAGCGTGAACGGGGCGAGGTCGATGCGCACCGAGCGCGCGCTCGGCCCCTCGCCGATGATGAGGTCCAGCACGTGGTCCTCCATCGCCGGGTAGAGGATCTCCTCCACCGCGGCGGGCAGGCGGTGGATCTCATCGATGAACAGCACGTCGCGCGGTTCGAGGTTGGTTAGGATGGCGGCGAGGTCGCCCGCCTTGTTGATGACGGGGCCGGCGGTGGCGCGGAAGTTCACGCCCAGCTCGCGCGCGACGATCTGGGCGAGGGTCGTCTTGCCGAGGCCGGGCGGGCCGGACAGCAGCACGTGGTCCAGCGCCTCGCCGCGGGCGCGGGCGCCTTCGACGAACACGCGCAGGTTGGCCTTGATGGTCTCCTGCCCGAAGAACTCGGCCAGGGTCTGCGGCCGCAGCGCCCGGTCGGCCGCCTCGCGCGCCTCGGCGGAGACGAGGCGGCTCACGACCGCGCGCTCTCCTGCAACGCCGCCTTGATCAACGCGGGCAGCGCCGCGCCGGGGCCGAGGCGGGCGGCGGCGGCGTCGACCGCGCGACGGGCCAGCGGCTCGGCGAGGCCGAGGCCCAGCAGCGCCGCGGTCGCCTCGCCGCCGACGCTGCTCGCTGCGGCGGCGGGCGTGGCCAGGCCGACGTCCGCGACGGAGAGCCCACCGCCGAGCGGCTTGCCCTTGAGCTCGGTGACGATGCGCACCGCGAGCTTCGGCCCGACCCCGTTCGCGCGGCCCACGGCCGCCTTGTCGTCGCGGGCCGCGGCGGCGGCGAGGTCGGCGGGCGGAAGGATGTCCAGCACCGCCAGGGCCGCCTTGGGTCCGACGCCCTGGATCGCGGTCAGCGCGCGAAAGGCGGCGCGCTCGTCGGCGCGCAGGAAGCCGTACAGGGTGGGGCCGTCGCCCTCCGTCCAGCGCGTGTCGATGTGGGCGGTGACCGCCAGGCCGGACTGCAGGCGATCGAGCGTGCGCGCGCCCATGCGCACCACGTAGCCGACGCCCGCCACGTCCAGCAGGGCGGCGTCGGCCTCGACCTCGACCACCTCGCCGGAGAGGCGCCCGATCACGCCGCGGCCCCCGCCAGCCGCTCGCGCGCGACGCGCAGGTGGGCGTGGGTGACGGCCACGGCGAGGGCGTCGCAGGCGTCCGCTCCGGCCTCGCCCACGCCGGGCAGCAGGCGGCGGATCATGAAGCCGACCTGCGCCTTGTCGGCCGCCCCCGTTCCGGTGACCGCCTTCTTGACGGTGACGGTGTTGTACTCCGCCACGGGCAGGCCCGAGCGCGCCGGCGCCAGCAGGGCGCAGGCGCGCGCCTGGCCCAGCAGCAGGCTGGAACGGCCGTTGGCGTTGACGAACACCTCCTCCACCGCCGCCTCGTCGGGCGCGTGCAGCTCGACCACGGCGCAGACGGCCTCCAGCAGCTGGTGCAGGCGCGAGGCCATGGGCTGGTCGTCGGGCACCGCCACGGTCCCGTGCGCCACCAGGCTCAGCCGCGAACCGGCGCAGGCCACCACGCCCCAGCCCGTCCGGCGCAGGCCGGGATCGAGGCCCAGGATGCGGAGCGGGCCGCCGCCGGGCGGGCGGGGACGCCCCGGTGCTTGGAAGGGCGCGTTCGAGAGGGGCGCGTTCGTCATGTGTTCCCCTCGCACCCTCGCGCCGTTTCCCCTTCAGGGGAAGCGCGCGGCGGGGTCACCAACCCGTTAAGGCGGCGCGCGAGGCTCAGAACCAGCCCTTCCTGCGGAACCACCACAGGGGCAGCACCGTCGACAGCACGATCAGCGCCAGGGCGTAGGGATAGCCGAACCGCCACTCCAGCTCGGGCATCAGCTTGAAGTTCATGCCGTAGATCGACGCCACCAGCGTCGGCGGCACGCCCACGGCGCTGACCACGGTCAGGATCTTGAACACGTCGTTCTGCTCGATGCTGATCAGGCCGAGCGAGGCGTCCAGCAGGAACTGCACCTTGTTGGCCAGGTTCTCCTGGTAGGCGGTCAGGGAGGCCACGTCGTCGAGGCCCGCTTTCAACCGCCGCTCCAGCTCCTTCGGCAGGCCGCCGTCCGCCGTGTCGATCACGAACGGCAGGATGCGGTTGATGGCGAGCAGGCTGCCGCGCAGCTTCGAGCCGCGGTCGCCGAAGCCGCCGACCCGGCGCAGCATCCGGCGCATTCCGCGGCTGTCGCGCCGTTGGTCTTCGGGTGCGTTGAACACCTCGTGCGACAGCCGCTCGAGCTGGGCGCCCTGCTGCTCCAGCACGTCGGCCTTGCGGTCGATCACCGCTTCGATCACCAGCGTGAAAGCCTCCAGGCCCGACCGAGGCGGCGCGGCCGCCGCCTGCGCCTTGGCGTTGTCGAACGCCTTGAGGTCGTCGAAGCGCACGGTGACCAGCCGGTCGCGCGTGACGATGAAGCCCACCGGCGTCAGCCGCGGCTCCTCGGTGTCCGAGCCCGTCAGCAGCGGCGCGGACAGGTACAGCGCCCCGTTCTCCACGTAGTGGCGGCTGGAGGACTCGATCTCGCTCAGGTCCTCGCGCGAAGGGATGCGCAGGCCGCAGCTCGCGCCGACGTGCTGCAGGGCGCGGGCGTCGGGGTCGTGGAGGTCGATCCAGACCCGGCCGTCGGCGGCCGGCGTCTCCACGGGCGCGTAGACGTCGGGCCGGTCGGGCCCGGCGGGCGGGAGGACGGCGGCGGGGCGAGCCGGGAGCGCGGGGTCGGCCATGGCGGCTCCATAGCCTGCGCCGCGCCGCCGCCCTATGACCGCCGCCATGCCGGTGCTCGCCAAGATCTGCGGCCTGTCCACGCCCGAGACGGTGCGCGCCGCGCTGGACGGCGGTGCGGCCTACGTGGGGTTCGTGACCTTCCCGAAGAGCCCGCGCCACCTGGCGCCCGAGGCCGCGGGGCGGCTGGCGGAGGCCGCCCGGGGTCGGGCGAAGATCGTCTCCGTTCTGGTCGATCCCTCGGACGGCCTGCTGGACGAGGTGCGGACGGCGTCGCGGCCGGACCTCATCCAGCTGCACGGCGGCGAGCCGCCGTCGCGGGTGCGCGAGGTCGCCGCGCGGACGGGGGCGGGCGTGATCAAGGCGCTGCCGGTGTCGACGGCCGCCGACCTGGACGCGGCGCGCGCCTACGAAGGCGCGGCCGACCACCTGATGTTCGACGCCAAGCCGCCGACCGGCTCCCAGCTGCCGGGAGGCGTGGGCGCGCGGTTCGACTGGACGCTGACGGCCGGCCGTCGGTTCGCCCGGCCCTGGTTCCTGGCGGGCGGCCTCGACCCGTGGAACGTGGCGGAGGCCGTGGCGCTGAGCGGGGCGCCGGCGGTGGACGTCTCCTCCGGCGTGGAGCGCGGGCCGGGGATGAAGGACCCGGCGCTGATCTCGGCGTTCCTGGGCGCCGTCGCCGCGCTGTGACGGTTGTCGCGCACGGTTCGCGGGCGTAGAAGATGGACCACCTCCCTGGTCCAAGGACTCCGCCGTGCATATTCCTGTCAGCGAGGCCAAGGCGCAGCTCACCGATCTCGTCCGCCGCGCGGAGGCGGGCGAAGAGGTGGTGCTCACCCGTCGCGGCCGTCCCGCCGCGCGGATCGTGCCCGAGCGCCCGCGCCGCGACCCCGAGGCGCTTCAGCGGGTGTTCGACAAGATCGCCGCCTCCGCGAAGGCGAACCCATCGCCTGGGCCATGCGCCGCGCGAAGCCAGGACTTCCTCTACGACGACGACGGCCTTTGATCGTCGTCGATACGTCCGCGCTGATCGCGATCGTCTTGCGTGAGGCCGCCGCCGTGGCTTGCCAGGAGCGGCTGAAGAAGGAGAGCGTCACGCTGCTCTCGGCGGTCACGCTCGGCGAGGCGCTGATCGTCGCGGGGCGGCGGGGCAGGTCGGCCGACATGGACGCGCTGCTCGCCGGTCTGGACTGCGAGGTCGTCCCGATCGGGGTGGACGGCGCCCGCGCGGCGGCTGCGGCCTACGCCCGCTGGGGCAGGGGCGTGCACCCCGCGCGGCTGAACCTGGGCGACTGCTTCGCCTACGCCCTGGCGCGCGAGCGCGGGGCGCCGCTGCTTTACGTCGGCGATGACTTCGCGCAGACGGACATCGCGAGCGCGCTCCCCGGCGCCGCGCCCTCCTGAGCGGCTCCGTGAACGCCCCCGTCGTCCCGACGATAGCCAAGCCGAACAGCTGGGCCGCCTGGCCGGATGCGCAGGGCCGCTTCGGCGACTACGGCGGCCGCTACGTGCCCGAGACGCTGATGCCGCTCGTGCTGGAGCTGGACCGCGCCTACGCCGCCGCCAAGGCCGACCCGGCGTTCCAGGCCGAGATCGACCGCTTCGCCACCCACTACGTCGGCCGGCCGAGCCCGCTGTACTTGGCCGAGCGGCTGACCGCGCACCACGGCGGCGGCCGCATCTATCTCAAGCGCGACGAGCTGAACCACACCGGCTCGCACAAGGTGAACAACACCGTCGGCCAGATCCTCCTGGCGCGCCGCATGGGCCGCAAGCGGATCATCGCCGAGACGGGCGCGGGCCAGCACGGGGTCGCCACCGCCACCCTGTGCGCCCGCTTCGGCCTGCAGTGCGTGGTCTACATGGGCGCGGCCGACGTGGAGCGGCAGAAGCCCAACGTGTTCCGCATGAAGCTCCTCGGCGCGGAGATCGTGCCGGTGACCCAGGGCACGGGCACGCTCAAGGACGCCATGAGCGAGGCCATGCGCGACTGGGTCGCGAACGTGGAGGACACCTACTACTGCATCGGCACCGCGGCGGGCATGCACCCGTATCCGGCCATGGTGCGCGACTTCCAGAGCGTGATCGGCCGCGAGGCGCGCGCCCAGGTGCTGGAGGCGGAGGGCCGGCTGCCCGACGCCGTGGTCGCCTGCATCGGCGGCGGCTCCAACGCCATCGGCCTGTTCCACCCCTTCCTCGACGACGAGGGCGTGCGCCTGGTCGGGGTGGAGGCGGCGGGCCACGGCCTGACCAGCGGCAAGCACGCGGCGTCCATGACCGGCGGCCGGCCCGGCGTGCTGCACGGCAACAAGACCTACCTCCTCCAGGACGACGACGGCCAGATCATCGACGCCCACTCCATCAGCGCGGGCCTGGACTATCCCGGCGTCGGGCCGGAGCACGCCTGGCTGAAGGACTCCGGCCGCGCCGAGTACGTCTCCGCCACCGACCCCGAGGCGCTGGAGGCGTTCCAGCTCCTCACCCGGCTGGAGGGCATCATCCCCGCGCTGGAGCCCGCCCACGCCCTGGCCCGCATCGGCGAGGTCGCGCGCGACGTCGGCCGCGACGGCGTCGTGGTGATGAATCTCTGCGGCCGGGGCGACAAGGACATCTTCGCCGTCGCCGACCACCTCGCCGGCGGCGTGGAGAACGTGGCGTGAGCCGCCTCGACGCCACCTTCGCCCGCCTGCGCGCGGAGGGCCGCGCCGCCTTCGTCAGCTACGTCATGGCGGGAGATCCGAACGGGGAAGGTTCGCAGGCGGTGCTCGCCGGCCTGCCGGGCGCGGGCGCCGACGTGATCGAGCTCGGCTATCCCTTCAGCGATCCCATGGCCGAAGGGCCGGTGATCCAGCTCGCCAGCGCCCGCGCCCTCGCGGGCGGCGCGACTCTGCGGAGCGTGCTGGAGATGGTTCGGGGCTTCAGGGCGGGCGGGGCGGAGACCCCGATCGTCCTGATGGGCTACCTGAACCCGCTCCTGACCTACGGCTACGTCCGCTTCGCGCAGGACGCCGCGACCGCGGGTGTGGACGGGCTGATCTGCGTCGACTGCCCGCCGGAGGAGTCCGACGACCTGGCCGACGCCCTGGACGCCGCGGGCGTCGCCCTGATCCGGCTCACCGCGCCCACCACCGACGACGCGCGGCTTGCGGTGGTCGCCCGCCGCACCTCCGGCTTTGTTTACTACGTCTCGGTTGCGGGGGTGACCGGCACCAAGGAGGCCGACGCCGACGCGGTGGCTCCCGCCGTGGCCCGCGTGCGCGCCGCGACCGGCCTGCCGGTGGCGGTCGGCTTCGGCATCCGCACGCCCGAGCGCGCCGCCGCCGTCGCCCGCGTCGCCGACGCCGCCGTGGTGGGCTCGGCGCTGGTGGAGCAGGTCGCCCGCGCTCAGGCCGACGGGGTGGAGCCCGCCGCCTACGTCCTGCCGCTCGCCAGGGCGCTGGCCGACGCCGTCCATTCGGCGAGGGGACAGGCCTGATGGCGCAGGAGCCCCGCCCGCCCGTCGACAAGCCCCCGCCCGAGCGCCGCGGCTGGCTCAGCCGCCTGGCCCCCGGCGTGCGCTTCGCGCGCAAGGCCGGCGACACGCCCGAGAACCTGTGGATCAAGGCGCCCGACACCGGCGAGATGATCTACCGCGGCGACCTCGACGCCCTGCTGTGGGTGACGCCGGGCGGCCACCACATGCGCATCGGGCCCAAGCAGCGCCTGCCGTACACCTTCGACGACGGCGCCTTCGAGATGCTGCCCGCGCCCGCCGTGCCGCAGGACCCGCTGCACTTCAACGACGGCAAGCCCTACCCCGAGCGCCTCGCCGCCGCGCGCAAGGCCACGGGCGAGACCGACGCCGTCTCCTCCGCCTTCGGCCGCATCGGCGGCGCGCCGGCCGTGGTGCTGGTGCAGGACTTCGCCTTCATGGGCGGCAGCCTGGGCATGGCCGCGGGCGAGGCCTTCGTCGCCGCCGCCCAGACCGCGGTGCGGCGCGACGCCGCCCTGGTGGCCTTCACCGCCGCCGGCGGCGCGCGCATGCAGGAGGGCGCGCTCAGCCTGATGCAGATGGCCCGCACCACCCTCGCGGTGCAGGAGCTGAAGCGCGCGCGCCTGCCCTACGTGGTGGTGCTTACCGACCCGACCACCGGCGGCGTCACCGCCAGCTACGCCATGCTGGGTGACGTGACGCTGGCCGAGCCCGGCGCCCTGATCGGCTTCGCCGGCCCGCGCGTGATCGAGCAGACCATCCGCGAGAAGCTGCCCCCCGGCTTCCAGCGCGCCGAGTACCTGGTGGACAAGGGCATGGTCGATCAGGTCGTCCCCCGCCGCGAGTTGCCGGCCGTGCTCGGCCGCGTGCTGAACACGCTGCGAGGCGCCCGGACCTCCGCCGCCGCCGCGTGAGCGACCACCTGCGCGGGGCCGACGCGGCGCTGGAGCGGCTGCGCACGCTCCACCCCAAGCTGATCGACCTGTCGCTCGGCCGCATCGAGCGGCTGCTGCACGACCTCGGCGACCCGCACCTGCGCCTGCCGCCCGTGGTCCACGTGGCCGGCACCAACGGCAAGGGCTCCACCGTCGCCTTCGTCCGCGCCATCGCCGAGGCGGCGGGCCTGCGCGTGCACGTGCTCACCTCGCCGCACCTGGTGCGCTTCGCCGAGCGCATCCGGCTGGCGGGCGCGCTGATCTCCGACGCGCGGCTGGACGAGGTGATCGGCCGGTGCGAGGCGGTCAACGCCGGCCGGGAGATCACCTTCTTCGAGATCGCCACGGCCGCCGCCTTCCTGGCCATGGCCGAGGCCCCGGCGGACCTCGCCGTGATCGAGGTCGGCCTCGGCGGCCGCTTCGACGCCACCAACGTGGTGCTTCCCGCCGTCAGCGTGATCGCGCCCGTGGCCCAGGACCACGCCGAGTTCCTGGGCACGGACGTCGCCGCCATCGCGCGCGAGAAGGCGGGGATCATCAAGCGCGGCGTCCCCGTGGTCTGCGCCCACCAGTCCGCCGCCGCGGCCGAGGTGGTCGAGGCCGAGGCCGCCCGCATGGCTGCGCCGCTGCTCATGGCCGGCCTCGACTGGGACGCCTGGGCCGAGGGCGGCCGCCTCCTCGTGCAGGAGGGCGAGCGGCTGCACGACCTGCCGCCGCCGTCGCTCCCCGGCGCGCACCAGTTCGGGAACGCCGGGCTGGCGTGCGTCGCGGCGCTGGCGCTGGGGGATGACCGGATCACGTCGGACGCCCTGGCGCGGGGTGTCGCCTCGGCCGTCTGGCCCGCGCGACTGCAACGCCTCACCGCCGGCCCGCTGGCCGAGCGCGCGGCCGCCCGCGGCGCGGACCTGTGGCTCGACGGCGGGCACAACCCGCACGCCGCCCGCGCCCTCGCCGACTTCGCCCGGAGCCTGACGGCGCGCGACGGACGGCCGGTGGTGCTCATCCTGGGCGCCCTCGCCCGCAAGGACGTCGCGGGCATGCTGGAGGGCCTGCGCGGGGCGGTGGACCGGGTGGTCGCCACAGGTTTCGACATGCCGGGCGCCGCGGAGCCGGAAGCGCTCGCCGCCGCGGCGCGCAGCGCGGGGCTGACCGCCAAGGCGCGGGCTGACGTGGCCTTCGCGCTGGACGAGGCGCTGGCGGGCGACGGCCCGCCGCCGCACGTGGTCATCGCCGGGTCGCTATACCTGGCGGGCGAGGTGCTGGCGCTCAGCCCAGAGACTTGGCCCATCTGACCCGCCTCCACGCGAGGTTTGGGTCCTCGCGGGAGGAGCCGCCGCCCGGCTCGCGCACCACTGGACCAGCCGGGAACCGCAACCGCCTTGGTTGCTCTTGCGTCGCCTCGCCACCCGCGCCACATCCTGCGCACGCACACCCGAGGCCGCCCGTGTTCATCCAGACCGAGACCACGCCCAACCCGCTGACTTTGAAGTTCATCCCGGGGCGCGAGGTGCTTGGCGCCGGCGCGCGCGAGTTCCGCAACACGGAGGAGGCGCACGCCTCGCCCCTCGCGGAGGAGATCTTCGAGGTGGACGGCGTGAGCCGCGTCTACCTCGGCTCGGACTTCCTCACCGTCACCAAGCACGCCGGCGACCTGGATTGGCGCCATCTCAAGGCGCCGATCCTGGCCGCGATCATGGAATTCTTCGCCTCCGGTCGGCCGGTCATCGGCTCCGGCCAGACGGCGGGCGTGGGCGACGGCCACGACGACGCGGCCTACGAGGGCGACGCCGCGCAGATCGTGGCGGAGATCAAGGACCTCCTCGACACGCGCATCCGCCCCGCCGTGGCGCAGGACGGCGGCGACATCCTGTTCAACCGCTTCGATCCGGAGACCGGCGCGGTGTTCCTGCACATGCGCGGCGCCTGCGCGGGCTGCCCCTCCTCCTCCGCCACGCTCAAGGCGGGCGTCGAGACCATGCTGAAGCGCTACGTGCCCGAGGTCACGCGCGTGGAGCAGGCGCTTTGACGGTCGCGCCCCCGCTCGACGCCGCGGCCCTCGACCAGCTCTTCCGCAACGCCCGCTCGCGAAACGGCTGGGTCGAGGAGACCCTGCCCGAGGCGACCTGGCGCGAGCTCTACGACCTGGTGAAGTTCGGCCCGACCAGCGCCAACACCTCGCCGGGACGCTTCGTGTTCGTGACCTCGCCGGAGGGCAAGGCGCGCCTGCAGCCGCACCTGTCGGAGGGCAACCAGAAGGCGCTCAAGGCGCCCGCGATCTGCATCGTGGCCTACGACCTGGAGTTCACCGCGCACGTGCCGCGCCTGTTCCCGCACAATCCGGCCGCCGCCGCCTGGTTCGGCGACAGCGCCGCCCATCCGGGCCGCCTCTCCGCCGCCTCGCTGAACGCCACGATGCAGGGCGCCTACCTGATCATGGCCGCCCGCGCGCTCGGCCTCGATTGCGGCCCCATGCTCGGCTTCGACCGCGACGGGATCGACCGCGAGTTCTTCGCCGACACGCACTGGCGCACGGACTTCCTGGTCGCCCTGGGCCATGGGGCCGACGCGCCCTTCCCCCGCTCGCCGCGCCTCGATTTCGAAGACGCCGCCCGGTTCGCCTGACCCTGGGCGCCCCGAGGTGATCGTGCTGGCGCTGGACACGGCGCTGGGCGCCTGCTCGGCGGCCGTGGTCGACGGCGGGCGGACCCTGGCGGCGCGGTCCGAGCCGATGACCCGCGGCCACCAGGAGCGCCTCGCGCCGCTCGTCGCCGAGGTCATGGCGGAGGCCCAGCTCGGTTTCGATCGGCTCGACCGCGTGGCCGTCACGCGCGGCCCCGGCTCCTTCACCGGCCTGCGCGTGGGGCTCGCCTTCGCGCGCACCCTGGCGCTTGCGAGGGGGATCGGCTGCGTGGGCGCGGGCACGCTGGAGGCGCTGGCGCTTGAGAGCGACGGGCCGGTGCTGGCCGCCATCCCCGCGCCGCAGGACCGCCTCTACGTCCAGCGCTTCACGGACGGCCGGGCGGACGCGCCGGCCGGGCTGGTGGCTGCGGGGGCGGCCGACCTGGCCGGCGTGCGCACGGTGGTCGGCCCCGCGGCCGAGCGGCTGCGGGCCCACGCGCCCTGGCTCGCGGCGGACGAACGCGCCTGGCCCGACCCGGCCGCCCTCGCCCGCTGGGCCGCCGCCGCGCCGGAGCCGACCGGACCGCCCGATCCGCTCTACCTGCGCGAGCCCGACGCACGCACCCTGGTCGAGCGCGGCCTCGCGCCCCGGTGAGCGCCGTCGTCGCCGCCGGGCCGGACGACGCCGGCGACCTCGCCGCGATCCACGCCGAGAGTTTCGAGGCGCCCTGGGACGCCGCTTCGCTCCTGACCCTCCTGTCCGCCCCTGGCGCCCTCGCGCTGAGGGCGGGGTCAGATGGGTTCGTCCTGCTGCAGGGCGTGCTGGACGAGGCGGAGGTGATGACGCTCGCGGTGCGTCCCGCCGCTCGCCGGGCGGGGCTGGGCCGGGTGCTGGTCGAGGCGGCCGCCGCGTGCGCCGTGCGGAGCGGCGTCGCCGTGCTGCACCTCGAGGTGGCCGCCGACAACGTCGCCGCCCTGGCGCTGTACGCATCGGCCGGCTTCGCGCCCGCCGGGCGCCGGCGCGCCTACTACGCCCGCACGGCGGGCGCCCCGGCCGTCGACGCCCTGATCCTCTCGCGACGGCTTAACACCCCGCCGGCTTGAGCCTATCTTCGTTTCCGACCACCCACGCCAGCCGGAGCGCGCCGTCATGGACGTCCACGACTACGCCCCCGACCGCATCGAGAAGCTCTGCCTCGACAAGGGCATGCGCATGACCGAGCAGCGCCGGGTGATCGCGCGCGTGCTCTCCACCGCCACCGACCACCCGGACGTGGAGGAGCTCTATCGCCGCGCCTCGGCGGTCGACCCCCACATCTCCATCGCCACCGTGTACCGCACCGTGCGCCTCTTGGAGGACGCGGGGATCGTGGCGCGGCACGATTTCCTGGACCAGAACGGCGTCCATCGCTCGCGCTACGAGGAGGCCTCGGGCGAGCACCACCACCACCTGATCGACCTGCGCTCGGGCGCGGTGGTGGAGTTCGTGGACGACGAGATCGAGGAGATGAAGCGCGCCATCGCCGAGCGCCTGGGCTATCGCCTGGTCGAGTGCCGGCTGGAACTCTACGGCGTGCCGCTGGACGACAAGGGGCACTAGCCCCGGAGGAGATCGCGATGGGATTGTTAGACGGACTGTCCGGCATGCTCGGCGGCGGCGGAGCGGGGGCGGAGGGCGGCGCGGGCCAGATCATCGGCGAGCTCCTCAACAAGGGCCAGCCGGGCGCGTCCAGCGGCGTGCTGGGCTCGATCCTGGGCGGCATGGGCGGCATGGGCGGTGGCGGAGCGCCCGCGGCGGACGGCGCGGCCCCGGCCGCCGCACCCGGCGGGCTCGCGGGCATGCTGGAGCAGCTGGCGGCGGGCGGCCTGGCCGAGCACGTGGGGTCATGGCTCAGCAACAACCCGAACCTGCCGATCTCACCCCAGCAGATCCACGACGCCCTGGGCAGCGAGCAGGTGCAGTCCATGGCGCGGGCCAGCGGCCTGCCGGTGGGCGACCTGCTGAACCAGCTCGCCGCGCACCTTCCCCAGGCGGCCGCGGAGCAAGCGGGGACGAACGCGCGCTGAGACGTCAGGTTGTGGGGGTCGGCACTCCCCCACCCGTCGCATCGGCGCTAGAAGCCGCCCCGTGAAGCGCCTGCACATCAAGACCTACGGCTGTCAGATGAACGTCTACGACAGCGAGCGCATGGGCGATCTGCTGCGCCCCCTCGGCTACGCCATGGCCGACCGGGCGGACGACGCCGACCTCGTCGTGCTGAACACCTGCCACATCCGCGAGAAGGCGGCGGAGAAGGTGTACTCCGAGCTGGGCCGCCTCAAGGCGATCCGCGCGGAGCGGCTGGAGGCCGGCCACGCGCGCTCCACCATCGTGGTCGCCGGCTGCGTCGCCCAGGCGGAGGGCGCCGAGATCATGACGCGGCAGCCTGCCGTGGACCTGGTGGTCGGCCCGCAGGCGTACCACCAGCTGCCCGAGCTGATCGCCCGCACCGCCCGCGCCCGCGGCGAGCGGCTCGCCGCCGACTTCGCCGCCGAGGACAAGTTCGACGCCCTGCTCGCCTCGCCGCGGGAAGTGACCGGCCCCACCGCCTTCCTCACCGTGCAGGAGGGCTGCGACAAGTTCTGCGCCTTCTGCGTCGTCCCCTACACGCGCGGCGCCGAGTGGAGCCGCCCCGCCGCCGCGGTGCTCGACGAGGCGAGCGCGCTGGCCGACCGGGGCGTGCGCGAGGTGACTCTGCTCGGGCAGAACGTGAACGCCTACAACGGCCCGGGCGCGGACGGCGCGCCCTGGTCACTGGCGCGTCTGGCCCGCGCCCTTGCGGAGATCCCCGGCCTCGACCGCATCCGCTACACCACCAGCCACCCCAACGAGCTCACCGACGACCTCGTCGAGGCGCACGCGGCCCTGCCCGAGCTGATGCCCTACCTGCACCTGCCCGTGCAGTCGGGCTCCGACCGCATCCTGCGGGCGATGAACCGCAAGCACACGGCCGCCCGTTACCTGGAGCGCGTGGAGCGCCTGCGCGCCGCCCGGCCCGACCTGGCGCTCTCCAGCGACTTCATCGTCGGCTTCCCCGGCGAGACCGAGGCCGACTTCGCCGACACCCTGCGGCTGGTCGAGGCGGTCGGCTACGCCGGCGCCTTCTCGTTCAAGTACTCGCCGCGCCCGGGCACCCCCGCCGCCGCCCTGCCCGGACAGGTGGACGAGGCGGTCAAGTCCAAGCGGCTGGAGCGGCTGAACACGCTCCTCTTGGCGCAGAAGGCCGCCTTCGACCGGTCGCAGGTGGGGCGCCGCCTGCCCGTGCTGTGGGAGAAACCGGGCCGGCGACCGGGTCAAATCATCGGCCGCAGTCCCTATCTCCAGGCGGTCTGGGCGCAAGCGCCCGCGTCCCTCATCGGACAGATCACCGAGGTCGACATCCTGAGCGCCAACCCCAACAGCCTCACCGGAGCCATCCCCCGCGAGGCCGCCGCTTGAGCCGCGAGGCCGAGGAGTTCCTTCCCTACGGCGACGCCGTGGTCCGCGCCGTCGCCGGCCCCCGCTCCCGCCACGCCGCCCTGATCGAGAACGGGCTCGACGTGCTGGTGGAGACGCCCGGCGGCGGCGTGCGCCTGAAGGGCGGGCAGCGCGAGCGCAACGCCGCCCGCCGCGTGGTCGACCTCCTGGCCGACCGGCTGGAGGCCGGGGCGACGGTGGAGGAGAGCGACGTGCGCGCCGCCATCACCGCGAGCCGCCACGGCGCGGCTCCGGGCGCGCGTCACGCCGGCCCGGCGCTGCCCGTCGGCCGCCGCGGCGCGGTGGCGCCCAAGACGGAGGCGCAGGCGCACTACCTCACCGCGCTCGGATCGCACGAGCTGACCTTCGGCGTCGGCCCCGCCGGCACGGGCAAGACCTTCCTTGCGGTCGCCTACGGCGCGGGCCTCTTGCTGCGCGGCGAGGTCGACCGGCTGGTGGTCACCCGGCCGGCGGTGGAGGCGGGCGAACGCCTGGGCTTCCTTCCTGGCGACCTGAAGGAGAAGGTCGATCCGTATCTCATGCCGATCTGGGAGGCCCTGTCCGATCTCGTCGGCCGCGAGCAGTTGGAGCGCCGGCGCGAGAAGGGCGAGATCGAGGTGGCGCCCATCGCCTTCATGCGCGGCCGCACCCTGTCCAACGCCTTCGTGATCGTCGACGAGGCGCAGAACACCAGCCGCCTGCAGATGAAGATGGTGCTCACCCGCCTCGGCGAGGGCGCGCGCATGGCGGTGACCGGCGACCCCGGCCAGGTCGACCTGCCCAACCCGGGCGACAGCGGCCTGGCCCACGCCGTGCGCATCCTGGAGGGCGTGCAGGGCGTGTCGGTGAGCCGGTTCGAGGCGTCCGACGTGGTGCGCCACCCGTTGGTGGAGCGCATCGTGAAGGCCTACGACGCCGACGCGGAGCGGCGGGCCACAGGGCGGTGAACGGCCCCACCGTCGACGTGGAGGTCGAGGACGCCGCCTGGACGGACGCCCTGCCCGGCGCGGAGCACTTGGCCGCCGCCGCCGCAAGGGCGGCGCTCCACGCCGGCGAGGTCACCGTCCTGCTCGCGGACGACGCGGCGGTGCGCGACCTCAACGCCCGCTTCCGCGGCCGGGACGCGGCCACCAACGTGCTGTCCTTCCCCGCCCCGCCTTCCGCGGCGCCGCACCGGGGCGACGTCGCCCTGGCGTACGGCGTCTGCGCGCGCGAGGCGGTCGAACAGGGCAAGCCGCTGGCCTACCACCTCCAGCATCTGGTGGTGCACGGCGTGTTGCACCTGCTAGGCTCCGACCACCAGCACGACGCGGAGGCGGAGGAGATGGAGGCGGCCGAGCGCGCCATCCTCGCCCGACTCGGCGTTCCCGACCCCTACGCCGCCCCCGGCTCAGCTCGGGACGCGGCGACCGACGAGGCCTGACGCCGCCCGCCATGTCCGACCCCGAAGGTCGAAGTCCCACCCCCGAGACGCGCGCCGAGGCGCGGCTCGATACGCGCGACCCCGGCCGCCGGCGACGCCGGGGCGCGACGGGCTGGCGCGGGCGGCTGGTGCGCTGGCTCGACCCCGACGCCTACGACGCGCCCCCGGCGCCCGCGCCTCCGCCCGCCGTGGCCGAGGGCCAGGCCGGCCCCGCGCCCGGCACGGCGCCCGGCGACGACGTCGACCTCGTCGAGGGCGCGGAGGCCTTCGCGTCCCTGCGCGTGTCCGACGTGATGACGCCGCGCGCCGACATCGTGGCGCTGGAGGTCTCCACGCCGCTGGACGAGGTTCTGCGCCGCTTCGTCGAGGTGGAGCTGACCCGCCTGCCCCTCTACCGCGAGAGCCTCGACGATCCGGTGGGCGTGCTGCACATCAAGGACGTCGTGCGCCTGATCGCGCCCTCGCCGGACGCGCGGGGTCCGTCGTGGTCCTCGCCCGTCCCCAAGCGGCTGCGGCGCGAGGCGCTGTACGTGCCCGCGTCCATGCGCTGCGCCGACCTGCTGCTGCGCATGCGCGTGGCGCGCATCCACATGGCTTTGGTGATCGACGAGTTCGGCGGCACCGACGGCCTGGTCACCCTCGAGAACCTGATCGAGGCGGTGGTGGGCGACATCGGCGACGAGCACGATGAGGAGGCCGCGCCCGAGATCGCCGACCGCGCCGGCGGCTGGGAGGCCGACGCCCGCGCGCCGCTGGAGGCGCTGGAGGCCGTGGTCGGCCGCGACCTGACGCCCGACGACGACGACGAGGAGGAGATCGAGACGGTGGGCGGCCTCGTCTCCGCGCTCGCCGGCCGCGTGCCGCAGCGGGGCGAGGTCATCGTCCACCCGGCCGGCTTCGAGTTCGAGGTGCTGGACGCCGACCCGCGCCGCGTGCGTCGCGTGCGCATCCGCCCCGCCGATCCCGCCGCCGCCGGAGGCGCGAGCTCCGACGCCGCACCGCCGCCCGCCGCCGCAGACCCGGCCGCGTGAGGTCGTCGGAGCCGCGCCGCTCGGCGCGCGAGAGGTGGGGGCCGGCGCTGCTGGCGTTCGCGGGCGGGGCGGCGGCGGCGCTGGCCAACCCGCCGTTCGGTCTCCTGCCCGGCGTGTTCGGCTACGCCCTCGTGCTGGTGGCGCTCGAGGCTCCAGCGCGCGGGCGGTTCTGGCCGGCGTTCCGGCGCGGGTGGGCCGCCGGCACGGGCTACCTCGCCGTCTCCACCCTGTGGGTGGCCGAGCCGTTCCTGATCGACGCGGCGGCGCACGCTTGGCAGATCCCCTTCGCGCTCCTGTGGTGCGGCGCGGGGATCGGCCTGCTGTGGGGCGTCGGCGGGCTCGCCTACCGGCTTCTGCGACCCGCGGGCGGAGGCGTCGCGCCGGCCGCGCTGCTGGCTTTCGCCGCCGCCTTCGCTCTGGGCGACTGGCTGCGCAGCAACCTGTTCACCGGGTTTCCATGGGACGTGGTGGGCGAGACCTTCCGCGCCGGTTCGCCGCTCTCCCAGGGCGCCGCGCTGGTCGGGGCCTACGGCCTGACGCCGTTCGTATTCGCGCTCGGCGCCGCGCCGGCCCTGCTGTGGTCGCGGAGCCGGGGCCGCGTCGCGACGCTTGCGGCCGTCGCCGCCGCGCTCGGCGCATTGGGGCTGTGGGGCGAGGCGCGCCTGCGCGAGGCCGCGCCGGTCGCCGCCGACGCGCCCCGCGTGCGCGTGGTGCAGCCCGACCTGCCCGAGCCGAAGGCCTGGTCAGCCGAGATCTTCGAGGCCCGGCTCGACCGCTACCTCGCCCTGACACGCACGCCCTACGCCGGCCGGCCCGCCGACCTGGTGGTCTGGCCGGAGGGCGCCCTGCCGGTGCCCCTGGCCGACGTGCTCGCGCCGGGCTCGGCCGTGCCGCCCGCCCTCGCCGCCGCCCTGCTCCCCGGCCAGCGGCTCGTGTTCGGCGCCAACCGGACGGAGCCGGGGCCCGGGCCCACGCCGCGCTACTTCAACACGCTCGCCGCCGTCGCACCCCAGGCGGGCGGCGTCGTGCTGGAGGCGACCTACGACAAGCACCACCTCGTGCCGTTCGGCGAATACCTCCCGCTGCGCTGGCTGTTCGACCCGCTCGGCTTCGGCAAGGTGCTGAACGTGCCCGGCGACTTCAGCCCCGGTCCGCTCCCCCGTCCCCTGCGCATCGGCGCGATCACCGTGCAGCCTCTGATCTGCTACGAGGCGCTGTTCCCCGACCTCGCCCGCGGCGACGGCCGGCGCGCCGCGGTGCTGCTCAACATCAGCGACGACGCCTGGTTCGGCCGCTGGATGGGGCCGTGGCAGCACCTGAACCTCGCCAGCCACCGCGCCATCGAGGAAGGGCTGCCCATGGTGCGCGCCACGCCCACGGGCGTGTCGGCGGTGATCGACGCCTATGGCCGGCCGGGGCCGGACCTGCTGGCGCCGGGCCGCGAGGGCGTGATCGACGCCGCCCTGCCGCCTCCCGCGCCACCCACGCTCTACTCCCGCGTGCGTTCGCTCGCCTTCTGGTCGGTGGAGTTGGCGGCAACGCTGGGTTGTCTTCTGCTTCGGTCGCGCGCGCGTCGCGCGAACCTGCTGGCGTCTCCGTCCGGAGGCGCCTAGGCCGGGGGGCGCGATGATCGAACAAGACGAAGGCCGCAAGGCTCCGCACTATGTCGACCAGCACGTCGGCCGCCAGATCCGCGAGCTGCGCCGCCGGCAGAACGTCAGCCAGGAGAAGCTGGCCGAGACGCTGGGCCTCACCTTCCAGCAGGTGCAGAAGTACGAGAAGGGCTCCAACCGCGTCAGCGCCTCCAAGCTGTTCGAGGTGTCGCAGGCGCTGGGCGTCGGAATCGACCATTTCTTCCGCGGCCTGCACGAGGGCGCCGGGGTGGCGGAGGCCGGCGCCGAGTTCGTCCACGACGCGCCCATGACCGCGGAGGGCCGCGAGATCGACCGCCTGCTGGTGGAGCTGCCGCGCAAACACCGACGCTTGGTGGTCGACATGGCGCGCGCCCTGGCGCAGGCGCCCGACGCGGCCCCGGTGGAGGCCGAGGCCTAGCCGGCCCGACGCTCCAGCGCCTCGCGCTCGCGGCCGATGCGGTGGAGGCGGTCCCAGGTGTAGAGGCCGCTGCCATGGCCGTCGCTGAACGCCAGGCGCACGGCGTAGCGGCCGACGGCCTCCACACGCTCCAGCACGACGCCGCCCCCGACGCCGGGCACGGGCTCGAAGCTCGGGCCGCCGTGGCCGCGATCCTGCGCCGAGGGCGTCATGGCGCGCAGCAGCGGCGCGGACAGGCGGAAGGCGGCGCCGTCGTCGAAGCGCACGGTGAGCGCGTCGCGGCCGGGAGAGACGCGCAGCTCCGTGGGCCAGGGCTCGCCGGCGGGGTCGGCGCTCACTCGCCGTCCGCCAGCTCGCGCGCCTCCTCGGGCAGCATGATCGGCACGCCGTCGCGGATCGGATAGGCCAGGCGCGCCGTGCGGCTGACGAGCTCGCCGCGGACCCGGTCGTAGTCAAGCCGGCCGTGGGTGACGGGACAGACCAGCACCTCCAAGAGGCGGGGGTCGATCTCGGGGGACGGAGTCGCGGAGGGCTCGCTCATGGCGGGGAGCTATTGCACGGGCGGGGGATCGTCGTCCTCCCCCGCCGCGGCCCCGATGCGCAGCAGAGCGGTGAGCGCGTGCAGGCGCTCGAGCGGGTCCGCCGCCTCCAGCAGCGCCTGCTTCTCCGGGCCGTCGAAGGGCAGCGCCATACACAGGCTGTTGACCAGCGCCTCGGGCGGGGCGCCGTCCGCCGCTTCCCAGTCCACCGACAGGCCGCGCCGCTCCAGATAGGCTCGCAGGGCCGACAGCAGCATCGGCCGCGAGTCCTCCATGTCCTCCCCGGGCTCGAGGTCGGCGGCGTAGGGTGCGTAGTCGAGGCGCGCCTGGCGGTAGGGCGTGGGCGCGTTCAGCTCCGCCCCGAGGCGGAAGCGGCAGGCGCCCGTCAGCGTGACGATGTAGCGGCCGTCGCCCGTCTCCGCGAAGCTGGTGACGCGGCCGAGGCAGCCGACGCCCGCCAGCGCCGGCTTGGTGCGCTCGCCTCCGGGGACGGTCTGCACCACGGCGATCACCCGGTCGCCGCCCATGGCGTCGTCGAACATGTTGAGGTAGCGCGGCTCGAAGATGTTCAACGGCAGCTGGCCACGCGGCAGCAGCAGCACGCCGTCGAGCGGGAACAGGGGCGCGACCTTCGGCAGGTCCGACGTCTTGCGGTAGCCGCCGGGCATGCCCGTCCCCCTCAGCTGAACAGCAGCGACGACAGGCGGCGGCGCCCGGCGCGCGTCACCTCCGAGGTCGGGCCGGCGGCCTCGAACACGTCCAGCAACTGCTTGCGGGCCGCGTCGTCGTTCCAGCCGCGCTCGCGGCCCATGAGGTCGAGGAGGTGGTCGGCGGCGCCCTGCAGGTCGCCGGAGCCGGCCAGCGCCTTGGCGAGGTCAAAGCGCGCCTGGGAGTCGGCCGGGTCGGCCTCCAGCCGGGCGCGCAGGGCGGCGGTCTCGCCGCTGTCGGCGGGGGCGCCCTCGCTGAGCTTGAGCTGGGCGCGCACGGCGTCGAGCTCGGGGCTCTTCGCATCCGCGGAGGCCATGGCCGCCACCTCGCGCGCCCGGTCCGTCTCGCCCAGCTGGAGGTAGCAGCGGGCCAGGCCCGCGATGGCGGCCACGTTCTGCGGCTCGGCGTTGAGCGCCTGCGCGTAGGCGGCGGCGGCCTGCGCCGTGTCGCCCGCGGCCAGGGCTTCGGCGGCGAAGGCGAGCATGTCCTCGATCCCGCCCGCCTCGGCCTCGCCGGGGGCCGCGCCCCCGAACTCGGACACCAGCCGGTCGATGAAAGCCTTCACCTGGCTTTCGGGCAGGGCGCCCGTGAAGCCCTGGAAGGGCTGGCCCTGGTCGACCACGAACACCGCCGGGATCGACTGCACGCGGAATTGCGCGGCGGTCTTCGGGTTCTCGTCGATGTTCACCTTGGCCAGGCGCACGGCCCCGCCCGCGGCCGTGACCGCTTTCTCCAGCGCAGGGCCGAGCTGGCGACAGGGGCCGCACCAGGGCGCCCAGAAGTCGATCACCACCGGGCGTCCGCGGCTCTCCTCGACCACGTCCTTGGCGAAGGAGGCGTCGGTCACGTCCAGGATGTCGCCGGGCGCCGCTCCGGGACCACCCGCGGGGGCGGGGGCCGGCTTGGGCTTCGTTCCGAACAGGTCCAGCGCCATGGGGCCTCCAGCGATCTCGACCGCTCAAATGTCCCTGGGGCCCTCCGCGTTCAATGCGAGGCGCGAGAAGTCCACCACGACCGGCTCGCGCCCGAGTGCGCGCAGGAAGGCGCGGAAGCCCGCCCGGCCCAGCGCGGTGGTGGCGTCGTTGGACAGCGGGTGGAAGTTCACCGGATCAGCCGCCATCAGCGCCGCGTCCACCACGAACGTGACGGCGCGCTCCGGATCGTTGAGGAGCGCCAGCGCGGTCACCGAGCCCGGCCGCACGCCCAGCGCCTCCCACAGCCGCTCGGGCGAGCCGAACGACAGGCGCGCCGCGCCGATCGCCGCGGGCAGGCGTTTCAGGTCCACGGCCGTCTCGCCGAGCGCCGAAACCAGCCACAGCCGGCCCTTGGCGTCCTTCAGGAACAGGTTCTTGGTGTGGCCGCCGGGCAGCTGCGCCTTGATCTCGCGCCCCTCCCCCACCCGGAACACGGGCGGGTGTTCCAATGTGCGATGCGCGATTGCGTGCGCGTCGAGGAAGGCGAACAGCTCGGCGCGGGTGTGCGGCGTCATGGCGGCAGGGTGGCCGAGCTCCTCCGGCCGCGCCAGCACCGGTGCGAAGACATAAAGATATCCTTATGTCCGCCTTGCCGCTCCGGGAGCGGCCCGCTAAACACGGCGCGACACCGACGGGAATTCCGAGATCATGGCAGACTACATCGTGCGCGACCTCTCCCTGGCGGGCTGGGGCCAGAAGGAGATCGCCATCGCCGAGACCGAGATGCCGGGCCTGATGGCGCTGCGCACCGAGTTCGGCCACGACCAGCCGTTGAAGGGTGCGCGCATCGCCGGCTCGCTGCACATGACCATTCAGACCGCTGTTCTGATCCAGACGCTGGAGGCGCTGGGCGCCGACGTGCGCTGGGCCTCGTGCAACATCTTCTCGACGCAGGACCACGCCGCCGCCGCCATCGCCGCGGCCGGCACGCCGGTGTTCGCGGTGAAGGGCGAGACGCTGGAGGAGTATTGGGACTACGCGCACAAAATCTTCGAGTGGGCCGACGGCGGGTATCCGAACTTGATCCTGGACGACGGCGGTGACGCCACCCTGCTCTGCGTGCTCGGTCCCAAGGCTGAGAAGGACCCCACCGTCCTCGACAAGCCGGAGAACGAAGAGGAGGAGGCGCTCTACGCCGTGATGAAGCGCTACCTGCGGGAGAAGCCCGGCTTCTACAGCGCCATCCGCGACGCCATCGGCGGCGTCAGCGAGGAGACCACCACGGGCGTGCACCGCCTGTATCAGATGAGCGAGCGCGGCGAACTGCCGTTCCCGGCCATCAACGTCAACGACAGCGTCACCAAGTCCAAGTTCGACAACCTGTACGGCTGCCGCGAGAGCCTGGTCGACGCCATCCGCCGCGGCACCGACGTGATGCTCTCCGGCAAGGTGGCCGTGGTGTGCGGCTACGGCGACGTGGGCAAGGGCTCGGCCGCCTCGCTGCGCCAGGGCGGCGCGCGCGTGAAGGTGACCGAGGTCGACCCGATCTGCGCCCTGCAGGCCGCCATGGAGGGCTACGAGGTCGTGACCCTGGAGGACGCCGCGGGCGACGCCGACATTTTCGTCACCGCCACCGGCAACAAGGACGTGATCACCGTCGATGACATGCGGGCGATGAAGAACAACGCCATTGTGTGCAACATCGGCCACTTCGACAGCGAGATCCAGATCCAGGGCCTGCGCAACTTCAAGTGGGACGAGATCAAGCCGCAGGTGCACCACGTCGAGTTCCCGGACGGGAAGAAGATCATCGTGCTGTCGGAAGG
>CAXTBN010000043.1:0-24720 GCA_964242895.1 uncultured Caulobacteraceae bacterium | reverse complement strand
CATCCGCTCCTTCCGTCGCGCACGTCGCGGCGGCCGCTCCGGGGCCCGCCTTGCCGACATCCCTAGCACATCCCGACGCCGCCGACGGCGTGCGTGACCAGACCGCGCTGCTGCTCTTCTCCGGAGGGCAGGACAGCGCTACCTGCCTCGCCTGGGCGCTCGACCGCTTCGCGCGCGTGGAGACCGTCGGCTTCGACTACGGCCAGCGCCACCATGTGGAGATGGAGGCGCGGCTGACCGTGCGCGCCGCCTTCGCCGAGCGATTCCCCCATTGGACCGACCGGCTGGGCGACGATCACGTGCTCGACATCGCGAGCTTCGGCCGTGTGGCCGAGAGCGCGCTCACCTCCGACCGAGCGATCGAGGCGACGGAGCGGGGCCTGCCCTCCACCTTCGTGCCCGGGCGCAACCTCGTGTTCTTCGTCTACGCCGCGGCGCTGGCGGACCGTCGCGGGGCCGACGCCCTGGTCGGCGGCATGTGCGAGACAGACTTCTCCGGCTACCCCGATTGCCGCCGCGACACGTTGGACGCGCAGGAGCAGGCGCTGCGGCTCGGGATGGCGCGGCCCTTTCGTATCGAGACCCCGCTGATGCGGCTCACCAAGGGCGAGACCTGGCGTCTCGCGCACGATCTGGGCGGCGACGCGCTGGTCGAGCTGATCCGCACGGAGACGCACACCTGCTACCGCGGCGACCGCACGCCTCACGCCTGGGGCGCCGGCTGCGGGACCTGCCCGGCCTGCGAGCTGCGCGCCCGCGGCTGGGAGGACTGGCTCCGCTCGACAGCGGAGGCCTGACCCGTGTCCTACGCCGTCAAGGAGCTGTTCCTCACGCTGCAGGGCGAGGGTGGGCAGGCGGGCCGCGCCGCCGTCTTCTGCCGCTTCGCCGGCTGCAACCTGTGGAGCGGGCGCGAGGAGGACCGCGCCTCCGCCGCCTGCATCTTCTGCGACACCGACTTCGTGGGGATGGACGGTCCGGGCGGCGGCCGCTTCGCCACGCCGGACGCCCTGGCGGACGCGGCTGCGGCGCTGTGGCGAGGCGGCGAGGGCGACCGGCTGGTGGTGTGCACGGGCGGCGAGCCCTTCCTGCAGCTCGACCCCGAGCTGATCGACGCCTTTCACGCGCGAGGCTTCTCGGTCGCGGTGGAGACCAACGGCACCCTGCCGGCGCCCGCGGGGCTCGACTGGATCTGCGTGAGCCCGAAGGGCGTGCAGCCCGTCGTACAGACCGCGGGCCACGAGCTGAAGCTCGTTTTCCCGCAGGCGGAGGCGCCGCCCGAGCGCTTCGAACAGCTCGCCTTCGACCGTTTCCTTCTGCAGCCGATGGACGGCCCGGACCGGATCGCCAACACGCAGGCGGCGATCGCCTACTGCCTCGACCACCCCCGCTGGCGCCTGAGCGTGCAGACGCACAAGGTGCTGGGCATCCCGTAGGCGCGTCCGCAGGGCCTCAGTGGCGGGCGCCGCCGCCCGTCACCGCGTGCCCGACGGCGCCCACGCCGTCCGCGGCGAGGCCTACGCCGGCTCCGGCGACCTTGGCGCCCGTCTTCACCGTGACGGCGGCGACCGTGCCCACGGCGTCGACGGCGGCGACGGCGACGCATCCGCCCAGCGGAGCGACGAGGGCGGCCAGGGCCAGGCCGAGCAGGGCGCGGAACATGCCTGTCTCCTACACGCGACCGGTTCCCGGAAGATGACCGCCGACGGCGAAGCGGCGGACGGATCGCCGCACCGCACCTCAGGCGCCCCGCCGCTTGCGTGATCCCACCGGCCGGCTAGCCTGCCGCCTCGGGGGGATCGGCGATGCAGGCGCGGGCGTGGGCGGTTGGGATCGGGCTGGCGCTGACGGCCGCCTCGGCGCGCGCCGAGGTGACGCGGGTGGAGGTGCTGGAGCGCACGCCCTTCGCCGCGGGCGAGCGGTTCGGCGACGTGGGCCCGTACGAGAAGCTGCGCGGCCGCGCCACGGTGGCGCTCGATCCGGCCTCGGCGGCGGACCGCGTCGTTATCGACCTCGATCGGGCGCCGCGCGCCTCCTCGGGCAGGGTCGTGTTCACCACCGAGTTCGTGATGCTCCGCCCCGTCGAGCGCCGGCCGTCGACGCTGCTGTACGACGTGAACAACCGCGGCGGCGTCGCGATCCTGGGCCAGGTCGACGGCCGCGGCCCGGCGAACAACGACCCGACCACCGCGGCCGACGCGGGCGACGGCTTCCTCATGCGCCACGGTTTCACGCTCCTGTGGAGCGCCTGGACCTGGGACGTGGCGCCGGGCGCGCCGGGCAGTCGACCGCTCGTGCTGACGCCGCCCGTCGCGCAGGGCGTGAGCGGGCGCGTGCAGAACGAGCTGATCGTCTCCGCGCCCGCGACCGTCGCCGCCTACGCCGGCCAGCGCGGCCTCGCCTACCCGCCCGCCGACCTCGACGAGCCGGGCGCGACGCTGACCGAGCGCGATCGCCCGGACGGTCCCCGGCGCATCCTGCCGCGCGACCGCTGGCGCCTCCTCGCGCCGGAACAGCCCGGCGGCCCTGGACGCGTGCGGCTGGAGGACGGCTTTCGGCCCGGGCGCATCTACGACGTCACCTACACCTCGCGCGACCCGGTGATCAGCGGGGCCGGGCTGGCGGGCATCCGCGACCTGCTCGCCTGGCTCCGCGACCACCCGCTCGAGGGCGCCCCGCCGCCCCGGCGCACGCTGATCTTCGGCATCAGCCAGAGCGCGCGGGTGATCGGGCGCATGCTGCACGACGGGTTCGACAAGGATGCGCAGGGTCGGCTCGTGTTCGACGGCGCCTTCCTGCAGGTGCCGGGCGGCGGCGGCTCGGCGGGGTTCAACGCCCGCTTCGCCCAGCCCACGCGCCATCCGTCGAACCTCGAAGAGCACGACTTCCCATCAGACGCCTTCCCGTTCACCACCGCGCCCACACGCGACCCCGTGACGGGCGCGACGGCGAGCACGCTGGACCGGGCGCGCGACGTGCAGGGCCGCGCGCCCAAGCTGATCTACGCCAACACCTCCACCGAGTTCTGGAACCGCGACGCCTCGCTGATCGCCACGACGCCCGACGGCCGCGCCGACGTCGCGCCAGCACCGGAAGCCCGCCTGTACGGCTTCATGGGCGCGCAGCACTACGTCGGCCGCTCGCGCGAGCGCAGCCCGTACGTGAACTGCGTCTCCACGACCGACCACTACCTGCCCATGCGCGCGCTGCTGTTGGCGCTGGACCGCTGGGCGGGCGGGGGCGCGGCGCCGCCGCCGAGCGCCTACCCGCGCGTCGACCGGGGGGAGCTCGTGACGACGGCGGCCTATCGCGCCGTGTTTCCGACCATCGGCCTCGACCCGCCGCCGCAGAACCTGGCGGAGCCGAGGCTCGACACGTCCACCACGCCTCCGCGGCAGGGTGCGCCCTTCGGCGCGCGCGTCCCGGCCCCTGACGCGGACGGCAACGACCGCGGCGGCGTGCGCCTGCTCGAGCTGCAGGTCCCGCTCGGCACCCATACGGGCTGGAACGGCCGTGACCCCGCCACCGGCTTCCCCGACTACACCGCTCGCTTCGACGGCAGCTTCCTGCCGTTCTCGCGTACGGAAGCCGAGCGGGCGGCGGCGCACGACCCGCGTCCGTCGCTCGCGGCTCGCTACGGCGGTCGCGCCGACCTCGAAGCCAAACTCCGCACGGCGGCGGGCCGCTCGGTGGGCGAAGGTTTCCTGCTGCCCGAGGACGTGGAGCGCGCCGTGGGCGAGAGCCTGGGCCTGTACGAACGCATCCTCGCCCACGATCCGGCAGACCGCACCTGCCGCTACCTGCTGCCCGGCTGAGGGGGCGGGATCAGGAGGCTGTCCGCTTCGGGTTGCGGACCAGCAGGAAGGCGCAGACTCCGGCCGCCGCCGCCGCCGCGGCCCCCGCCGCGCACGCCAGGCGGAACTGGCCCAGGAGCGCCGGCCCCTCCGCCGACAGCACGCCGCCCAGCAACGCGGTGGCGACCAGCCCGCCCGTCCGCGCCACCGCGCTGTTCAGCCCGGAGGCCGAACCGGTGTGCTCCGCGTCCACCGAGCCCAGCACCGCCGTGGTGAGCGGGGCCACCGCGCCCGCCATGCCCGCCGCGATCACCACCAGGGCGGGGAACAGCGTGGTCCAGTAACTCGCGCCCGCCTGCGCCCGCATGGCCAGCAGCACGCCCGCCGCCGTCACGATCGGCCCCACCGACAGCGGCAGCCTCGGCCCGATCCGTCCCGCCAGGCCGCCCATCACCGGTGAGGCCGCCGCCAGGATCAGCGGCAGGGGGAGCAGCCCCGCGCCCGCCTGCACCGCGCTCCAACCCTGCAGCCGCTGCAGCATGTAGGGGATGACGACGAACAGTCCGCCCATGGCGCCGTACAGCAGGAGCGTCAGCAGCGTCAGGCCCACGAAACTCGCCGAACCGAACATGGCGGGCGGGGCCATGGCGCGGTCACCCCGCCGCAGTTCCACCGCGACGAAGGCGGCGGCCAGGCCGGCTCCGGCGGCGAGCGTCGCCCACGCCTGCGGTGTCCAGCCCGTACGCCCACTTCCAACCGTGAGCGCCCAGGTCAGCGCGCCCAGGGCGACGGTCGCCAGCGCCGCTCCGGCTGCGTCGAGGGGCGCCCGGCCCTCCGTCTTCGGGTCGTGTACGAACAGCAGCGCCAGGGCGACCGCGCCGGCGGCGAGCGGCAGGTTGATCAGGAACACCGCTCGCCAGCCCACCGTGTCGATCAGCGCTCCACCCAGCACCGGACCCAGCGCGCCCATGGCGGCCCCCGTCGCGGCCCAGAGCCCGATGGCGCGCCCGCGCTTCTCGCCGGAGAAGGTGGCTCCGAGCAGCGCCAGGCTGTTGGGCATCAGCAACGCCGCGCCGACGCCCTGCGCCGCGCGGGCCGCCAGCAGCCAGGGCAGGGAAGGGGCCAGCGCGCAGGCCAGCGAGGCCGCGCCGAACAGGCTCACGCCGGCGACCAGGGTGCGCCGTCGGCCGAGCCGGTCACCCAGGGCGCCGCCGAGCAGCAGCAGTGCGCTGAGCGGCAGGAGGTAGCTGTTGACCACCCACTGCAGGTCGGCCCCGTGCGCGCGCAGGCTGCGCCCGATCGTCGGCAGGCCGACGTTGACGACCGAGCCGTCGACGAAGGCGAGGCTGGAGGCCAGGATGCTCGTGAGCAGCGTCAGCCGCGGATGGCGCGCGCTCCCGTCGTCGGGCGCGCCGTCGGCCACCTCAGCGGCCGCGGAACACGGCCGGGCGCTTCTCCAGGAGGGCGTCGACACCCTCCATGTGGTCCTCGGTCAGGTGCGACAGCCCTTGGGCGGCCGCGGACATCTCCAGGATGGTGTCGTAGCTCGACTCCTGACCGCGGCGGAGCAGCGACTTGGCGATGCGCAGGGCGTGCGGCGGCTGCTGGGCGATGCGCTCGGCCAGCTTGCGCGCTTCGGCCATCAGCGCGTCGGGGGCGACCACGTGGCTGACGAGGCCGATCTCCTTGGCTTTCGCCGCGTCGATGAGGTCGCCGGTGAACAGGAGCTCGGCCGCCCAGCTCATGCCCACAGTGCGGGGCAGCAGCCACGCGCCGCCGTCGCCGGGGATGATGCCGAGCTTCAGGAAGGTGACGCCGAAGCGGGCCGTGTCGGCCGCGATGCGGATGTCGGCCATGCACGCCACGTCGCAGCCGAGGCCGACCGCCGCCCCGTTCACCGCCGCGACCAGCGGGACCTCCAGGTTGTACAGCGAGCGGACGATGCGATGGATGTTGCGGCGGTAGTTGTCGCGGATCGCCACGCCGCCGCCGGCGAACGCGCCCTCGCGCGCCTTCATCGCCTTGACGTCGCCCCCCGCCGAGAAGGCGCGGCCCTCGCCGGTGAGGATGGCGCAGCGCACCTCGGCGTTCTCGTTGATCGCCTCGCAGGCGGCGGCGATCTCCGCCCCGTCACCCGGCGCGCCGAGGGCGTTCATCGACTCGGGGCGGGTGAGGGTGAGGACGGCGACGTGGCCGTCGATGTCGGTGCGGATCAGGGCCAAGAGGCGCTCCTTGAATGCAGAAGGGGCGCGCCCTCGCGGACGCGCCCCTTCGAGGATGGGCTGGGGACGCCGCCTCAGCTCTTTGAAAGCTCGGCGATCAGCTCGGGCACGGCGGTCTTGTAGTCGGCCACCAAGCCATAGTCGGCCACTTGGAAGATGGGCGCGTCGGCGTCCTTGTTGATGGCCACGATGGTCTTGGAGTCCTTCATGCCCGCCAGGTGCTGGATTGCGCCGGAGATGCCCACCGCGATGTAGAGGTCGGGCGCGACCACCTTGCCTGTCTGGCCCACTTGGTAGTCGTTCGGCGCGTAGCCCGCGTCCACGGCGGCGCGCGAGGCGCCGACCGCGGCGCCGAGCTTGTCGGCCAGGGGCTCGAGCACGGCGTGGAACTCCTCCGCCGAGCCCAGCGCGCGGCCGCCGGAGACCACGATCTTGGCGCCCCCGAGTTCGGGACGGTCGCTCTTCACCACCTCGTCGCTGAGGAACTTGGCCTCCTCGCCGGTGGCGGACCCTGCGCCGACGGTCTCGACAGTCCCCGACCCGCCGGTCGCCTCCACCGCCTTGAAGGCGGTCGGACGCACGGTGGCGACGATCTTGGCGTCGCTCGACTGCACCGTCTCCAGGGCGTTGCCGGCGTAGATGGGGCGCACGAAGGTGTGGGCGTCCACCACCTCGACCACGTCGCTGATCGGCGAGACGTCGAGCTTCGCGGCCAACCGCGGCGCGGCGTTCTTCCCGTTCGAGGTGGAGGGGAACAGGATCACGTCGTAGCCTGCGGCGAGCGGCACCACGGCGTCCACCACGGCCTCGGCCACCTGATGGCCCAGGGCGTCGCTGTCGGCCAGCAGCGCCTTTCGCACGCCTGCGGCGTTGGCGGCGGCCTGAGCGGCGGCCTGCGCGCCGGAGCCCAGCACCAGCACGTCGACGTCGCCGCCGATCTTCTGCGCCGCGGCGAGCGTCTTCAGCGTGGTGTCGCGGATCGTGGATCCGTCGTGGTCGGCGATGACGAGCACGGCCATGGTCAGAGCACTCCCGCTTCGTTCTTGAGCTTCATCACGAGGTCGGCGACGTCGGTCACCTTGATCCCGCCGCCACGCTTCGGCGGCTCGGTCACCTTGAGCACCTTGAGCCGCGGCGCAGGGTCCACGCCGTAGTCGGCGATCGTCTTGGCGTCGATCGGCTTCTTCTTGGCTTTCATGATGTTGGGGAGCGACGCGTAGCGCGGCTCGTTCAGGCGCAGGTCCACCGTCACCACGGCGGGGAGGCTGACCTCCAACGTCTGCAGCCCGCCGTCGATCTCGCGCGTCACCTTGGCGGTGTCGCCCTCGATCTCGAGCTTGGAGGCGAAGGTGGCCTGCGGCTGGTCGAGCAGGGCGGCGAGCATCTGGCCGGTGGCGTTATTGTCGCCGTCGATGGCCTGCTTGCCCATCAGCACCAGCTTGGGCTGCTCGGCCTCGACCACGCCTTTGAGCACCTTGGCCACCGACAGGGGCTCCAGGTCGGCGTCGGTGAGCACGTGGACGCCGCGGTCGGCGCCCATGGCGAGCGCGGTGCGGATGGTCTCCTGGCACTGCTGCACGCCGATGGAGACGGCCACCACCTCGGTGGCGATCCCCCGCTCCTTCAGGCGCACGGCCTCCTCGACGGCGATCTCGTCGAAGGGGTTCATGCTCATCTTCACGTTGGCGAGGTCCACGCCCGTCTGGTCGGGCTTCACGCGCGCCTTCACGTTGTAGTCGATCACCCGTTTGACCGGGACCAGCACCTTCATCGGCGTTCCTTGGCGGTTCGAGCTTCAGCGTGTCGGCCGCGCGTTCGGCGGCGGCGCGTGTCGCCGCTGTCAAAACGCGCAGGCGGCGGCGAGGTCAAGGGGAGCAGCAGGAACACCCTTGCCGGCCGAGCGAGCCTGGGCCATCTGCCGAGCACGATGATCAAGAACCTCGGCACGATCCGCCTCGTGTTCCTGGCGCTGTTCGCGGTGCTGTCGATCGCGAGCTGGACTTACAGCTACACCGTGGTGCGTCCCCGCCAGCGCTGCGAGGCGGCCGGACGCTGGTGGTCGGCGCAGGACCACGAGTGCGGCATCCCCGTCTCCGTCAGCCGCTTCACCGGCCGCCCGACGCCCGTGGAGGCCGCCGCCCGGAACGCGCCCGCCAAGCCGTAGGCCTCAGGGCCAGCGCACCAGCGGCGGCAGCGAGGAGAGGATCGACTCGACGTTGCCGCCTGTCTTCAGGCCGAAGATCGTGCCGCGGTCGTACAGCAGGTTGAACTCCACGTAGCGGCCGCGCTGCACGAGCTGCTGTTCGCGCTCGCCCTCCGTCCACGGCTCGGCCATGCGGCGGCGGATGATCTCGGGGTAGACCAGGAAGGCCTCGCCCACCGCGCGGGTGAAGGCGAAGTCGTGCTCGAAGCCCTGCTCGGACAGGTGGTCGTAGAAGATGCCGCCGGTACCCCGCGGCTCGTTGCGGTGCGGCAGGTGGAAATACTCGTCGCACCACTGCTTGAAGCGGGCGTAGGCGTCCGGCGCGTAGCCGTCGCAGGCGGCGCGGTAGCTGGCGTGGAAGGCCTGGGCGTCCGGCGCGTCCTGCGAGCGCTGCTCGGCCAGCAGCGGGGTGAGGTCGCCGCCGCCGCCGAACCAGCTCTGCGTGGTGGCGATGAAGCGCGTGTTCATGTGTGCGGTGGGCGCGCGAGGGTTGCGCGGATGCACGATGACGCTGATGCCGGTGGCGAAGAAGCGGGGGTCCTCAGCCGCGCCCGGGACGGTGCGCGCCATCTCCGGCGTGAACTCGCCATGCACGGTCGAGACGTGCACCCCGGCCTTCTCGAACACGCGCCCGCCGTCGATCAGGCCCATGACGCCGCCGCCGCCGTCCTCGCGCGACCACGGCTTCAGCCGGAAGCGGGCGGGGGAGGGCGCCTCGCCGTAGAGCGCCGGCGGCGCGGCGTCCTCCAGCGCCTCCAGGGCGGCGACGATCCGGTCGCGCAGTGATTCGAACCACGCCTTGGCGAGCGCCTTGCGCGTCTCGAGATCGGGGCCGGCGTCGGCGCCGGGGGCGGGAAGGGGGCTCGCGGTCGCGTCGGTCATGCCGTCGAGCGCTGTAGCGGTTGAGGAAAGGCGGTGTAAGCGGCCGGCCACGGTTGAAATGCCGCGCCCCCCGCTTTAATCCCCCCTCACGAGCGGGCGGCGGA
Source organism: uncultured Caulobacteraceae bacterium (assembly GCA_964242895.1). Taxonomy (GTDB): domain Bacteria; phylum Pseudomonadota; class Alphaproteobacteria; order Caulobacterales; family Caulobacteraceae; genus JASLDZ01. Next base: position 15,518 of record CAXTBN010000043.1, on the reverse strand, counting down.
CGCGCCCGCGCACAGCGGCCCCGCGCGCTCCGACGCGGCCGGGTCGGGAGCAGGCGAGACGGCGTGGTCGAAGTTCTGAACAGGCAGCCTCACGTGGAGCCGGGCGGCGCCGGTGCGGGCGACCCCCCGCCGTCGCGCCGCGACTTCATCCACATCGCGGCCGTTTCGGCGGCGGGCGGTGGCGCGGTGGCGGTGGTCTGGCCCTTCATCAACCAGATGAACCCCTCGGGCGACACGCTGGCGCTCGCCTCGATCGAGGTGGATCTGGGCAAGACCCAGCTTGGTCAGCAGACGGTGGTGAAGTGGCGCGGCAAGCCGGTGTTCATCCGTCACCGCACGCCCGCAGAGATCGCCACGGCCGCCAAGGACGACCACGCCGACCTGAAGGATCCCGCCACCGACGCCAGTCGGGTGAAGCCCGGCAAGGCCGAGTGGCTGGTGCTGGTCGGCGTCTGCACCCACCTAGGCTGCGTGCCCAACAAGGGCGGCGAGTACGACGGCTGGCTCTGCCCCTGCCACGGCTCTGTCTACGACGGCTCGGGACGCATCCGTAAGGGTCCTGCGCCCCGTAACCTCGACGTGCCCGAATACGCGTTCACCGGACCCACCAAGGTCAAGATCGGCTGATAGGCCCCATCCCATGAGCGGACATTCCACCTACGAGCCGAAGACCGGGATCGAGCGCTGGCTCGACGCGCGCCTGCCCATCGTGCGGCTGGCCTACGACAGCGCCATCGACTTCCCGACGCCGAAGAACCTGAACTACTGGTACACCTTCGGCGGCATCCTGGCCGTGTGCCTCGTCACCCAGATCGTGACGGGCGTGATCTTGGCCATGCACTACGTCCCGACCGCCGATGGAGCGTTCAACAGCGTCGAGCACATCATGCGCGACGTGAACGGCGGCTGGATGATCCGCTACATCCATTCCAACGGCGCGTCGATGTTCTTCCTGGCGGTGTACGTGCACATCGCCCGCGGCCTCTACTACGGCTCGTACAAGGCGCCTCGCGAGGTGCTGTGGCTGCTGGGCTGCATCATCTACCTCCTGATGATGGCGACCGCCTTCATGGGCTACGTCCTGCCCTGGGGTCAGATGAGCTACTTCGGCGCTGTGGTGATCACCAACCTGTTCTCGGCCTTCGACAAGGTGATTCCGGGGCTGGGCACCGCCGTCACCACTTGGCTGTGGGGCGGGTTCGCCGTGGACGACCCGACGCTGAACCGCTTCTTCGCCCTGCACTTCCTGATGCCGTTCATGATCGCGGGCGTCGTGGGCCTACACATCTGGGCGCTGCACGTGCCGGGCAACAACAACCCGACGGGCGTGCCGGTGAAGTCCAAGGCGGACACCGTGCCCTTCCATCCGTACTACACGGTGAAGGACGCGTTCGCGATCGTGGTGTTCTTCATCCTATTCGCCTGGTTCGTGTTCTTCGCGCCCGAGGCGCTGGCGCACGCCGACAACCAGATCCCCGCCAACCCGCTGCAGACACCGGCGCACATCGTGCCCGAGTGGTACTTCCTGCCCTTCTACGCCATGCTCCGCGCGGTTCCTGACAAGCTGCTGGGCGTCATGACGATGTTCGGCTCCATCGGCCTGCTGTTCGCCGTGCCGTGGCTGGACACGTCCAAGGTGCGCTCCATGCGCTACCGACCCGCCGCGCGCTGGTTCTTCTTATTCTTCGTGGCGGCCGTCGTGCTCCTCGGCTTCTGCGGGGCGCACGAGCCGGCCGACGTGGTGATCCCCATCGGCCGCAATGAGGCGGGCGAGCCGACCGGCTTCACCTACACCTCGCTCGCCCAGGTCTTGGCGCTGTACTACTACGGATACTTCCTGGTGGTCCTGCCGGTGCTGGGCCTGCGAGAGACGCCGTCCAAGCAGCCCGACTCGATCTCCACCCCGGTCCTGTCAGCGGGCGGCCACGGCATGCCGGTGGGCGCGGCGGCGGCGCCCGAGACCAAGGGGTGAGGTCGCGGTCGGCCGGTCGCGGCCCGGCGAGCTGACTTGAGGTCCGCACGCGGCGCCGTCGTGCCGGCCGTCGTCTTTGTCGCTCTTGCGGCGCTGGCCGTTGCGGGCGGCCTTGCGGTGGGGAGCCGAGCGCAGACGCCGGCGGACGGCGGTCCACGGGCCGCCTTCAAGCCGCTGACCTGGGCGCAGTTCCTCGCCCGTCCCCAGCCTCAGCCGCAGGTCAAGATCGCTTACGGCGCCGGGCCGCAGCAGTTCGGCGAACTGTGGATCCCTGGAGGCGCAGGTCCGCACCCGCTGGTGGTCATGATCCACGGCGGTTGCTGGACCAAGTCGACCGCCAAGCTTTCGATCATGAACGCTGCGGCCGAAGACCTGCGCAAGCGTGGGGCCGCGGTCTGGAACATTGAGTACCGCGGCGTCGACGAGGCGGGCGGCGGCTATCCTGGCACCTACGAGGACGTAGGGGCGGCCCTCGACCGCGTGGGCGGCTTCGCCGACGAGGCGCAGCTCGACCTGGACAAGGTCGTGGTCGTGGGCCACTCGGCCGGCGGGCACCTGGCCCTGTGGGCGGCGGCGCGACGCAAGATAGCCTCCGGCCCGCTCGCCAGCCGCCGCGCGCTGCCGGTCGCGGCGGTGGTGGACATCGCCGGCATCCCGAACCTCGCTACGGACACAGAGACGGCGTGCGGGGACGAGCCGGTGGAGGCCATGGCGGGGCCCGCGCGGCTGGGCGGCCGCTACGGCGACACCAGCCCCGCGCACATGCTGCCGCTTCACACGCGCCAGCTCGTGGTCGTAGGACGCGAGGACACGACCGTGCCCCCGTCCGTGAGCGAGGCCTACGTCCGCTTGGCGCGCAACGCGGGCGACCGCGTCGACTACCGCGTGCTGCCCGACGCCGCGCATGCGGAGGAGATCGCGCCCGGCACGCCCGGCTGGGATCGCATCGCGCCGCTGATCATGGAGCTCGCGCGATGACCCCCGCCTCGGGCGGATGGGTGCTCGGCGTGGTCGGCGGGTCGGGACTGTACGAGATCGACGGCCTCCAGCAGCGCGAATGGCGAGAGGTGGCGTCCCCCTGGGGCGCGCCATCGGATGCGGTGCTCCACGGTGTGCTCGAGGGCGTGCCGGTGCGCTTCCTCCCGCGGCACGGGCGCGGGCACAGCCTGTCGCCCGGTCACCTGAACTATCGCGCCAACGTCGACGCCCTGAAGCGCTGCGGCGTCACCGACGTGCTGAGCCTCTCCGCGGTGGGCTCCCTGCGCGAGAAGCTCGCACCCGGCGAGTTCGTGGCCGTGGACCAATTCGTCGACCGCACCGTCGGCCGGGCGTCATCATTCTTCGGCGAGGGCGTGGTGGCCCACGTCAGCATGGCCGACCCTGTCTGCCGCCGCCTGACCGCGCTCGCGGCTGCGGCCGCCGAAGACGCTGGTGCGCGCGTGCACGTGGGCGGGACCTACCTCGCAATGGAAGGTCCGCAATTCTCCACACGCGCGGAGAGCCGCCTCTACCGGTCTTGGGGGTGCGACGTCATCGGCATGACCAACCTGCCGGAGGCCAAGCTCGCCCGCGAGGCCGAGCTTCCCTACGCGAGCCTCGCCATGGTGACCGACTACGACTGCTGGCGCGATGCGGAGGACGCCGCGCACGTGGAGCTCTCCCACGTGCTCGAGGTGATGCACGCCAACGCCGCGCTCGCCCGCGCGGCGCTGACACGCCTGTGCGCGACCTTGGCGGCCACGCCGCGCGCACCGAGCCCGATCGACACCGGCCTGAACACCGCGTTGGTCACCCGGCCCGAGCACCGCGACCCGGCGCTCGTCGCCAAGCTCGACGCGGTGGCCGGCCGCGTGCTGGCTTGCTGAGAGCGTGAGCATAGAACTCGATCCCGTGGGCTTCGTCCGCGGCGGGCGCGTCGAGAACGAGGACGACGCTTGGGGGTCGGTCGAAGCCGCCGTCGAGCTGGCGCCGCACCTGCCGGACGAAGCGTTGCGGGGGCTGAACGCTTTCTCCCATGTGCTGGTCGTGTTCCACTTCCACCGGATCGATCCCGCCAAGGTCTCCACCGGCGCGCGCCGTCCTCGGGAGAACCCTGCTTGGCCGGAGGTGGGCGTCTTCGCCCAGCGCGGCAGCCCTCGGCCCAACCGCCTTGGCGTGACCACCTGTGAAATGCGCGACGTCGAAGGTCGGCACCTTCTCGTGCGCGGGCTCGACGCCATCGACGGCACGCCCGTGCTCGACCTCAAGCCCGTCATGCAGGGGTTCGAACCCCGCGGCGTGATCCGCGAGCCCGCCTGGGCCCGCGAGATCATGGCCGCCTACTGGTGAGAACCATGGACCTCCGCTCCGCCATCCGCACCATCCCGGACTATCCCAAGCCCGGGATCATGTTCCGCGACATCACCACGCTCCTGGCCGACGCCCGCGCCTTCCGCCAGACGGTGGACGCCCTGGTGCAGCCGTTCGCGGGCACCAAGATCGACAAGGTGGCCGGCATCGAGGCGCGAGGCTTCATCCTGGCCGGCGCCTGCGCCCACCAGCTGTCGGCCGGCTTCACGCCGCTGCGAAAGAAGGGGAAGCTGCCGCATCGGACGGTGATGGCCAGCTACCAGCTCGAGTACGGCATGGACGAGTTGCACATGCATGAGGACGCCGTCGCTCCCGGCGAGCGCGTGCTCCTGATCGACGACCTGATCGCCACCGGCGGGACCGCGGAGGCGGGGGTGAAGCTGCTGCGTGGGGCGGGGGCCGAGGTGGTCGCCGCCTGCTTCATCGTCGACCTGCCCGAGCTCGGCGGGGCGGAGAAGCTCAAGAGCCTGGACGTGCCGGTCTCGACGCTGATCGCGTTCGAGGGGCACTGAGCCCGAGGGCTACCTCGCGAACAGCTGCGAGCGGTCTGCGAAGGCCTTGAACTCGAGTGCGTTGCCGGCGGGGTCGAGGAAGAACATCGTCGACTGTTCGCCGACCTCGCCCTTGAAGCGCGTGTGCGGCTCGATGATGAAGCGCACGTCGGCCGCCTTCAACCGCTCGGCCAGGGCGTCCCAGTCCGCGGGCTCGAGCACCACGCCGAAGTGCGGCACCGGCACGTCGTGGCCGTCCACCGGATTGGCGTGTTCCGCGCCGGCGCGCTTGGGCGCGAGATGCGCGACGATCTGGTGGCCGTAGAGGTCGAAGTCGATCCACTCCGCCGCGCTGCGCCCCTCCGGGCAGCCCAGCGTCCCGCCGTAGAACCGGCGTGCGGCGTCTAGGTCGTCGACCGGGAAGGCGAAGTGAAAGGGCGTCAGCGCCGCCATCTTCAGCTCCGGTCCGCCGCCGCCGTCACAGCGTCGAGGAAGGCTTGGCGATGCGCCGAGAGCTGCGGCCCCACGGCGGTCGGCCAGTCGCCGTTGATGGCCACGACGAGGCGGCGCTTCGGGTCGATGTGGATCATCTGGCCGTAGATGCCGCGGGCGTCGAAAGTGCCGTCGTCGTTGGTCCACCACTGAAAGCCGTAGCCGTGGCCGGGCGCGCCGATGTCGGCCTGCTTGGCGGTGGCCTTGGCCAGCCAGTCGGACGGCAGCACGCCGTGACCGCCCTCCAAGATGAACTGGCCCATGCGCGCGTAGTCGTGCAGCGCCACCGACAGGCCGAAGCCGCCGAACTCCTGCCCGGTGGGCGAGGTGATCCAGGCGGCGTCCTGCTCCATGCCGTACGGCTTCCACACCTTCTCGGACAGGTAGTCGGCCAGCGTCTTGTGGGTGGCGTGCGAGACGAGCACGCCGATCAGGTTGGTCTCGCCCGTCTTGTAGACCCACTTGGTCCCGGGCGGCGCCTCGCGGGGCAGCTTGGCCATGAAGTACAGCACGGGGTCCTGACCGGGCGGGGCCTGGACGTTTCCGCTGCGGACCACGTCGGAGTTCGGGTCGGTGTAGTCCTCGGTCCACTTCACGCCGCTGGTCATGGTCAGCACTTGGCGGATCGACACGCCGTCGTACGCCGAGCCCTTCAGCTCCGGCAGATAGCGCACGATCGGGTCGTCGACAGATTTGATGTAGCCGTCCTTCACCGCCGCGCCGGCCAGGGTCGAGGTGAAGGACTTTGCGACGGAGAAGGAGGTCCAGCGTCCCGCGGCGCCGTAGCCGAGGCCGTAGCGCTCCAGCCGCACCTTGCCGTCCTGCAGCACCACCACGCCCGAGACGTGTTCGGCGGAGATGTAGCCGTCCAGCGTCTGCGACCGGCCGTCGACGGTCCAGGCCAGCGCGGGGAGGGAGCGGCCGGCCGCGAGCGGGTGAACGCGGGGGCCGCGCCTCACCGTGTGGGTGGGCGTCAGCTGCTCCATGCGCCGGAAGTCCGCGTCGCGGACGGGCTGCGGCCAGAACAGGAGATCGGTGATCGCGTTGGCCGTGGGCGCCGCCGCGGCGTGGGCCACTGCGGGCGGGGGGGTAGAGCTAGGCGACGCGGCGGCGGCCGCCGTCAGGGGAAGCAGCGCCAGGGCTGCGATCGCCGCCGCCGTCCCTTGATGTGCTCGCATGTCCGACCTTGCACCCGCGTTGCTCCGCGGAGTTAGCGGTCCGAGGGCGGTCGCGGCAAGGCTTGGGGCGAGCCGCGCGGCCGCCTATCTGCCCGCCATGTCTTCTCCGCTCCGCCGGAGTCCGGCCGATCCCGCCCGGCATACCCGCGCTTGGCGCGACTTCAAGCGCATGCAAGGCGCGGCCCCGGTCTTCGCCGTGCTCGTCTATGTCGCAGCGGTGCTGCACGCCTGGAGCGTGATCCCAGTCGGCGACGGGGCCAAGCGCGCGTTCCTGCTGGTGTTCCCCGCCATCTACGGCCTGGCGGTGCTGGTGGTGACGCTGCAGATGCAGGTCGCCCGGCGCTGGCTGAAGCGCTACGTCTGGCTCTCCTTCGCCTCCGGCTTCGGCCAGAGCCCGATCAGCGTGCTCACCGGGCTGGGCGTGCTCGCCGTGGCGGCGGGGCTGATCTACCGGCGCATCCACATCGCCGCGGCGGGCGGTCCGCTGCCTGCGGGACCCTTCTCCGCCCTGGGCGCCGGCATCGGCGTGCTCCTGGCGCAGTTCCTGCTCGTCAGCGCGCTGGAGCGTGAGCCCAAGATCCGCGAGATCATAGAGGCTTAGCGGCCGCGGCTCACGCGCCGTGGTCGCGGCCTCCCGCCGCGCGGTGGAACAGGGCCAGCGTGCGTAGGCGCGCCAGCCGGGCCGCGTCCGGCGCATGGTCGGCGCGCCGGTCGCTCACGAAGCCGTGGCCCGCGTCGTAGACGTGCACCGGCAGCTCGGGGTGGCGCTCGCGGATGAGCTCGACCGTCTCTGGCGGAATGGTCGGGTCATCGCCGCCGAAGTGGAGGATCACCGGGCAGCGGGGCGTCTTCTCCACCAACTCCGGGATGCGCCGGCCGTAGAAGCAGGATGCGGCGGCCAGCCCCTCGCAGCGGCAGGACGCCAGCCACGCCGCAGTCCCGCCCCAGCACCAGCCGACGGCGAACACGGGCGAGGGGAGGGCTTCCACGCACGCCTGCAGGTCGCCCGCCACCTCGTCCCACGGCGTCGATTCGGACAGCTCGCGCCCGCGCGCCACGCCCGCGGTGTCGTACCCGGCCTGAAAGCCCGGCCCGCGACGGTCGAACAAGGAGGGCGCGAGCACCTCGTAGCCGTCTTCCGCGAAGCCGGCCGCCAACTCGCGGATATGCTCAGTGACGCCGAAAATCTCCTGGATCGCGATCAGCCCGCCTCGCCTCGCCTCCCGCGCCGGCTCGCGCCAGGCCTCGAATGCGAAGCCGTCGGCGCCCTGAAGCCGGACGACCTCGCCCACGCCTCAGCCCGCGCCGTTGGCCGCGAACAGCTCCAGCGTCCGCCGCCGGGCGAGGTCGGCGCTGGCGGCGTCGTAGGCGGCCCCGCCCTCGTTGTTGAAGCCGTGGCCGCCCGTCTCGTAGACGTGGATCGGCAGGCCGGGCTGGGCTTGGCGGATGACGTCGACGCGGTCGGGTGTGATGTGCGCGTCCAGCGCGCCGAAGTGCATCACCACCGGGCAGAGCGGCTTGGCCGCCGCGAAGCTCGCGATCATACCGCCGTAGTAGCAGGAGGCGGCGGCGAGGGTGTCGATCTTGCAGGCCGCGAGCCACGCGATCCCGCCGCCGTAGCAGTAGCCGACCACGAACGCCGGCCCGCGCTTCGTCAGCTCGTCGACGCAGGTCTCCACGTCGTAGGTCGGCGGGTCGACGCCGATGCCCTGGGCGTAGCGCATGCCCTGCTGGATCCCGTCCGCGTCGTGATCGGCGACGAAGCCGGGCTCGGCGCGGTCGAACAGCGACGGGGCGTAGACCTCGAAGCCCAGCTTGGACCAGCGGGCCACGTCGGCCTGCATGAAACGGTCCAGGCCGAAGATCTCCTGCAGCAGCACCACGCCGCCCTTCCGGGCGCCCTGCGCCTCGGCGTGCAGGGCGGTGAAGGCGAAGCCGTCGATCTTGGATTCCAAGGTGACTGTCTCGGCCATCGCGCACTCCTCCGCTCAACGGGCGCGGACCCTCCCTCCGCCCCGGACGGAACGCAAGCGGAGGCGGCGGCCGTTGTGGTCCCGTGCCCACCATCCTCACCGCCCGCGACCGCGCCGCGGTCCCGACGCCGCCGCGCCTGTGGCGTCCCGATCGCGTGCTGGTCACACGCGCCGCCCGCGAGCACGCCCGCGGCCTCGCCATCGTCGCGCGCGCCGCCGCGCTGGGGTCGGAGGTCGTCGAGCTCTCGGGCGATCGCGTGACCCTCCCCCGCACGGGCGACCCGCGCGCCGACTACCGGGCCGCCAAGTCGACGTTGGCGGTGACGGTCGCCTCGCCGGCCAAGATGCGGCTCCAGCCGATACCTCCTTCGGCCGACTGGCGGTTCGATTTAGCGGAGGGATGCCACGCCCACTGCCAGTACTGTTACCTCGCGGGCTCGCTAAGCGGCCCGCCGATCACGCGCGTGTACGCCAACACCGAGGAGATCCTCGCCAACCTCGCCGCCTACGTGGGCCAGGGCGCGGTGACCTCGGCCTCGGCGGCGCGGGCGGGGGAGGGCACCACGTTCGAGGCCTCCTGCTACGCCGACCCGCTCGGCGTGGAGCACCTGACGGGCTCCCTCGGCGAGGCGGTGCGCTTCTTCGGCGCGTGGCGGGCGGACGTGGGCCTGCGCTTCACCACCAAGTTCTCCGGCGTCGACCCTCTGATCGGGCTGGACCACGGCGGGCGCGTGCGGGTGCGGATGAGCGTGAACGCCCCGGCGCTGATCCGCTTCGAGGGCGGCGCCGACCCGCTCGCTGCGCGCCTGCACGCGCTGGGGCGGTTGGCGCGGGATGGTTACCGCGTCGGGCTGACCGTGGCGCCCATCCAGCCGGTCGAGGACTGGCGGGTCGAGTACGCCGCGCTGTTCGACCTCGCCGCGCAGGAATTGGCGGGCGTCGAGGGGCTGGACCTCACCGCCGAGCTGATCACGCACCGCTTCACGGAGAAATCCAGGGCGGTGCTGCAGGGCTGGTACCCCGGCACGAAGCTCGACATGGACGAAGCCAACCGCTCGCGGAAGCTGACCAAGTTCGGCGGCGTCAAGCACGTCTACCCCGCCGCCCTGATGCGCGAGATGCGGACCGAGTTGACGCGGCTCCTGGCCGAGCGCCTGCCGCAGGCGCGGGTGCTCTACTGGACGTGAGGCCGCGTCACGCCGGGATCGCCGCGTCGGAGCGCACCTTCACGTAGCTGCCGGGCGCGTCCTCGATCACGCCCAGGGGACCCGTCGCCGGGTCGCGCGCCGTCACCATCGCCCCCGAGCGCTCGCCCAGCCACGCCGCCCAATGCGGCCACCAGCTCCCCTTGTGCTCGGTCGCGCCGGCCAGCCATTCGTCGACGGTGGGCGGCAGGTCCGGGTTGGTCCAGTGCTGGTACTTGTTCGCCACCGGCGCGTTGATGACGCCGGCGATGTGGCCAGAGCCCGCGAGCGTGAAGGTGGTCTCGCCCCCGAACAGGCGGGCGCCGCGGTACACCGAGCGCATGGGCGCGATGTGGTCCTCGCGCGAGGACTGGACGTAGATCGGGATCGTCACCTTGCTCATGTCGAGGGGCACGCCGCCGAGCTCCAGCTCGTTCTTGGCCAGCTTGTTCGACTGATAGAAGTCTCGCAGGTAGCTCATGTGCAGCGTCTTGGGCATGCGCGTCTGGTCCGAGTTCCAGAACAGCAGGTCGAAGGCGGCGGGCTCGCGGCCCATCAGGTAGTTGTTGACGAAGAACGACCAGATCAGGTCGTTGCCGCGCAGGGCGTTGAAAGTGTCCGCCATGGCCGCGCCGGGCAGCACGCCGCCCGCCGCATCCATCTTCTTCTCCAGCGTCTCCAGCCAGGCGTCGTTGGTGAAGAGCAGGAGGTCGCCCGCCTCCTGGAAGTCCTGCTGGGCGGCGAAGAAGGTGGCCGCGCCAATGGCGGGCACGCCGTTGGCGGCCATGTGCGCCAGGGTCGAGGCCAGGAGCGTGCCGCCGATGCAGTAGCCGACCGTATTCACGTGGCTGACGCCCGTCTGCCGGATCACCGCCTCGACGGCGGCGTAGGCGCCCTCGCGCATGTAGTCCTCGAACGTCTTGTCCTTCAGCTCCGGCCCGGGATTGACCCAGCTGGTCACGAATACAGTGAAGCCCTGGCCCGCCAGCCAGCGGATCATCGAGTTCTCGGGCTTGAGGTCCAGGATGTAGTATTTGTTGATCCAGGGCGGAAAGATCAGAAGCGGTGTATCGAAGACCTCGTCGGTCGTGGGCGAGAACTGCAGGAGTTGGAACAGCTCGTTCTGGAACACGACTTTGCCGGGCGCGGTGGCGACGTTCTCTCCGACCTTGAACCGGGAATAGTCCGTCTGGCTGATGGCCAGCTGGCCGCCGCCGCGCGCCAAGTCTGCGGCGAAGTTCTGCGCGCCCTTGACGAGGCTCTCGCCTCCGCTGTCCGCCATCGCCTTAAGGGCGGCGGGGTTGGTCATGAGGAAGTTGGACGGCGAGAAAGCGTCGGTCATCATCTTGGTGAAGAACTCGGCGCGACGCTTGGTCAGGGGATCGGCACCCTCCACGGCGCCCACCAGGCCGTTCAGCCAGTCGGCGGTGATCAGGTAGCTCTGCTTCATCACGTCGAAGACGGGGTTCTCCGTCCACGCCGGGTCCTTGAAGCGCTTGTCGCCCTTGGCGGGCTCCATGGCGGGCGCGGACGCCTCGCCGGTCATGCGCTGCGCGGTGGCCGACCACAGCTTCATGTAGCGCTCGAACAGCTGCGCCTGCGCGCCCATCAGCGCGTCGGGCTGGGCGGCGAGGCGGCCGGCCACCTCCGCCAGCACCGGCTGGACGTGGAAGGGATCCGGGTCGACGCGGCCGGCCGGCTGGCCGAGGCTGGCCGAGGCGAGCGCCGCCTGCGCGGTCATCGACGCCTTGGCGAGATTGAGCGACAGCTCCTCCATCGCCTTGCGCTGCTCGGGACCGAGCCCGCCGTCCCAGCCGGCCGCGGCTGGCGGCGGCTCGGGTGCGACGGCGGTCGGGCCCGACAGGGGCGGGTCGCGCGGTTCCGACGGATCGCGCACCTCCGGCGGGGTGGGCGGCGCCTGCGCCGGATGGGACTCGATGCCGCGAGCGTCGTCCGCCATGACCGCCTCCTCCGTCCGGGCCGTCCTCGCGATCGCATCGACCGCGGGCGGCGCTCTCTTTCTCACCCCGGCCTCATCGCATAAGACCGGACCCATGCGGAACGTGCGGACGGCCGTTTGGGTGCTCGGCGCCATGACTCTCGCCGGGTGTGCGTCGCCGACGCTCTCGCGGCTGGCCGGCGGGGTGAACCCGGAGAGCCCCAGCGCGACGGCCGTGCGCGAGGCTTCGGCGCGCTCATATCCGTATCCCGAGCTGAAGCGCCTGCCCCCGCCGCCCCGCGACCTGCGCCCGGTGACGGCTTATGGGACGCAGGCCGCGGGGCTCGAGAAGGACCGCGGCGTGCTGCAGGCCTGGGCCGTGTCGCACCCGGCGATGAACGATGAACCGGAGGCGTACGCCACCGCGGCGCGGGGCCGCACGCTGGATCCCGCCAAGGCCGCGCCGCCCGCCGACCAGGCGCAGCGCTCGGAAGCGTGGGCGGCCAAGATGCGCGAGGCGGCAAAGGCGCCGCCGCCGCCGAGCTGACCGCCGTGTCGCCCGAGTTCCACAAGATCCGGCGGCTGCCGCCCTACGTCTTCGAGGAGGTGAACCGCCTCAAGGCGCGCCTTCGCGCGGGCGGGGCGGACATCATCGACTTCGGCATGGGCAACCCCGACATGCCGACGCCGCCGCACATCGTCGAGAAGCTGATCGAGACCGCGCGCGACCCGAAGAGCGGGCGCTACTCCGCATCGAAGGGCATCCTCGGCCTGCGCCGCGCCATGGCCGGCTACTACGCCAAGCGGTTCGACGTGGCGTTGGACCCTGACACCGAGGTGGTCGCCACGCTCGGCTCGAAGGAGGGCTTCGCCAACCTGGCGCAGGCGCTGACCGCCCCGGGCGACACGGTGATCTGCCCCAACCCGGCCTACCCGATCCACGCCTACGGCTTCATCATGGCGGGCGGTGTGATCCGCCACGTGCCGGCGCTCAGCCCGGAGCAGTACCTCTCGGGCATCGACCGCGCGGTTCGCAATTCGGCCCCGCCGCCGACCATCCTGATCCTGAGCTATCCCTCCAACCCGACCGCGCAGTGGGTGGACTTGGAGTTCTACCGCGAGGCCGTGCGGCTGGCGCGCAAGCACGAGTTGATCATCCTGTCGGACGTCGCCTACTCGGAGATCTACTTCGACGACCCGCCGTCCAGCGTGCTGCAGGTCGAGGGCGCGAAGGAGATCGCGGTGGAGGTCAACAGCCTCTCCAAAACCTACGCCATGGCCGGCTGGCGCGTGGGCATGGTGGTCGGCAACGCGCGCATCTGCGCGGCCCTGGCCAGGGTGAAGAGCTATCTCGACTACGGCGCCTTCACCCCGGTGCAGGTGGCCGCCGCCGCCGCGCTCAACGGCCCGCAGGACTGCGTCGCCGCCATCCGCGCGACGTACAAGAGCCGCCGCGACTGCCTGGTCGAGAGCTTCGGCCGCGCGGGCTGGACCATCCCTCGTCCACGCGCCTCCATGTTCGCCTGGGCGCCCCTGCCGGAGCGCTGGGCCGAGGCGGGCAGCCTCGCCTTTTCGAAGCGCCTGATGGAGGAGGCGGGCGTCGCCGTCGCTCCCGGCGCGGGCTTCGGCGAGTACGGCGAGGGCTATGTCCGCATCGGCCTGGTCGAGAACGAGCACCGCATCCGGCAGGCGGCGCGCGCCGTGAAGCGCTTCCTGGCCGAGCACGACCCCGTGCAGGCGATGGCGGCGGAATGACCCGCACCTGGCGCCTGGGCGTCGCCGGTCTCGGCACCGTGGGCGGCGAATTCGTGCGGCTCGTGGCGGAGCGCGCCGACTTCGCGCCCTCCGGCGAGCGGGTGGAGGTGGTCGGCGTCTCCGCGCGCCGCCGCAATCCGTCCCGCGAAGCGGGGGCGACCTGGTTCGACGATCCGGTCGCGCTCGCGACCTGCCCGGACGTGGACCTGTTCGTGGAGCTGATCGGCGGGGCGGAGGGCCCGGCGCGCGCCGCAGTCACCGCCGCGCTGGAGGCCGGCAAGCCCGTGGTCACCGCCAACAAGGCTCTGGTCGCCACCCACGGCCTGGAGCTGGCGCGGTTGGCGGAGAGCCGGGGCGTCTCGCTCCTGTTCGAGGCCGCCGTCATGGGCGGCGCGCCGGCGGTGAAGCTGGTGCGCGAGGCGGTGGTCGGCTGCCGCACGCTGCACCTCGCCGGCATCCTCAACGGCACCTGCAACTTCATCCTGACCGAGATGGAGGCCTCGGGTCGCGACTTCGCCGAGGTGCTGGCCGAGGCGCAGGCGCGGGGCTTCGCGGAGGCCGACCCGACCACCGACGTCGGCGGCTTCGACGCGGCGCACAAGATCGCCATCCTGGCCGCGCTCGCCTTCGACGCCGCGCCGAACCTGGACGCGGCCGAGATCGACGGGATCACGGCGGTGGAGCTGCTCGACATCCGTCTGGCGGGCCTCCTGGGCTACCGCATCAAGCTGATCGCCGAAGCGGAGCGGAGCGGGGAGGGCGCGCGGGTGCGCGTCGCGCCGGCGCTGGTGCCGCTGGCGCACCCGCTGGCGCAGGCGGGCGGCGCGCTCAACGCCCTGTTCGTGGAGGGCGAGCGGACCGGGCGGCTGTTCCTGCAGGGCTCGGGTGCGGGCGCCGGTCCCACCGCCGCCGCGGTGGCTGCGGACATCGCCGACATCGTCGCCGGGGTGCGCCGCCCCGTGTTTCAGCGTCCTGCCGCGCAGCTGGAGCCTCTGAAGCCCGCCTCCGCCCAGGCGCGGACGGGAGCGACCTACATCCGGCTGATGGTGCACGACCGCCCGGGCGTGCTGGCCGCGATGACAGACGCGCTGGCGAAGGCGCAGGTCTCCATCGACTCGCTGCTGCAGCGCCCGGTCCAGCCGGAGGGCCTCGTCCCCATCGTGCTCACCACACAGCCCGCGCCGGAGGCCGCCGTCGCCGACGCCCTGTCACACATGTCGGCCATAGAGGCCTTGGCCGAGCCCCCGCGCGCGATCCGCATCGCGCGCATCTGAGCGCGGCCGCGGCTCGCGCTCGCGGAACGAACCCGCTAAACCGCGCCGCCTGAACGCGAAACGACGGCCGACCAAGGCCGCGAGGAAACCCGCATCCCCATGTCCGACACGCCCGCCGCCATCGAACCCGCCTTCCGCACCCTGACGCTCGACGTCGCCCGGGTGACCGAGGCCGCCGCCATCGCCAGCGTCAAGCTGGTGGGCCGCGGCGACGAGAAGGCGGCCGACCAGGCGGCGGTGGACGCCATGCGCACCGCGCTCAACCGCCTCGACATCAAGGGCCGCATCGTCATCGGCGAGGGCGAGCGCGACGAGGCCCCCATGCTCTACATCGGCGAGGAGGTCGGCACCGGCGCCGGCCCCGCCGTCGACATCGCGCTGGACCCGCTGGAGGGCACCACTCTCACCGCCAAGGCCATGAGCAACGCGCTGGCCGTGGTCGCCTTCTCGCCGCGCGGCGGCATGCTGAACGCGCCCGACACCTACATGGACAAGATCGCCATCGGCCCCGGCTACGCCAAGGGCGTGATCGACCTGGACGCCAGCCCCGCCGACAACGTGCGCTCGCTGGCCAAGGCCAAGGGCGTCGAGCCGTCGGACATCACCGCCTGCGTGCTCGACCGCCCGCGCCACAGCCACATCATCGACCAGCTCCGCGGCCTGGGCGCGCGCGTCAACCTGATCACCGACGGCGACGTGGCGGGCGTGATCCACACGGCGGACCCGATGACGGGCGTCGATATCTACATGGGCTCCGGCGGCGCTCCGGAGGGCGTGCTGGCCTGCGCGGCTCTCAAGTGCGTCGGCGGCCAGTTCCAGGGCCGGCTGGTGTTCCGCAACGAGGACGAGAAGGCCCGCGCCAAGCGCCTGGGCCTCGCCGAGGCCGACTTCGGCCGCAAGTACGAGCTGGA
>CAXTBN010000042.1:0-25223 GCA_964242895.1 uncultured Caulobacteraceae bacterium | reverse complement strand
GCCGGCGGCACCTTCTTCGAGGAGCTGGGCTTCTACTACGTCGGCCCGATCGACGGGCACGACATGGACGCCCTGGTCGGCATCCTGCGCAAGGTGCGCGAGATCAAGGACATGCCCGTCCTGGTCCACGTCGTCACCCAGAAGGGCAAGGGCTACAGCTACGCCGAGAAGGCGGCCGACAAGTACCACGGCGTGGTCAAGTTCGACGTCGTCTCCGGCCAGCAGGCCAAGTCGAAGCCCAACGCGCCCAGCTACCAGAACGTGTTCGGCTCCGAGCTGGTCAAGCACGCCGAGCGCGACCCCAAGATCGTGGCCATCACCGCCGCCATGCCCTCCGGCACCGGCGTCGACATCTTCAACAAGCGCTTCCCCGAGCGCACCTTCGACGTCGGCATCGCCGAGCAGCACGCGGTCACCTTTGCGGCCGGGTTGGCCGCCGACGGCATGCGGCCGTTCTGCGCCATCTACTCGACCTTCCTGCAGCGCGGGTACGACCAGGTGGTCCACGACGTGGCGATCCAGCGCCTGCCCGTGCGCTTCGCCATGGACCGTGCGGGCCTGGTGGGCGCGGATGGCCCGACGCACGCGGGCTCGTTCGACGTGGGCTACCTGGGCGCGCTTCCCGGCATGGTGCTGATGGCGCCGTCCGACGAGGCTGAGCTGGCCGCGGTGGTCTCCACCGCCGTGGCCATCGACGACCGCCCGAGCGCCTTCCGCTATCCCCGCGGCGAGGGGATCGGCGTGGACATCCCCGAGCTGGCCGCCCCTCTGGAGATCGGCCGCGGCCGCGTCGTGCGCGAGGGCACCGCGCTCGCCATCCTGTCGCTCGGCACTCGTCTGCAGGAGAGCCTGATGGCCGCCGAGCAGCTCGCCGCACGCGGTCTCTCCGCGACCGTGGCCGACGCGCGCTTCGCCAAGCCGCTGGACGAGGAGCTGATCCTGCGCCTCGCCCGCGAGCACGAGTGCCTGATCACGGTGGAGGAGGGCGCGACCGGCGGCTTCGGCGCCTTCGTGATGAAGCTGCTCAGCGACCGCGGCGTGCTCGACCGCGGCCTGAAGGTGCGGACGATGGTGCTGCCCGACGTGTTCCAGGATCAGGACAAGCCCGAGGTCATGTACGCCAAGGCGGGCCTCGACGCGGCGGGCATCGTCAAGACCGCGCTCCAGGCGCTCGGCGTTGACAGCGCCAAGACGGGCGGCCTGCGCGCCTGACGCCGCGGCGCCCTTGCGAGGGCGTCTGCGACGTGGTCCTGCGCCTCCCGATCGAGCTTGCGGGAGAACGCGACGTTGAAGCTGTCTGTCCTGGCGGGCGCGCTCGCCCTCGGCCTCGCCGCCTCCGCCCACGCCGCGCCGGCGGTGTTCACCGTGCAGGCGCCGTCGTCGGTCGCCGCGCCCCTGCAGGGTCGGATGCTGATCTTCGCCCAGCCGCTCGCCGAGGCGCAGGCGGCGGCGCACGGCGGACCGGTCACGGCGGTGGACGCCGGCTCCTTCAACGCGCGCGGCGTGGCCGTGGCGGGGCAGGACGTGGACGGCCTGCACGGCGGGCAGACGGTGGCGGTCGACGCCGACGTCCAGGCCTTCCCGCAGAGCTTCTCGTCGCTGCCGTCCGGCCGCTACGCCGTGCAGGCGGTGCTCGATCGCGGCGCGCCCTATAACTACGCCGGCCGCGGCCCGGGTGATCTCGTCAGCGAGGTGGCGGAAGTCGACCTGCCCGCGCAGGGCGCCCCCGTGCTGCACCTCGGGGCGCCGCTGCCCGAGCGCGACCCGTGGACGCCGCCGCCCACCGCCACGGCCGAGCAGGCGGCGCAGATGGCCGCCGCCCGCGCCGACATCACCGAGCTCAGCTTCACCAGCCCCGCGCTGAGCCGCTTCTGGGGCCGCCCCACCGCCATCCGCGGCTGGATCGTCGCGCCACCCGGCTACCGCGCCGGCCGCGACCGCTACCCCGTCGTGTACTGGACGCACGGCTTCGGCGGCGCCCACGCCAACATCCTGCGCCCGGCCGTGGCCGCGCAGGCGGGCATGGCCTCGGGCAAGCTGCCGCCCATGATCTGGGTGTTCCTCGACGAGGACCTGCCCACGGGCACGCACGAGTTCGCCGACAGCGTGAACAACGGCCCGTGGGGGACCGCGCTGACCACCGAGCTGATTCCCGAGTTGGAGCGCACCTGGCGCATGGACGCGCGGCCTTCGGGCCGCTTCCTCACCGGCCACTCGTCGGGGGGCTGGGCGACCCTGTGGCTGCAGGTGCGCTACCCCAAGGTGTTCGGCGGCAGCTGGCCGACGTCGCCCGACCCGTCGACCTTCCATGACTTCACCGGCGTGGACGCCTACGCGCCGGGCGCGAACATCTATCGCCGGACGGACTCCACGCCCTACCCGCTGATCCGCGACCACGGGCAGGTGCTCGCCACCCTGGAGGATTTCACGCGGCTGGAGGAGGTGATCGGCCCGACCGGAGGCCAGCAGAGCTCGTTCGACTGGGTGTTCTCGCCCAAGGGGCCGGACGGTCGGCCGATGCGCATGTTCGACCGCGCCACCGGCGCCGTGGACCCGCAGGTGCTCGCCTACTGGCGCGACCACTACGACGTGGCGGAGATCGTGCGGCGCGACTGGCCGACGCTGCGGCCCGACCTCGACGGCAAGATCCACCTGACCGTGGGCACGGCCGACACCTTCTACCTCGACGGCGCGGCGCATAAGCTCGACGCCGTGTTCCGGGCGCTCGGCGCGCACGAGACCTTTCGCTACGTGCCGGGCCGCACCCACGGCGACCTGTACCGCATCGGCGACGACCGCCAGGCGCTCACGCGCGTGATCGCGTGGGAGATGTACGCCGTCGCCCGCCCGGGCGCGCCGCAGCCGGCCGACCTGCCGAAGGTGCCGACCGAGTAGGGCTCAGCGGCCGCGGATCTCCGAGCCGGCGTCGGGCTTCAGCCGCAGATACAGGGGCGCCGCGACCAGCGAGGTGCAGCCCACCAGCAGGAAGGGGACCACGAAGCGGTCGGGCGTCAGATGCGCGTCCGCCGCGCCGCGCGTCAGGTGCAGCACCAGCCCGCCGAAGCTGACGCCGAAGCTCAGCCCCACCTGCTGCACCACGGTGGAGAGGGTCGAGGCGCGGCTCACCTCCTCACGCGTGGTCTCCGCGTAGGCCAGCGTGTTTGCCGAGCTGAAGTGCATGGAGCGCAGCAGGCCGCCGAGGAGGATCAGCGGGGCCACGGCCCAGGCCGATGCGCCGAGCGCCAGCAGCGCGGGCGAGGCGGTGGTCACGCCCGTGCCGAGCGCGCTCCACACGAGCACGGTGCGGAAGCCGAAGCGGCGTATCACGCGCGTGACCACCGACTTGGTGACCAGCGCGCCCAGCGCCGTCAGCACGGTGAAGCTCCCCGACTCCGTGGGCGTCCAGCCCAGCCCCACCTGCAGCAGCAGGGGCAGCAGCAATGGCGTGGCGCCGAGCCCAAGCCGCACCAGCGTCGCGCCCACGAGCGAGATCGTCAGCGTCGGATGGCGGAACAGCCGCAGGTCCACCGCCGGCCGCGGCGTGCGCCGCGCGTGGGCTACGTACAGGCCGGCTCCCGCCGCCGTGACGCCCGCCAGCACCCACTGCGACCACACCGGCACGAGGTTGAGGCCGCCCACCTCGCCCAGCACCACCGCACCCGCGATCACCAGCGCCGACAGGGTGAAGCCGCCGGTGTCGAACCGCCCCGGATCGGGCTGGCGGAGTTTGGGCACGAAGCGCGTCACCGCCCAGGCGGAGGCGAGGCCGACGGGGATGTTGATGAAGAAGATCCACGGCCAGCTGAGCTTCGCCAGGATCAGCCCGGACAGCATGGGGCCCAGCAGCGGCCCGATCAGCGCCGGGGTGGTGAACCAGGTCATGGCGTGCACCAGCCGTTCCTTGGGCGTGGAGCCCACCACGATCAGCCGCCCCACGGGCGTCATCATGGAGCCGCCCAGCCCCTGCACGATGCGTGCGGCCACCAGCTGCGTCAGCGTGTGCGACAGGCCGCACAGGACGGAGCCCAGCAGGAACACGCCCATGGCCGCGATGAACACGCGCCGCGGCCCGACCCGGTCGGCGACCCAGCCCGAGGCGGGCACGCCCACGGCCAGCGCCAACAGGTAGCTGGTCAGCGCCAGCTTCAGGTGCACCGGGTCGCTGTGGAACGCGCCCGCCAGCGTGGGCAACGCGGTGGAGAGCGCGGTGGAGTCGATGAACTCCATGAACAGCGCCGAGCCGACCGCCAGCGGCACCAGGCCCGATCCCGCCCGCTGCGGGTGGACGGCGGGTGCGATCACCCGCGCCGGCGTTTCCAGGGGCGGCGCTTCGTCGCGCGACACGGCCGCCGCGCCCCCGCCGGGCGCGGACGTCATCCGCAGAAGCTCTTCGAGATCGGCCAAGGTGTCGGGCCAACGGGCGCGCCGGGGCGGAGTTGCCGCATGCTGCATTGCGGCGAAGTAATGGGCGGCCGCTTGCGCCGTCCCCAAGGTCAAGATGTAGCTTGCGGTCATGCGTGAGGGGAGCGCCGTGACGAATGCGCGCCGCGCCCGGCCGCCGGGCGCGCGGGCGGCCGCCTGCCTGACGCTCGGCGCGGCCGTGCTGTCGGCTTGCTCGTCGGCGCACCTGTCCACGCCCGACCTGCGGACGCCCGCGGCCTACGAGGCCGGGGCCGCCGCCGATCCCGCGTTGCCCGCCGCGACGCTCGACCGCTGGTGGACGCTGTTCGACGACGCCCAGCTGACGTCGCTGATCGAGGGCGCGCTGACCCGCGCGCCCAACGCGCGCACCGCGTTCCAGCGCATCGCCGAGAGCCGCTCCGCCCGCGACCAGGCGCTCAGCCGCTTCGGCCTCCAGGGCGACCTGTCCGGCTTGGCGCAGGTTCAGCACACCTCCGAGTCGGTCTCCGGCTTCGGCGTGAGCGGCCTGGGCCTGGGCGCCACCGGGTCCACCGGGTCCACCGGCGCCACCGACACGGGCGCGACGGGGGCGATCGGCTCATCGAGCGCCTTCCTGTCGCCGAGCGGGACGCTCTACACGGCCGGCGGCCAGTTCAACGTCACCTACGAACTCGACCTGTTCGGTCGCCGCCAAGCCACCCGCCGGGGCGCGCTGGCCGATCTCGCCGCCTCGCGCTTCGACTACGAGGCCACCCGCGCCACGCTCGCGCGCGACGTGGCCACGGGCCTGTTCCAGGCGCGCGGCTACGCCATCCAGCTGGAGGACGCGCGCGAGACGGCGCGCATCGCCGGCGACCTCGCCCGCACCGCGCGGCTGTCGTCCGAGCGTGGGCTCACCTCCACCGGCTCGGCCGCGCGGCTGGAGACCGACCTCGGCACCGCGCAGGCGGAGGCGACGCGGCTGGAAGCGCTGGCCCGCTCGTCGCGCCGCACCCTGCTGGCGCTGGTGGGGCGCGGGACCGAGCCGCTCGACAGCCTGCCGGTGCAGGCGCTCGCCGCCGCCCCGCCCGCGCCGCCCCTGACCACGCCCGGCGACCTGCTGCGCCGCCGCCCCGACGTGCGCGAGGCCGAGGCGCGCCTGCGCTCGCGCGCGCAGACGCTGAAGCTGGACAAGCTGGCGCTGTTCCCGACCTTCACCCTGGCGCCGGGCGGTCAGTTCTCGGGCGTGACGGGGACCTACGACGCCACCACCACCATCTGGACGGCGGGGGCCAACGCCGTCCTGCCCGTGCTCGACCGGCCGCGGCTGCTGGCCGTGATCCGCGGCGACCGCGCGCGCGGCGAGGAGGCGGTGGTCGCCTACGAGCAGGCGGTGCAGGACGCCTACCGCGACGCCGAGAACGGCTTCGTCGCGCTCACCGCCGACCGTGCGCGCATCGCCACCCTGACCGACGCGGTGGCGCGGGCGCGCTTCGCCTTCGACGCCGCGAGCAAGGGCTACAGCCTGGGCCTCTTGGACCTGAACACGCTCCTCGACTCCGAGCGCAGCTGGCGGGCGGCGCGCGCGACGCTCACGGCCGCGCAGATCACCGCCCTCACCGACGCGGCCACCCTGTTCCAGGCGCTGGGCGGCGGATGGACCCCGACCGCATGAGACGCCCGTCGCTCCCCGCCGTCGCCGGCCTCGTCGTCCTGGGCCTCGCGGCGTCCCTCGCCGCCTGCCGCGGACCTCAGCCCGCCGCCGCCGCCTCGGGCGCCGGCGCGCTTACGGTGACCGTCGCGCCCGTGCGCCGCGCCGACCTGCGCGGCGGGCTGGAGGCCTCGGGCGTGCTGGTCAGCCGTGAGGAGGCGGCGGTGAACACCGAGCTCAGCGGCTACCGGGTGGCGCAGGTGTTCGTTGACCAGGGCGCGCAGGTCACCGCCGGCCAGCCCCTGGCGCGACTGGACGACACCCTCCTGCGTTCCCAGATCGCACAGCAGCGCGCGGTGGTGACCCAGCAGGCGGTCGCCGCCGAGCGCACGGCCGAGGAGGCCAGGCGCGTGCAGGGCTTGGACAACGCGGGGGTGCTGCCGCAGGAGCAGATCGCCGAGCGCCGCCTGGCCGCCCGCACCTCGCAGGCGGTGACGGCCGCCGCCCAGGCCCAGCTCGACGACCTCCTCACCCGCGAGCGGCTGATGACCGTGCGCGCGCCCGTCGGCGGCGTCGTGCTCTCGCGCGCCGTGCGGCCGGGCGACCTGGCGGGGCCGGCCAACACCATGTTCCGCCTCGCCCACGACGGGATCGTGGAGCTGAACGCGGAGGTGCCGGAGGGCGACCTCGGCGGCGTGCACGCGGGCGACCGCGCCGACGTGAAGCTGCCCAGCGGCGCGACGGTCACGGGCGTGGTTCGCCTCATCAGTCCGGAGGTCGACGCCAACACCAAGCTCGGCCGCATCCGCGTGACCCTGCCCGTCCGCTCCGACCTGCGGCCCGGCGGCTTCGCCCGCGCCACCTTCGCGGGCGCCGTGCACCCCGCCGTGGTCGCGCCGGAGAGCGCCGTGCGCTTCGACGCCGACGGCGCCTCGGTCATGGTGCTCGGTGCGCAGAACCGCGTGCGGCGCACGCCCGTGCGCACCGGCCTGCGTCAGGGCGGGCTGGTGGAGCTGCTCAGCGGGCCGGCGCCGGGCGCCCGGGTTCTCCTGGGCGGCGGCGCGTTCGTGCTGGACGGCGACGTGGTGCGGCCCGTCGAGGCTGCGGAAGGGGCGCCCGCGTCATGAGCACGGTGCGCATCTCCGCCTGGGGCATTCGCAACCCCATCCCCGTCGCGATCCTGTTCATCGCGCTGACGTTGGCGGGCGTGATCGCCTACGGCAAGCTGCCCATCAAGCAGTACCCGAACATCTCCTTCCCGGTGGTCGCCGTCAGCGTCACCCAGAGCGGCGCCGCGCCCGCGCAGATGGAGACGCAGATCACACGGCCGGTGGAGAACGCCATCGCCGGCGTCTCCAACGTCAAGCACATCATGAGCAACATTTCGCTGGGGGCCTCGACCACCTCCATCGAGTTCGAGCTCGGCACCGACATGCAGAAGGCGGCGGACGACGTGCGCACCGCCGTCGAGCGCGTGCGCGTGAACCTGCCGCCCGGCATCGACCCGCCCACGGTGCAGCGCATCGACGTGGATGGGGCGCCCATCCTCACCTACGCCGTCTCCAGCCCCCGGCTGGCGCCGCAGCAGCTGTCCTGGTTCGTGGACGACACGGTGGCGCGCGCCCTGCAGGCGCAGCACGGCGTCGCCCAGGTGGTGCGCGTGGGCGGCGTCGACCGCGAGATCAACGTCACCCTCGACCCGCAGCGGATGCGCAGCTTCGGCGTGACGGCGCCGCAGGTGAACGCCGCCCTCTACCAGTTCAACACCGACGAGGCGGGCGGCCGCGCCGGCGTCGGCGGGCAGGAGCAGACCGTGCGCGTGCTGGGCCAAGCCGCCACCGTGGCCGCCCTGCGCGACCTGGTCGTGCCCGTGCCCGGCCGCTTCGTGCGCCTGTCGGACGTGGCGGAGGTGGGCGACGGCGCCGCCGAGCCCCGCGCCTTCGCGCTGCTGAACGGCCGCCCGGCCGTCGCCTTCGAGGTCAACAAGACCCGCGACGCCAGCGACGTCGCCACCGAGGACGCGGTGAAGGGCGCGATCACCCAGCTGCAGCGCGCGCACCCGGAGGTGAACTTCGACCTCGTGGTCTCCACCGTCACCCAGACGCGCCACAGCTACGAGGCGACCGTGCACGTGCTGCTGGAGGGCATGGTGCTGGCGGCGCTGGTGGTGTTCCTGTTCCTGAGGAACTGGCGGGCCACGCTGATCGCGGCGGTGGCCATGCCCCTGTCGCTGGCGCCGACCTTCCTGGCCATGTCGCTGTTCGGCTTCAGCCTGAACGTCATCACGCTGCTGTCCTTGACGCTGGTGATCGGCATCCTGGTCGACGACGCCATCGTCGAGATCGAGAACATCGAGAAGCGCATCGAGCGCGGCCAGTCGCCCTATCGCGCCTCGCTGATCGGGGCCGACGCCATCGGCCTGGCGGTGATCGCCACCACCGCGGCGATCATCGTGGTGTTCCTCCCCGTGTCGTTCATGAGCGGCATCGTCGGCCAGTTCTTCCGCGAGTTCGGTCTGACGGTGGCCGTGGCGGTCGCCTTCTCGCTCGTGGTGGCGCGCCTGCTGACGCCGCTCCTGGCCGCCTACTTCCTCAAGGCGACCACGCATGTGCAGCCCGCGCGCGAGATCGGCGGCTTCTACCGCCGCTCGCTCGACTGGGCGCTCGGTCATCCGTGGCTGTCCGCGGTGTTCGGCGGCGCGCTGTTCTTCGGCACCATCGCCTACGTCGTGGTGGGCGCGGCGATGGGGATCGTGCCCGTCGGCTTCCAGCCCATCGGCGATCCCGGGGTCTTCTACCTGAACGTGGAGGGCCCGCCCGGCGCCTCGCGCGCCGACATGGAGCTGGCCGGCGCGCGCGTCACGCGGCTGTTGCGCGCCGAGCCCGACGTGCAGGACGTGTTCGTGCAGATCGGCTCGGGCGGGGCCAGCGCCGGCTTCGGCGGCCCGTCCGGCGGCGGGCTCGGCAGCGGCAACGTCACCGTGGTGCTCAAGACGCATCGCGCCCACAACACGGAAGGCTTCAAGCGCCTGATCCGCCCCAAGCTGCGCACCCTGCCCGACGTGCGCATGAACACGCTCGGCGGCTTCGGCTCGGCCGACGTGGAGATCGTGCTCTCGTCGGAAGACCCGGCGCTGCTCACGCGCACCCAGCTCGAACTGCAGCGCGAGATGCGCGGCCTGCGCCAGATCAGCGACGTGCGCCCCGCGCCGCCGCCGGCCGGCCCGGAACTCGTGGTGCGGCCCAAGCCCGATGAGGCCGCGCGCCTGGGCGTCACCAGCCAGGCGCTGGCGCAGGTGCTGCGCATCGCCACCATCGGCGACATCGACGCCTCCTCCGCCAAGTTCAGCGAGGGCGAGCGCCGCATCCCCATCCGCGTGCGCCTGCCCGAAGGCGCGCGCACCGACCTGCAGACGCTGGGCGAGCTGGAGGTGCCCGTGATCGGCGGCGCGGGCGTGACGCCGCTGGCCACCGTGGCCGACCTCTCCTTCGAGGCGGGGCCGGGCAACATCGTGCGGTATGGCCGCGAGCGCCGCGCCTCGGTGCAGGCCGACCTCAACGGCTCCAGCCTCGGCACCGCGCTGCAAGCGGTCAACGCGCTGCCGGTGATCAAGCACCTGCCGGCCGGCGTGACGCAGGCGCAGACCGGTGACGTGGAGGCGCTGAGCCAGACCATCGGCGGCTTCATCGGCGCGATCTTCTCGGGCGTGGCGCTGATCTTCGCGGTGCTGGTGCTGCTGTTCCGCAGCTTCTTCAAGCCGGTGATCATCTTGGGAGCCCTGCCGCTGTCCATCGTCGGCGCGGTGTTCGCGCTGACGGTGGCGCACATCGAGCTCGACATGCCCGTGTTCATCGGCGTGCTGATGCTCCTGGGCATCGCGGCGAAGAACTCGATCCTCCTGGTGGAGTTCGCCATCGAGGACGAGCGCGCCGGCCAGACGCGCCTGCAGGCGCTGCACAACGCCTGCCGCGAGCGCGCGCGGCCGATCGTGATGACCACCGTCGCCATGGTGGCCGGCATGCTGCCGACGGCGCTGGGCCTGGGCGCGGGCTCGGAGTTCCGCCAGCCCATGGCCGTGGCGGTCATCGGCGGGCTGATCAGCTCCACGGCGCTGAGCCTGGTGCTGGTGCCGGTGATCTACCTGTTCGTCGACCGGTTCGAGGTGTGGCTCGTACCCAAGCTCGGCCGCGTCGCCACCCCGCGCCGCCCGGGCGACGACGCCCCGATCCTCGATGGTGAGGAGAGCCTCGTCACGCCGGCGCACGCGGGCGACGACCGGCTGGCGGTGGCGGCGGAGTAGGCGCTACGCCGCCTTGAGCAGGTCGTAGGCTGCGGCGAGGTCGCGCACGAACAGGTCGAACTCGCGTGTGCGGGAGTCCTCGTCCGGCAACCGCAGCAAGAAGCTCGGGTGCACGGTCAGGAACCCCGTCGACCCGTCGTCCAGCGGCCCGACCACGCCGCGGTTCTTGGTCACCGCCAGCGCCTTGCGGAACACCGCCTGGCTGGCGGTGGCCCCCAACGCCACGACGACCTTCGGCTTCACGATCCTGCGCTCCTGGCCGAGCCACCAGTTGCAGGCGGTGATCTCGGTGGTGTTCGGCTTGGCGTGGATGCGGCGCTTGCCGCGCAGCTCGTGCTTGAAGTGCTTCACGCTGTTGGTGACGTAGGTCTCCTCGCGCGGCACGCCCGCGGCGGCCAGCGCGCGGTTGAACAGCTGGCCCGCCGGCCCGACGAAGGGTTTGCCCGCCAAGTCCTCCATGTCGCCCGGCTGCTCGCCGACGAACATCAGCGGCGCCGCGCGCGGGCCCTCGCCGGGTACGCCTTGCGTCGCGTCGCGCCACAGGTCGCAGCGGCGGCACACCTGGATGCCGGCGTTCACCTCGGCGAGGTTGGTGGCGGGCGGACCGCCGTCCACGGGCTCCTGGCGCTGCACGCGCGTGGCGGCGCGCATGGCGCGCGGCGAGGGCTCGGTGGGTGCGGCTTCTACCATGGCCTGCGTTCGTCCCTGCGCTGCGGCGATCAGGGACGGAATGGTCTCGGCCTCCGGAAGGTTCTTCCAATATGACGGTGCCATGTGCTGGCGCATCAGCGGCGCGTTCAGCCGCGCCGGGTTGAAGATGTTGCGGAAGTAGACGCGCCAGTCCTCCTCGCTGTCGTCCTCGGCCGGCAGGCGGCCGGGATGGCCGCCGGGCGTCAGCTTGAGCCCGCCTCCCGCCTCGGTCAGCCACTCGGCGGTGACGTAGGGGCTGGCGATGGTGAAGCGCACGTTGGCCAACCGCCGCACGAAGAATTGGACGCCCAGCTCGATCACGTAGTGCGGCGGCTCGAACCAGGCGAAGTACTCCTCCGTCGCCACGACGTGCGCCGGGTCCGCCTCCTTGGCCTTGGCTTCCGCCTCCGGATCGTCCACGCGACGGAAGCGCACGAAGGCGTGCATCTTGTGCTCGGCCTGCCGCACGCTCTTCTGGCGAGCCAGGGCGTCGGCCACCTCCGCATCGGTGAGCAGGCCCAGGAGGTGCGGCTCGTCGCGCAGCCGCCAGAGCAGGCGGTAGAGCAGGTCGAACCGGTCTCCGTCGTGATGGCAGGCGACCACCTGCGCGAGCTTCACGAACTCGCGCGGCACGGTGAACTGCGCGCCCGGCGCGGCCTCGGGCGGAGGGCCGCCGTCGAACAGGGCGGCGTCCGCCTCGCCCACGCTCCAGCGCACTTCCGCGGGCGCGACCTCGGCGAGGCGCAGGGCGCGGGCGGCGCGGCGCCAACCGTCGAAATCGGTGGGGTGGGCGAGGGTGACGGCGTGGGTCATCGCCGCCCACAGCGCATCAGAACAGCTCCAGCTGACGCGGCTGCGCGTGCTTGCTGAGCTCGCGCATCTGCTCGGGCAGGTCGGCGGTGTCGATCAGCGTCGTCGGCCGCCAGTCATCGGTGACCACGAACGGCTTCATGCGCCGGAACGCGCCGCCCACGCGCACCAGATCATCCACCGTCAGCCGCTTCAGCCGCCGCACGGAGAGCAGCTTGTTCACGCTCTTCACGCCCAGCCCCGGGATGCGCAGCAGCATCTCGCGGTCGGCGAGGTTCACGTCCAGCGGGAAGCGGTCGCGGTTCTGCAGCGCCCAGGCGAGCTTGGGGTCGATCGCCGGGTCGAGCATGCCGTCCACCGCCGCCGAGACGATCTCCTCGCGCGCGAAGCCGTAGTGGCGCATCAGCCAGTCGGCCTCGTAGAGCCGATGCTCGCGCATCAGGTGCGGCCGCTGCGACGGCAGCACCGCCGAGCTGTCCGGGATGGGGCTGAAGGCGGAGTAGTACACCCGCCGCAGGTGATAGCCGCCGTACAGCTGCTCGGAGCGCAGCAGCACGTCGGCGTCGGTGGCGGTGTCGGCGCCCACGATCATCTGCGTCGACTGTCCCGCCGGCGCGAAGCGCGGCGCCCGCGTTTTCCGGTGCGACCGGTCGCGCGCCTGATCGATGCCGTAGCGCACCTGCCCCATGCTCTGGCGGATGTTCAGCGGCGTCTTCTCCGGCGCCAGCCGCTCGAGGCTGGCGTCCTGCGGCAGCTCGATGTTGACCGACAGCCGGTCGGCGTAGAGCCCCGCCTCCGCTGCGAGCTCAGGCGACGCGCCGGCGATCAGCTTCAGATGGATGTAGCCGCGGAAGTCGTGCACCTCGCGCAGCGTCTTGGCCACGAGCGTCAGCTGCTCCTGCGTGTAGTCGGCGCTCTGGATCACGCCAGAGGACAGGAACAGTCCCTCGATGTAATTGCGCTTGTAGAAGTCCAGAGTCAGCCGCACGACCTCGTCCACGCTGAAGCGGGCGCGCGCGACGTTGGAGCTGACCCGGTTGATGCAGTAGGCGCAGTCGAACACGCAGAAGTTGGTCAGCAGGATCTTGAGCAGCGACACGCAGCGCCCGTCCGGCGTGTAGGCGTGGCACACGCCCATGCCGCCCGTGGTCGAGCCGACGCCCACGCCGTTGCGCGAATCGCGCTTGGGGCCGCCGGACGAGGCGCAGCTGGCGTCGTACTTGGCCGCGTCCGACAGGATTGACAGCTTCTGACGGATGTTCAGCGCGACCACGGCGGCACCCTAGTGTTCCGGCTTCGTTCCGTCCAGCGCGGCCGTGGGTGGGCGCGCGCGGGCTGATCGCCTACATGGCCCCGAGTCGAGGAGGGTCCGTGAGCCACCGTTTCTGCGTCGCGCCGATGATGGACTGGACGGACCGGCACTGCCGCGCCTTCCACCGCACGCTGACGCGCCGCGCCCGGCTCTACACGGAGATGGTCACCGCCGACGCGGTGATCCACGGCGACCGCGAGCGGCTGATCGGGTTCGATACGGTCGAGCACCCGGTGGCGCTGCAGCTGGGCGGGAACGAGCCGGTCAAGCTCGCGCAGGCGGCGCGGATCGGGGCGGAGCGCGGCTACGACGAGATCAACCTCAACGTCGGCTGCCCGTCCGACCGGGTGGGCGACGGCGGCTTCGGCGCGTGCCTGATGCGCGCGCCGGCGCGTGTCGCGGCGTGCATGGCGGCCATGGGCGAGACGGTGGATGTACCCGTCACGCTGAAGTGCCGCATCGGCGTCGACGAGCAGGACCCCGAGGAGGCCCTGTTCACGCTTGTGGACGCTTGCGCGGCCGCCGGCGTGCGCACGGTGGTGGTGCACGCGCGCAAGGCGTGGCTGCAAGGGCTGAGCCCCAAGGAGAACCGCGAGGTGCCGCCGCTCGACTACGCCCTCGTCCACCGGCTGAAGCGCGAGCGGCCGGCGCTGACGATGGTGCTCAACGGCGGCCTCGCCGACCTGGTCGCCGCGCAGGCGCACCTCGGCGCGGGCGTGGACGGGGTCATGCTCGGCCGCGCCGCCTACCATGACCCCGGCCTGCTCGGCGCTGTGGACGCGCGTCTGTTCGGCGAAGGCGCGGACGTCGACGCCTACGCCGCCGTCGAGGCGTATCGGCCCTACATGGCGGCGAGGCTGGCGGAGGGCGTGCGCTTCGCCGCCATGGGCCGCCACATGCTGGGCCTGTTCACCGGCCGTCCGGGCGCGCGCCGCTGGCGACGCGTGCTGACGGAGGAAGGCGTGCGGCCCGGGGCGGGTCTCGGCGTGCTCGACCGCGCGCTGGAGGCGGTGAGCCGGCCGGAGCCGGTCGCCGCCTAGCGCGCCCACGCCGTCAGGCGGCGCCTTCGAGCTGGTCGAGCCTCTTGTTGATCAGCTCGCGGTCCCAGTCGCGCAGCTCGCCGCCGTGGCGGGCGCGGCGCTGGGTGGCTTCGGCCTTGATGGCGCGGAGCTGCATCATGCCGTGGCGGTTGCCGGCCATCTTCTGCTCGTCGGCGGAGATGCGCTCGAACACGTCGCGGAAGGCCGGCCCCTGGAGCGAGCCGGAGTAGCCCGGGTCGGCGGTGCCGGGGCCGCGCTCGGTGGTGGCGGGCGGCGGGTTGGCGACGGGCTGCGAGGCGGTGACGCCGGCCGGCGGCATGGACTGTGCGGGCATGGCGCCCGACGCGTCCTGCGCCGAGGCCGCCACGGACATGGACGACAGGGCCGTCGCGGCGGCGATGAGAAGGGCGCGGTTCATGGACGAGGGCTCCGTTCCAGCTTGACTGTGCGATGGAACGCGCCAGGGCCGTGCGGGATGCATCCCGCGTCCGCGAGCGTCGGCGTCAGAGCTTCTCGCTGACCTTGATCGCGGCGCGGCAGCCCGCGGTCACCACCGCCGACAGCAGGGCGTAGCCGGGGGCCTCACGCGAGCCCTCGGCGATCGCATGGTCGCGATGCTCCAGTTCGTCGTCGCGGAAGCGCCGCAGCTCGTCGGCGAGGGCGGGCTCGCGCTCGGCCACCTCGGCGATCTGCTCGCCGTAGTGCTGCTCGATGACGCTCTCCACGGCCTCGGTGCAGGCGTGGGCGGCCTTCTCGCCCATCAGCGCTGTGGCGGCGCCCAGGGCGAAGCCGGCGGCGCGCCACAGGGGCGCGAAGACGGTGGGGCGCACGCCCTCGCGCGTCAGGATGCCGTCGAAGGCGGAGAGGTGGACCTGCTCGCCGGCCTCGTGCTCGGCCATGTCGGCCGCCATGCGCTCGCCGCCGCGGGCGCGGCTGAATACGGCGGTCTGGCCGCGGTAGATGTGCACCGCGCCGAGCTCTCCGGCGTGGTCCACGCGCAGGATCTCGGCGAGGCGGCGCGCGTAGGCGCCTTCGCCCAGGTCGAGCCGGCGCGACGGGGCTGTATGGTCGCTCACAGGCGTTCCCTTCGGAGGAGCACGAGACCGCTCACCATCGCCAGCGCGGCGGAGAGCAAGGCGTTCCACCCCGCCAACGAGAGGCCGGCGATGCGGAAGGCGGCCTCGTCGCAGCGCACCATGTGCACCGTCTTGGCCCCGCTCAGCACCGCGCGCACGTCGGCGGCGCGGACCGGGCCGGCGCGGCCGCCCGTGCAGGCCGTAGGGCCCGGCCACCAGCGCCACTCCACGCCCGCGTGGTAGGCGGCCAGCCCCGCGCCGACGGCGAAGGCGACGCCCACGACGACCACGCCGACGCGCGCCCACGTCCGCGTCCAGCGCACGCGAGGGGCCAGCCCCGCGGGCGCGAGACCGGCGAGGGCGGCGTAGAAGGCGGTCCAGACCACCTCGCGCTCGTGCAGGCACAGCTCGCACGGCGGATAGCCGCCCCACGTCTCCAGGGCGTGCACGGTGAGAAGCAGGGCGGCGGCGAGCCAGGCGCAGGCGGCCAGCCAGGCGGTCGGGCGGAAGAGGGCGCGCATGGCCGCGAGCTTGGCGGCGAGGTGCGGCGGCTTAGTGGCCGAGCAGCTTGACCGCGACCACCGCCGCCAGCACCGCCAGGAAGCCGGCCACCGTCAGCAGCAGCAGGTGCCGTTCCACCAGCGCCTTGGCCTGCGGGTGCTGCAGCAACGCCGCGCCGAGGAAGAAGCGGCCGCCTCGCGTGATGGCCGCGGCCAGCACGAACAGCCCAAGATTGAAGCGTGCGATGCCGCTGGCGATGGTCACCAGCTTGAACGGGATGGGGGTGAAGCCCTTGATCAGGATCACCCAGAAGCCGTTGGCGGCGAACCAGGAACGATAGGCCTCCATGCCCTGCCCGTGGCCGAACACGCGCAGCAGCCACTCGCCCAGGGGCTGGAGGAAGACGCCGATGCCGTAGCCGAACAGGCCGCCGACCACGGAGGCGACGGTGCACACCAGGGCGTACCACCAGGCGCGCTCCTGCCGTGCGAGGACCATGGGGCCCAGCATCACCTCCGGGATGATCGGGAAGAACGACGCCTCCGCGAACGACACCACCGCCAGCGCGGGCGTGGCCCACCGCGTGGCGGAGAGCGCCATCACGCGGTCGTACAGCTGACGGAGCAAGCGGGGCCTCCTGCGCGTTTCGGCTGGGCTACACGCTTTCGCCTGCGGGGGCGACCGCGGTTGCGCCCCGGATTGCCACCTGGGCGTCCGCGAGACTATCTCGCCGTCGAACCCGCCCTTCGCGCAAAGGACTTCCCCGATGACCGCGTCCCGCGACAATCCCATCGGCCTGGACGGCTTCGAGTTCGTCGAGTTCACCTCGCCCGATCCGAAGCGGATGGTGGAGCTCCTGACGCAGCTCGGCTTCGTCGCCACGCACATCCACCCCACCAAGGAGGCGACGCGCTTCCGGCAGGGCGACATCAGCCTGATCGTGAACAACGACGCGGGCGGGCAGGCGGCGGAATTCCGCAAGGCGCACGGCCCGTCGGCCAACGGCATGGCCTTCCGCGTGGCGGACGCCAAGGCGGCGTTCAACTTGGCGGTGGCGAACGGCGCGCACGCCGCCGACAAGCACGCCGGCCTGCTCGGCGAGGACTCGTACGTGCTGCAGGGCATCGGCGGGTCGCTGCTGTACCTCGTGGACCGGTACGGCGACCGCGGCTCGCTCTACGAGCACTGGACGCCGGTGGTCGGCGCGGACGAGGCCGAGGCGCGCGAGACCGTCGGCCTGAAGGTGCTCGACCACCTGACGCACAACGTGAAGCGCGGCCAGATGCGCACCTGGTCCAGCTTCTACAATCAGGTGTTCGGCTTCGAGGAGCAGAAGTACTTCAACATCAAGGGCCAGCAGACCGCCCTGTTCAGCCAAGCCATGATCGCGCCCGACGGCGCCATCCGCATTCCGCTGAACGAGAGCCAGGACGAGCACAGCCAGATCGAGGAGTTCATCCGCGAGTACAACGGCGAGGGCATCCAGCACATCGCGCTGACCACCGACGACATCTACGGCACCATCGAGCGTCTGCGCGAGCGCGGCGTGAAGCTGCAGGACACCATCGAGACCTACTACGAGCTGGTCGACGAGCGCGTGCCCGGCCACGGCGAGGACCTGGAGCGAATGCGCAAGAACCGCATCTTGCTCGACGGCAACGAGGAGGAAGGCCTGCTGCTGCAGATCTTCACGGAGAACCTGTTCGGCCCGATCTTCTTCGAGATCATCCAGCGCAAGGGCAACGCCGGCTTCGGAGCCGGCAACTTCCAGGCCCTGTTCGAGTCCATCGAGCTGGACCAGCAGCGCCGCGGCGTGCTGCCGGCCCGGGACGGGGCCAAGGAACCCGCCTGAGGCGTCGGCCTTGGCCGACGCCGACCTTCAGGCCATGGCGCAGGACGAGCTCGCCCGCGCCCTCGACCTGTCCTGGCGCGCGCTGAAGGGCGCCGTCCCCTGGGGCGACACCTTCGACGGCATCAGCCCGGCCGGCCGCAACGTGCAGGTGGAGCGCAGCTACGTGTGGGCGTCCGAGCCCGGCGGCGACATCCTGTGCGAGGTGCGCGTGTACTCGAACGCGGCCCTGTACGACGCGGGTGAGGCGGTCAGCGCGGTGATCGCGCGCGCCTAGGCCTCGCCGAGGCCGAGCAGAAGGATGAGCGCCCGGTCCACGGCGGCCATGTCGGCGGCCGCCAGCCGCCCGATCGCTGACCGCAACTTCAACCTCGGCAGGACGGTGATCTTGTCCACCATCACCTCCGAAACGGCGTGCAGACCGTTGGACGCGTCCGGTGAGACCTGCACCCGGATGTCGAGAGCCCGCAGGTCCGATGTGAGAGGGCAGACGACCACGCTGGGGTGCTGGACCAGCAGGGCGTCGCCCTGGACGATCACCGAAGGCCGGACCTTCCCATACTCCCCGGGAGACACCGCAAGCACGACGTCGCCGCGTTTCAGCTCCAAGGGTCATCCTCGGCCTGGATGGCCTCGATCCATTCCATGACCTCGGCCTCAGCCGGGTCTCCCTGAAGGCTGAGCGATTGCAGGCGCAGTCGCTCTCGAACCGCCGGATCATTCACGTCGAGCGCCCACACCGTACGCGGCTTCAGTCCCTGCGCCCGCAGGCGTTCGCGGTAGGCGCGGGTGCGGGCGGCGCTGGTGGCCTTGGCGGGCTGCGTGGACATGGCGAGGGCTCCCGTGTCACATGTGACGCTCGCCCCTCGGTCGATCAAGGTCAAGCCGCATGAAGCTCGCGTCGCTGAAGGGGGGTCGGGATGGGCGGCTGGTGGTCGTGTCCGAAGACCTCGCCTGGTTCACCGACGCCTCGACCGTCGCGCCCACCCTGCAGGCGGCGCTCGACGACTGGGAGCGGTGCGAGCCCTTCCTGCGCGGCCTCGCCGCCTCGCTGGAGGACGGGGGCGTGCCGCGCGAGCGTTTCCACGAGCACGAGGCCGCGGCTCCCCTGCCGCGCGCCTACCAGTGGGCCGACGGCTCCGCCTACGTGAACCATGTGGAGCTGGTGCGGCGGGCGCGGGGTGCGGAGATGCCGGCCAGCTTCTGGACGGACCCGCTCATGTATCAGGGCGGCTCGGACGGCTTCCTCGGCCCGCGCGACCCCATCCCGCTCGCCGACCCCGCCTGGGGCTGCGACCTGGAGGGCGAGGTGGCCGTGATCACCGGCGACGTGCCCGCTGGTTGCTCGCGCGAGGAGGCGGCGGCGGCGATCCGGCTGGTGGTGCTGGTCAACGACGTGTCGCTGCGCAACCTGATCCCGGGCGAGCTGGCCAAGGGCTTCGGCTTTTTCCAGGCCAAGCCCGCCAGCGCCCTCTCGCCCGTGGCCGTGACGCCCGACGCCCTGCCGGGCTGGGACGGGGCCAGGCTCCACGGCGCGCTGCTGGTGGAGCTGAACGGCCGCGACTTCGGCCGCGCCGACGCGGGCGTGGACATGACCTTCGACTTCCCCGCCCTGATCGCCCACGCGGCGAAGACCCGCGGGCTGGCCGCCGGCACGGTGATCGGCTCGGGCACCGTCTCCAACCGCGGCCCGGACGGCGGGCCGGGCAAGCCGGTGGCGGAGGGCGGCGTCGGGTACAGCTGCCTGGCCGAGGTGCGCACGGTGGAGACCCTGCTCCGCGGCGCGCCGGAGACGCCGTTCCTGCAGCCGGGCGACACCGTGCGGCTGGAGATGCGCGACGCCCGGCGCCGCTCGATCTTCGGCGCCATCGAGCAGACGGTCGCCGCCACGTGACTCCGACGTAACTTCCGCGTCGGCCCGCGTCGGCTAAGCTGGGCCGACATCGCCGAGCCTCGCCATGACGCCCCAGCAGCTCCTCCCCGTCATCATCCCGCTCGTGGTGCTCGGGATCATCTTCCTGCGCGCGCGACGACCCCGGCGCGTACGGCTGGAGCTGCTGTGGATCGCGCCGCTCGTCATCTGCGCGCTGATCGCGGCGGGGGTGGTCTTCACGCCGCATCGCGCGCCCTTCACCCCGATCGACCTGGCGGTGTTCGCGGCGGCGCTGGCGGTGGGCGGAGGCGTCGGCTGGCTGCGCGCCAAGGCGGTGACGCTCAGCGTCGACCCGGCCACGCACGAGGTGACCAGCGCCACCTCGCCCGTGGGCCTCTTGATCATCGTCGCCGTGTTCCTGGTGCGCTTCGGCCTGCGCTCGGCCACGACGGCGGAGGCGGGGGCGTCCGGCCTCGATCCGACCGTGATCGCCGACGCCTTCCTGCTGCTGGCGGGCGGGCTGGTCGTGGGGCAGCGGACGGAGATCTGGATTCGTGCGCGCCGGCTCGTCGCGCAGGCGCAGCCGGTGCGTTTCGGCGCGGCCTGAGGCGCGGCGCGACCGGGCGCGCCCTGGCCGAAACGCCGCCGCGGCTCTAGAGCGCAGGCCATGACGTCCGCCCTCCGCCGCCGCACGCTCCTCGCCGCCGCCGCCGCGGTCTCCGCCGCGCCGGGGCTCGCCTCCGCCCGGCCGAAGACCGGCTGGCGCGCGCTGGCCGACGAGGTGCGCGCCGAGATGGCCTGGGCGTGGTCGCAGTATCGCGAGCGCGCCTGGGGCAAGGACGAGATCAAGCCCGTCAGCGGCGGCTATGCCAGCTTCCCGCTCAAGGAGCAGCACCTCGGCCTGAGCCTGATCGAGGCGCTCGACACCCTGTGGCTGATGGGCCTCGACAGCCAGTTCGCCGAGGGTGTCGCCTGGGTGGATGCGAACCTCTCGTTCGACGTGGACGGCGAGGTCAGCGTGTTCGAGACCTCCATCCGGCTGGTCGGCGGCCTCCTCTCCGCGCACCTCGCGTCGGGCGACCCGGTGCTGCTGGCCAAGGCGCGCGACTGCGCGGACCGGTTGCTGCCCGCCTTCACCAAGTCGCCGACCGGGCTGCCGTACCGGTTCGTGAACCTGCGCACGGGCGCGGTCCGCGAGCCGCGCACCAGTCCCGCCGAGATCGGCACCCACCTGCCCGAGTGGGGCACGCTGAGCCGGCTCACGGGCGACCCCAAGTACCACGACGCCGCCAAGCACGCCGTCACCACCCTGTTCGCCAAGCGCTCCAAGCTCGACCTCCTGCCCGACGCCGTCCACGCGGAGACGGGCGAGTGGCTGAGCCGGCGCGCCACCGTCGGCCCGCCCTCCGACAGCTTCTACGAGTACCTGTGGGACGGCTGGCAGCTCCTGGGCGACGCCGAGTGCAAGTCGATGTTCGAGGTCTGCACGCGCGCCACCCTGCGCTGGCAGCCGGAGACCTACGACGGCCGGCTGTGGATCGCCGACGTGGATTTCGAGACCGGCCAGCGCCTGAGCCGCCGGCAGGACGAGCTCGCCGCCTTCTACGGCGGCCTCCTGGCGCAGGGCGGCTACGCGGGCGAGGGCGCGGCGGCGACGGAGGCGTGGGCCTCGCTGCAGGACCGCTTCGGCGTGCTGCCGGAGGAGTACGACTACGGCCGCGCCGCGGTGCTCTCGCCGTCCAACGCGCTGCGGCCCGAGCTGGCGGACGCGGCCTTCAACCTGTGGCTCCTAGACCGCAACCCGCGCTGGCGCGAGATCGGCGCCACGCACTTCCGCAACATGAAGCGGTACAACCGCGCCGCCTACGGCTACGCCGACCTCGCCGACGTGACCACCAAGGCGCAGAGCGACCACTGCCCCGGCTACTGGTGGTCCGAGCAGATGAAGTACTACTGGCTGCTGTTCTCCGACACGCCCCGCTTCGACTATGCGGACAACTACCTGTCGACGGAGGGCAACGTGCTGCGCGGCTTCCGGCCGCCGCGCAAGGAGAAGCGGCCGCACAAGAGTCTCGGCGCTCGCGTGCGCGAGACGGTGGACAGCTTCCGGTGAGGCTGCGGGGCTGGTGGCGCTCCGCCAGCCGATGATCCCCGCCCGCCGATCCAGCCGTACACTGCGCGCATCCACCCTCCGTCCCCCTCGGGGCGAACCTGCACGCCGTCGCCGACGAACCGCACGTTAAGCGCCGTCGTGTCAGGACGGTGCGCTGGGCGAGGGCTGCGGGTGGCTGAGGGCGAGGGCGAGGGGAGGCGGTCCGCGGCGCGCGCGCGCCTGATGCGTGCGGGCTGGACGGCGCTGGCCGCCTCGCCCGCGCTCGCCAGCGCGCTCGCGGGCGGCCGCGGCGTCTGGGCCGCTGTCGCCGCGACCGCGCTGCTGGCGGTGGCTGCGGCGGGAGCGCCCGAGATCTTCGCGCGCCTTCGCCGCCGCACCGCGCCGACGCTCCCGGCCGCGCCGGACGCCGACCCGTTCGCCGTCGAGGAGCCCTCCGTCGGCGTCCTCACCCGCGAGGCGTTCGTGCGCCGGGTGGAGGCGGACGTGGCGGGCGGGGCGGTGCACAGCGGCGTGCTGGGCGTGTTCCACTTCGCCGACGTGGACCGGCTGGCCACCTTCGACACCGCCGCCGCCGACCGGGCGCTGCGCGCCTTTGAGACGCGCCTGCGCGGGGCGGTGGACGCGGCGTCGCCCGTCGCCCGCCTGCGCCACGGCGGCTTCGCGGCCTGGCTGCCCCTGGCCGACGACGCGGACGGCGGCGAGGCGCGGCTGCAGGCCATCGCCTACGTGCTCTCCCAGCCGCTGGGCGACGATGGGCCGGCGCTGACGCCCACCGTCTCCACCGCCGCGGCCGCCTACCCGCAGGACGGGCGCGACGCCGCCGAGCTGCTGCGCTGCGCCGACGCGCTGCTGGCCGGCGGAGGTGCGCCCGCGGGGCTGGTGGCCACCGTCTCGTCACAGACCACCGCGGCGGCGCGCGAGCGCTACAGCCTGACGCAGGAGCTGCGCGGCGCGGTGGCGCGCGACGAGCTGCACCTGCAGTTCCAGCCCGTGGTGGACGTGGTCGCCGGGCGGGTCGCGGGCGCCGAGGCGCTGCTGCGTTGGACGCAGCCCGGCCGCGGGGCCGTGTCGCCGGGCGCCTTCGTGCCGCTCCTGGAGGAGTCGGGACTGATCGACGAGGTCGGCCTGTGGATCCTCAACGCCGCCTGTCGCCAGCTGGGCGCCTGGACGACGGGCCCGCTCGCGGGCGTGAAGGTGGCCGTCAACGTGTCCGCGCGTCAGTTCCGCGACCCGCAGCTCCCCAAGCTGATCGCCCGCACGCTCGACCTGCACCGCGTCGCGCCCGAGCGGCTGGAGGTGGAGCTGACCGAGACCGCCGCCATGGAGGACGAGGAGCGCACCCGACGCCTGCTCACCGAGCTGCACGACCTGGGCGTGTCGGTGGCCATCGACGATTTCGGCAGCGGCTGGTCGTCGATCAGCTACTTGAAGAACCTGCCGTTCTCGAAGCTGAAGATCGACCGCGAGTTCGTCACCGAGATCGACCTGCGGCCCGACAGCCGCGCCATCTGCCGCTCCATGATCGAGCTCGGCCGCGGGCTCGGCATGACCGTCCTGGCCGAGGGCATGGAGCGGCGCGAGGAGGTCGACGTGCTGCGCTCCATGGGCTGCCGCCTGTTCCAGGGCTACTGGTTCTCGCGCCCCCTCGACCCCGACGCCTTCGCCGCGCGCGTCTGCGACCCGGCGTGGCTCTCCGAAGCGGGCGCGCCCGCCCTGCGGAGAGTGGGGGCGTAAACAGAGGGGAAAGCCGCGGCGCGCAGAGTGCGGTCATGCGCGCGCCTCGCCCGACTCCGTCGATCCGATCTCTCCTGTGCGGCGCCCTCGCGCTCCTCGCCGCCGCCTGCGCGGCCACGCCCAAGCCCGCGCTGGTCGCGCCGCCGCCGCCGCCGAAGCCGCTCGCGCCCCCAGCCCCGCCGCCCGCGCCCCTGCCGCCCGCGCGCGAACGCCTGCGCCACGCCCTGGAGCTGCTCGACGCCGGGCAGCGCGACCCGGCGCGCGCCGAGGCGGCGTCCGTCGCCGCCGAGGAGCCGGACAACGCGCTGGCCAAGAGCCTGCTGCGCCAGATCGACACCGACCCGCGCCAGCTGTTCGGCGCGCAGAGCTTCCCGCACCGGATCTCGCCCGGCGAGACCCTGTCGAGCCTGGCCGAGCGGTACCTGGGCGACCGCACCCTGTTCTACGGCCTGGCGCGCTACAACGGCATCGACCGCCCCGCCGAGGCCGAGGTCGGCCGCGTGATCCAGATCCCCGGGACGGCGCCCCGGCGCGCGCCCAAGCGGGAGGGGACCGAGCGACCCGCGACGGCCAAGCCCGGCGCACCCGCACCTCCGCCGCCCGGCGCGCCTCTGCGCAACCCGGCCCGCGCCGCCCAGCTGCGCGCGCAGGCGCTGCCGCTCCTGGCCAAGGGCGACGTCGGCCGCGCGGTCGGCCTGCTGCGCGAGGCGCTGCGGTTCGATCCGGACAACGCGCTGGTCCAGCGCGACCTCGCCCGCGCCGAGCGCATCCGGGCGGGCGTGCGCTGAAGCCGTCGCGCGTCTCCCGCGCGTGACGCCCCGCACGCCCCCGGCTAAACGCCCGGGATGACCGCGGGCGTCTTCGACCTCTTCAAGCTCGGCGTCGGCCCGTCGAGCTCGCACACCATGGGGCCGATGACCGCCGCCCGCCGCTTCCTGGAGCGCCTGTCGGGCCTGGGTGTGCTGGCCGCCGTGGCGCGCGTGGAGGTCGTGCTCTACGGGT
The DNA here is from genome assembly GCA_964242895.1 of uncultured Caulobacteraceae bacterium. Taxonomy (GTDB): domain Bacteria; phylum Pseudomonadota; class Alphaproteobacteria; order Caulobacterales; family Caulobacteraceae; genus JASLDZ01. Next base: position 892 of record CAXTBN010000042.1, on the reverse strand, counting down.
CGCTGGCGCTGACCGGCCGCGGGCACGCCACCGACCGCGCCGTCCTGCTCGGCCTCCTGGGCTTCGCGCCCGCGACCCTGGACCCCGACGCCGGCGACGCCGCCCTCGACGCCCTGGCGCGCACCGGCCGGATGCGTCTCGGCGCCCACGGCCCGGAGATCGGCTTCGACGCCGTCCGCGACATCGCCTGGCAGGGGTTCACCCGCCTGCCGCGGCACCCGAACGCCCTGCGCCTCTCCGCCCTGGACGCCGGGGGAGGACCCCTGGACGCGCGCACCTACTTCTCCACGGGCGGCGGCTTCGTCTGCGACGAGGAGGAGATGGACCGCAACGACCGCGCGGCCGCAGTCCCTATAGAGCCGCCGCACCCCTACGTCTCCGGCGCGGAACTGGTGGCGCGCGCCGATGCGGCCGGCCTCTCCATCGCCGAGCTGATGCTGGAGAACGAGTGCGCCCTGCGCCCCCGCGAGGCGGTGCTGGCCGGCCTGGACGAGCTGCACGCCGCCATGGAGGCCTGCATCGACCGCGGCGTGCGAACGGAGGGCGTGCTGCCCGGCGGCCTGGAGGTGAAGCGCCGCGCCAAGCGCATCCGCGACGAGCTGCGCGACCGCGCCGAGCGGCAGGCCACGGACCCGCTGGCGGCCATGGACTGGGTCAACCTGTGGGCGCTGGCGGTCAACGAGGAGAACGCCGCGGGCGGCCGTGTGGTCACCGCGCCCACGAACGGCGCCGCCGGCATCGTGCCCGCCGTGCTGCGCTTCCACGACCGCTTTCATCGCGGCGATGCGGGCACGCGCCGCACCTTCCTGCTCACCGCCGCCGCCATCGGCGCGCTCTACAAGCGCAACGCCTCCATCTCGGGCGCGGAGGTCGGCTGCCAGGGCGAGGTGGG
>CAXTBN010000041.1:0-26002 GCA_964242895.1 uncultured Caulobacteraceae bacterium | reverse complement strand
GCTCCTCGGCGATCCAGCCGTTCTGCGCGGCGGCCATGATCATCGCGTACTCGCCCGAGACCTGGAAGGCGAAGGTGGGCAGGGCGAAAGCCTCCACCACGCGGCGGACGATGTCGAGGTAGGGCATGCCCGGCTTGACCATGACCATGTCGGCCCCCTCGGCGATGTCCAGCGCCACCTCGCGCAGGGCCTCGTCGGTGTTTCCCGGGTCCATCTGGTAGGTCTTCTTGTCGCCTGTCAGCACGGTCGCCGAGCCGATGGCGTCGCGGTAGGGGCCGTAGAAGGCCGAGGCGTACTTGGCGGCGTAGGCCATGATCATCACGTCGCAGTGGCCCGCGCCCTCCAGGGCCCGGCGGATGGCGGCGACCCGGCCGTCCATCATGTCGGAGGGGGCCAGGATGTCGGCCCCGGCCTCGGCCTGCACCACCGCCTGCTCGACCAGGCGCTCCACGGTGGCGTCGTTCACGATGCGGCCGTTCTCGATGAGGCCGTCGTGGCCGTGGTCGGTGAAGGGGTCCAGCGCCACGTCGCACATGATGCCGACCTCGGGCGCGGCCGCCTTCATGGCGCGCACCGCCCGGCAGACGAGGCCCTGCGGATCGGCGGCGGCCGAGCCCCGCGCGTCCTTCAGCTCGCCGTCGATGAAGGGGAAGACGGCGATGGCGGGGATGCCCAGCGCCTTGGCCTGGCGCGCGGCCTCGGCTGCGCGGGCCACCGACAGGCGCGGCGCGCCGGGCATGGAGCCGACCTCGACCTCCGGCTCCTCGCCGCCGTGGACCACCAGCGACCAGATCAGGTCTGAGGGCGTGAGCACGGTCTCGCGGACGAGATCGCGGATCCAAGGCGCCTGGCGCAGGCGGCGAGGGCGGTTGTGCGGGAACGGGGCGAGGGGCGCGCGCGACATGAAAGCGGCTTAGGCCCAGGCTCGCGGCCTGTCATCCGCCCCAGCTCGCCCTGCAGACCGGAGCGGCGGTTGACAGCACAGGCCCTCCACCTCAGTTCCGCAGCCCATGGACTTCACCCTCTCCGACGATCAGGTCGCCATCCAGGACGCCGCCCGCGCCTTTGCGGACGCCGAGCTGGCTCCCCACAGCGCGCGCTGGGACGAGGAGAAGCACTTCCCCGTCGACGTGATCCGCCGCGCGGCGGAGCTCGGCTTCGCGGGGCTGTACGTGCAAGAGGACGTGGGCGGCTCGGCGCTGAGCCGGCTCGACGCGGCGATCGTATTCGAGGAGCTGTCGCGGGGCGACGTGTCGACTGCGGCCTTCATCTCCATCCACAATATGGCCTCGTGGATGATCGACCGCTTCGGGTCGGAGGCGCTGCGGGCCAAGTACCTGCCGAGGCTGACGAGCATGGAGCTGATCGCCAGCTACGCCCTCACGGAGCCGGGCTCGGGCTCGGACGCGGCGGCCATGCGTTCGACCGGCCAGCGCGACGGAGAGGAGTGGGTGCTCGACGGCTCCAAGGCTTTCATCTCGGGCGGCGGCGTGTCGGACGTCTACGTCTGCATGGTCCGCACGGGCGGGGAGGGCGCCAAGGGCATCTCGGCCATCGTGGTGGAGAAGGGCACGCCCGGCCTCTCCTTCGGCGCCAACGAGAAGAAGATGGGCTGGAACAGCCAGCCGACCACCACCGTCAACTTCGACGGCTGCCGCGTGCCCGCCGAGAACCTGATCGGCAAGGAAGGGGACGGCTTCCGCTACGCCATGATGGGGCTGGACGGCGGCCGGCTGAACATCGCGGCCTGCTCGCTGGGCGGGGCGCAGGCGGCCCTGGAGAGCGCCAAGAGCTACATGGAGCTGCGCACCACCTTCGGCTCGGCGCTGAAGGAGAAGCAGGCGCTGCAGTTCAAGATCGCCGACATGGCCACCGAGCTCGAGGCCGCGCGGTTGATGGTGCGCAACGCCGCCGACGCGCTCGACAAGAAGCAGCCGCAGGCCACCAAGCTCTGCGCCATGGCCAAGCGCTTCGCCACCGACGCGGGCTTCGCCGTCGCCAACGACGCCCTGCAGCTGCACGGCGGCTACGGCTACCTGAAGGACTATCCGGCCGAGCGGATCGTGCGCGACCTGCGCGTGCACCAGATCCTGGAGGGCACCAACGAGATCATGCGCGTGATCACCGCCCGCGAGCTGTTCCGCCAGTGACCGACGCCGTCCCGAGCGACGCGCCCGTCCTCGCCCGCGTCGAAGGCGCGGTCGGGCGGCTGACGCTGAACCGTCCGCGCGCCCTGCACGCGCTCACCACCGAGATGTGCCGGCTGATGACCGACGCGCTACTCGCCTGGCGCGACGACCCGGCGATGGCGCTGGTGATGATCGACCACGCGGGCGACCGCGGCTTCTGCGCCGGCGGCGACATCCGCATGCTGGCCGAGAGCGGGGCGGGCGACGGCGCCGCCGCGCGCGAGTTCTTCGCGACCGAGTACCGGCTCAACGCGCTCCTCCACGACTTTCCCAAGCCGACGCTGGCGGTGATGGACGGGGTGACCATGGGCGGCGGCGTCGGGATTTCGCGCCCGTGCCGGTACCGCGTAGCGACCGAGCGCACCGTGTTCGCCATGCCGGAGACGGGCATCGGGCTGTTCCCCGACGTCGGCGGCGGCTGGTACCTGCCGCGCATGCCCGGCGCGATCGGCATGTGGCTGGCGCTGACCGGCGCGCGCCTGAAGGCGGCCGACTGCCTGCTGACGGCGGTGGCCACCGACTACGTCGAGAGCGCCCGGATCGAGGCGCTCAAGGCGGCGGTGCTGGCCGAACCCGCCGCTATGGAGACGATCCTGACCGAGTTCGAGGCCGACCCTGGACCGCCGCCGCTCGCGCAGGTGCAGGACGACATCGACCGGCTGTTCGGGCGCGACAGCCTGGTGGCCATCGCCGACGCGCTCGGGGCCGATGACGGCGAGTGGGCGCGGGCGCAGGGCCATGTGCTCTCGACAAAGTCGCCGCACTCAATGGCGGTGGCCTTCCGGCAGCTGCGCGAGGGCGCGGCCATGACCGACTTCGCCGCCGAGATGGCGCAGGAGTTCCGCATCGGCGCGCGCGTGGTCCACAGCCCCGACTTCCTGGAGGGCGTGCGAGCCCTCATCGTCGACAAGGACAACGCCCCGCGCTGGACCCCCTCCACTGTGGAGGAGGTCACGCCCGCCATGCTCGACATGGTCTTCGCGCCGCTCCCGTCCGGGGAGGCGTGGACGCCGCTGGCCTGACGGCGCAGGCTCGGCCGAAGAGAAGGCGCGGTGCGCCCTTGGAGCGACGCTCGATGAGATCGACCCTGACCGTTGGCGCCCTGCTGGTGGCGTTCGCACTCCCCGCCGCCGCCGAGACGCCGTCGCCCGCGATCAGGGCCGCCCTGGCCGATCCAGGCCGTCCGCCAGCCGACATCGCCAAGGACACCGCCCGGCATACGGACGAGGTGCTGGCCTACGCCCGCGTGAAGCCCGGGGCCAAGGTGGCGGACTTCATCATGGGCGGGGGCTACCTCACCCGCGTGCTGGCCAAGGCGGTCGGCCCGAACGGCCGCGTCTATGCGTACCAGCCCGCCGAATTCATCAAGTTCCGTCCCGCGTACGGCGACGAGCAGAAGGCGGCGAGCGCGCCCTATGCCGACGTCACGCCGTTGAGCCAGCCGCTGGGAGAGGTCGCCTTCCCAGAGCCGCTGGACGTGATCATCACCGTGCAGAACTACCACGACATGCACCTGAAGGCCTTCGGGCCGACCACCGCCTCCAAGGCCGACGCCGCGATGTTCAAGGCGCTGAAGCCAGGCGGAACGCTGCTGGTGATCGACCACGTGGCCGAGCCCGGCGTCGCGGACGCGCCCGACACCCTGCACCGCATCGATCCGGCGGTGATCCGCCAGGAGCTGACGGCGGCGGGCTTCCGCTTCGACGGCGAGCTGAATGTGTTGCGCAACAAGGACGACCCGCACACGATGCTGGTGTTCAACCCCGCCATACGCGGCCACACCGACCAGGTGGTCTACCGCTTCCGCAAGCCGCGCTGACACGGCGGACGCGCGGAGGGACGCCTACACACGGCCACAAGCCTGCGCTAAGCGCATCCCTCGGGTCCGGAGCGTCGCGCCAGAGTGAAGTGGTTCCGCCTCGCGGCGCTCGTCGTGTGCCTTCCCCCGCTTCACGCGGTCGCCGCTGCGGCCGCGACCCCCGATCCCTCCTTGGCCGCGCCCGATCCCGCGTTGGTGCGCGGCGTGCTTCCCAACGGGCTGCGCTACGCCGTGCTGCCCAACCACACGCCGCGCCAGGAGGTGTCGATCCGGCTGCAGGTTGACGCGGGCTCGGCGCTGGAGCGGCCGGGCGAGTACGGTGCGGCGCACTTCGTCGAGCACCTGGCCTTCGACGGCTCGCGCCGCTTTCCCGGGAACACGGCCGAGGCCCGCTTCGCCGCCGCAGGCATCGGCGCGGGGCGCGACCAGAACGCCTTCACCGACGCCACGGGCGTGCTCTACGTCTTCGACATCCCCCAGGCGACCGGCGACAAGCTCGACCTCGCCTTCGACTGGATGCGCGACGTGGCCGACGGGCTCACCTTCGATCCGGCCCAGGTCGAACGCGAGAAGGGCGTCGTGCTGCAGGAGCTCACCGTGCGGCGCACGGGCTCCACGGAGGTGGGCGAGGCGATCGCCCACTTCAGCGCGCCGGGGCTGACTGCGGCGGCGCGCTCGCCGGGCGGCACCACGGCCAGCGTCACCGCGCTCGACGCCGCCGCGCTGAGGGCGTTCCACGACCGCTGGTACCGGCCCGAGCGCACGCTCCTGGTGATCGTCGGCGACGTCGACGCCCGTGACCTGCGCGAGCGCATCACGCGCGCGTTCGGCGATTGGAAGCCCACCCAGCCCGCCGCGGCCGAGCCGCCCAAAGGCGCCGTCGATTCGGAGCGGCCGGTTTCGACCCTGGCGGTGACCACGCCCAACTTCGCCCAGGGTCTGGTGCAGGCCTGCCGCGTCGCGGTGCGGGAGCCCGTGATCCAGCCCAGCCGCGCCAGCTGGGTGCACGACGCCGTCGACGCCATGTGGCTCGAGTCCCTGCGCCTGCGGCTGCACAAGCTCCAGCGCGCGGCCGACGCGCCGTTCACCTCCGCCAACGCCACGCACACCACCCTTTACCGCCAGGCCGACTACACCTGCCTGTCCGCCGCGCCCAAGCCGGGGCGATGGGGCGAGGCGCTGGACTCGCTGGAGGACGAGGCGCGGCGGCTGGACCGCTACGGCGTCACGCCCGCCGAGGCCGCCCGCGCCCGCGCCGACATCACCGCGCAGGTGGAGACGGCCGAGGCGCAGGGCGACACGCGCGACAGCCGCGCCCTGGCCGCACAGCTCCTCGCGGCCGAGCTCGACGGCGCGGCCTTCGTCACCCCCGCCGAGGCGTCGCGCACCTTCGCCCTCGCCGAGCCCGCGCTCACGGCGCAGGCCGCCGCCGACGCCTTCCGCGCCCGCTGGGACCGGCCGGGCGGCCCCGTGCTGGTGGTGCTCTCCACCACGCCGGTGACCACGGACGCGGTGCAGACGGCGTGGCTGGCGGCGCTCGGGCGGACCAGTCCGACGCCGCCCGTCGACGACGCCGCGCCGCCCTGGCCATATACCGGCTTCGGGCCTCCCGGCGCGGTGACCAGCCGCGAGACGGTGGCCGACTTCGGCTTCGACCGCATCGGCTTCGCCAACGGCGTGCGGCTGAACTTCAAGCGCACCGCCTACAGCCGCAACCGCGTGGACGTCCGGATCAGCTTCGGGGCCGGGCAGGGCGAGCTGACGCCCGAGCGGCAAGTCGCCGCCCTGGCCGCGGTGGGCACCCTGGCCGAGGGCGGTCTCGGAAAGATCGACGCCGACGGCATCGGCCGCGCACTTCAGGGCCGCATCTGGAACGCGTCCATGAGCGTCGGGCGCACCGAATTCACCCTGGCGGGCTGGACACGGCCGGCCGACCTGCTGCCCGAGCTGCAGCTCCTGGCCGCCTTCATGACCGATCCCGGCTTCCGGCCGGAGGAGGCGCTGCCCATCCCGACCCTGGCCGACAGCTACGACAAGTCCAACCGCATCGAGCCGCTGCGCACGGCGGAGGTGGCGTTGAACGCGGCCCTCGTGCGCCCGCACGTGTTCGATCCGCCGACGCGCGCGTCCTTCGCCGCCATCACCGCACCGGATATGGCGGGAGCGCTGAAGCCGGCGGTGACGCAGGATCCGCTGGAGGTCACCGTGGTCGGCGACGTGGATGAGGCGGAAGTCGTCTCCGCGCTGCAGCACACGCTCGGGGCGGTGCCCACCCGCGCCGCGGGCGACCGCCGCCGATCCGACGCACCCGTGACCAGGTACCCCCAGGCGGGTCCGCGCCTAATCCGCACCACCCATGACGGGCTCAAGGACAAGGCGGCCGTCTACGTGGTCTGGCCGCTGTTCGTGTGGCAGCCGGAGCGCCAGCGCGAGGCGCGCGCGCTGACGTTGTTGCGCGAGGTCCTGGGCGATCAGGTGCGCGAGGAGGTGCGCGAGCGCCTGGGCGCCACCTACACGCCCTCGGCGGGCCTGAGCCTGGACCGGGGAGGCGACGAGGGCTCGCTGTCCGTCGCGGTGAACACCTCGCCCGCAGAGGTCGACCGGGTCGCGGCGGCGGTGGAGGCGGTGGCGCAGCGCCTCGCCGCGCCCGGGGGCCTCACGCCCGCGATGCTGGAGAAGGTGCGCAAGCCGCTGCTGGAGGAGACCGCGCGCCGCAAGGAGAGCAACGGGTGGTGGCTGCAGGTGCTCGACGGCTCCTGGGGCTATCCGTACAAGCTCGAGCAGCAGCGCACCTGGGAGCACGACTACGCGACCATCCCGGCCTCCGAGGTGGCCGCCGCGGCCGCGCGCTGGATGAGGACCGCGCCGTTCGTCGTCATCTCGACGCCCGCGCCGACGCTCTCGATCCCACCGCCCCCCGCCGCGGGCGCCCCGCCCGCCGTCGCGCCTGCGCCCCCGCCGGCGACGCCCACGGCGCACGCGGCGTCCTCAGCCCCGTCCGCAGGAGCCCGCCCGTGACCGATCGCATCGCCTTCATCGGCCTGGGCGCGATGGGGAGCGGCATGGCCGCCAACCAGGTCAGGGCCGGTCGAGAGGTGCGCGCCTTCGACCTCTCCGCCGCCGCGCTCGACCGGGCGGAGGCGGCCGGCTGCCGACGGGCGGGGTCGGCCGCCGAGGCGCTGGACGGGGCGGAGGCGCTGATCACCATGCTGCCCGCCGGCCCGCACGTGCGCCGCTTCTACGGCGAGGAGGTGCTCGCCCACGCTCCGCCGGACGCACTCCTGATCGACTGCTCCACCATCGACGTGGCGAGCGCGCGGGCGGTGGGCGAGCAGATGGCGGCCGCCGGCCGCACCTTCGCCGACACGCCCGTCAGCGGCGGGACGGCGGCCGCCGACGCGGGCACGCTCGCCTTCATGGTCGGCTGCGCCCCGGACCTCTTTCCGCGCGTGGAGGAGGTGCTGAAGCCCATGGCCAAGGCGGTGATCCACGCCGGCGAGCCCGGGGCGGGACAGGCGGCCAAGATCTGCAACAACATGGTGTTGGGCGTCAGCATGCTGGCGGTGTGCGAGGGTTTTGCGCTCGCCGAGAAGCTGGGGCTCGACGCGCAGAAGTTCTTCGACATCGCCTCCGTCTCCTCCGGCCAGTGCTGGTCGCTGACGAGCTACGCGCCTTGGGCGGGCGTCGGCCCGCAGACGCCCGCCGACCGCGGCTTCGAGGGCGGCTTCCTCACCAGCCTGATGCTGAAGGACCTCAAGCTCGCGCAGGAAGCGGCGGCCAGCGCGGGCGCCTCCACGCCCATGGGCGCGCAGGCGGAGGCGGTCTACGCCCTGATGGCCAACCTCGGCCTGGGCGGAAAGGACTTCTCCGTCGCCGTCGAGATGCTGCGCGGGCGCATGCCGGCCTGACCGCGGCGACACGTCGCGTGAGAGCGATTCTCATGTTGGCTCCGCGACATGGACGCGCCGGCTCGCGGGTGTAGAACCCGCTCCACCATGGGTCCCGACTACCGATCCGCCTTCCAGTCCGCCGTCGACCGCGTGAAGGACGAGGGCCGCTACCGCGTCTTCGCCGACCTGAAGCGGCGGCGTGGCGAGTTCCCGCGCGCCACCTGGACGCGCCACGACGGTTCGCAGCAGGACATCGTCGTCTGGTGCTCGAACGACTACCTGGGCCAGGGCCAGAACCCGGTCGTCACCGCCGCCATGATCGACGCCATCGCCCAGGCGGGGTCCGGCTCCGGCGGCACGCGTAACATCAGCGGCACCACCCACTGGCATGTGGAGCTGGAGCGCGAGCTGGCCGACCTGCACGCCAAGGAGGGCGCGCTGCTGTTCACCTCCGGCTACGTGGCCAACGAGGCGGCGCTGTCCACGCTCTACAAGATCCTGCCCGGCCTGATCGTCTTCAGCGACGAGCTGAACCACGCCAGCATGATCGCCGGCATCCGCCACGGCGGCGGCGAGCGCCACGTGTTCCGCCACAACGACCTCGCCCACCTGGAGGCGCTGATGGCCGCCGCGCCGGCGGATGCGCCCAAGCTGGTGGCCTTCGAGAGCGTGTACTCCATGGACGGCGACATCGCCGACCTGCGCGGCACGGTGGCGCTGGCCAAGCGCTACGGCGCGCTTACCTACCTCGACGAGGTGCACGCCGTCGGCCTCTACGGCGCGCGCGGCGCCGGCGTGGCCGAGCGCGACGGCGTGATGGCGGAGATCGACATCGTCGAGGGCACGCTCGGCAAGGCCTTCGGTGTGATGGGCGGCTACATCGCGGCGGACGCGGTGGTGTGCGACGCGATCCGCTCCTACGCCTCGGGCTTCATCTTCACGACCTCGCTGCCGCCCTCGCTTGCGGCGGGCGCCGCCGCCTCCATCAAGTGGCTCAAGGAACACGGCGAGATGCGAGCCCGCCACCAGGAGCGCGCCGCCACCCTGAAGCGGCGCTTCCACCAGGCGGGCCTGCCGGTGATGGACTGCTCGACCAGCCACATCGTGCCCGTGCTGGTGGGCGATCCCGTTCACACCAAGCTGGTGTCGGACATGCTGCTGGACGACCACGGCATCTATGTGCAGCCGATCAACTACCCCACCGTGCCCCGCGGCACCGAGCGCCTGCGCTTCACGCCCACGCCGTTCCATACGGACGCGATGATGGACGACCTGGTGGGCGCGCTCGACCGCCTGTTCAGCCGCTGCAACGTGGCGCGCCTGGGCGGGATCGCTGCGTAGCTTCCAAGCTCCTCGTCCCGCCCGTCGGACGAGACGCGCGTTGCCCCTCGCTCGAACGCGCGTAAAAGCCGTCACGTCCGGAGATCGCCGCCCATGAACGCCCCCGTCCGCACGTCCGACCACACGATGATGCAAGGGGGCACCGCCTTCTTCGGCGCGCACCTGGCCGCCGCCGACCCCGAGCTGAAGCGCGCGCTGGACGCCGAGATGAAGCGCCAGCAGGACAACATCGAGCTGATCGCGTCCGAAAACATCGTCTCGCGTGCGGTGCTGGAGGCGCAGGGCAGCGTCCTCACCAACAAGTACGCCGAGGGCTACCCCGGCCGCCGCTACTACGGCGGCTGTGAGTTCGTCGACGTGGCCGAGGAGCTGGCCCGCTCCCGCGCCAAGGCGCTGTTCGGCGCGGCCTTCGCCAACGTGCAGCCGCACTCGGGCGCGCAGGCGAACCAGGCGGTGTTCCTGGCGCTGCTCCAGCCCGGCGACGTGTTCATGGGCATGGACCTGGCCGCCGGCGGCCACCTGACCCACGGCTCGCCCGCCAACCAGTCGGGCAAGTGGTTCCGCCCCGTCGCCTACACCGTGCGCGAGAGCGACCAGCTGATCGACTACGACGAGGTGGCCGCCATCGCGCGGCGCGAGCGGCCCAAGCTGATCATCGCGGGCGGCAGCGCCTACTCGCGCCCCATCGACTTCGCCCGCTTCCGCGCCATCGCCGACAAGGTGGGGGCGTACCTGATGGTGGACATGGCGCACTACGCCGGCCTGATCGCCGCGGGCGTGTATCCAAGCCCCGTGCCGCACGCCCACGTCTGCACCACCACCACGCACAAGACCCTGCGCGGCCCGCGCGGCGGCATGATCCTGACCAACGACGAGAAGCTGGCCAAGAAGTTCGACAGCGCCGTCTTCCCCGGCCTGCAGGGCGGCCCGCTGATGCACGTGATCGCCGCCAAGGCCGTCGCCTTTGGGGAAGCGCTGCAGCCGGAGTTCAAGCTCTACGCCCAGCGCGTGGTCGACTCGGCCCGGGCGCTGGCCGAGACGCTGGTGCAGCGCGGCGTCGGCATCGTCTCCGGCGGCACCGACTGCCACCTGATGCTGGTCGACCTGCGCCCCAAGGGCGTCACCGGCAAGGCGGCCGAGAAGAGCCTCGAGCACGCGCTGATGACCTGCAACAAGAACGGCGTACCCTTCGACACCGCGCCCTTCACCGTCACTTCGGGCGTGCGCCTGGGCACCCCCGCCGGCTGCACCCGCGGTTTCGGCCCCGAGGAGTTCCGCGAGGTGGGCGAGCTGATCGCCGACGTGGTGGACGGGCTCGCGTCCAACCCGGACGACAATGGCCGCGCCGAGGCCGTCGCGCGCGAGCGCGTGATGGCGCTCACCGGGCGCTTCCCCATCTACGGCTGATGCGCTGTCCCTTCTGCTCGCACGCCGAGAGCCAGGTCAAAGACAGCCGCCCGTCCGAGGACGGCGCCTCCATCCGCCGGCGGCGCTCGTGCCCGTCGTGCGGGGGGCGCTTCACCACCTTCGAACGCGTGCAGCTGCGCGAGCTGATGATCGTCAAGAAGAGCGGCCGCCGCACGCCCTTCGACCGCGAGAAGCTGGAGCGCTCCGTGGCCATCGCCACGCGCAAGCGCCCCGTGGAGCCCGAGCGGGTGGACAAGATGATCTCCGGCATCGTGCGCCAGCTGGAGAGCCGCGGCGAGACCGACGTGAAGAGCGAGGTGGTGGGCGAGCTGGTGATGGGCGGGCTGAAGAGCCTCGATGAGGTGGCCTACGTCCGCTACGCCAGCGTCTACCGCGACTTCCGCGAGACCGGCGACTTCGCCCGCTTCCTCGGCGAGGAAGGCCTGACCGAGGAGGAGCCCGCTTGACCGCCGCCGTCGCCCCCAAGCGCCCGCGCGGCCGCCAGGACCGCTCCGTCGCCCGCCTCGCCGCCGTCCAGGCCCTCTACCAGATGGAGACCGCGGGCGCGGGCGTGGAGGCGGTGGTGCGCGAGTTCCGCGACCACCGTTTCGGCGGCGACATCGAGGGCGAGCCCCTGGCCGAGGCCGACGAGGCCTACTTCGCCGACATCGTCCGCGGCGTGGTGGGGCGTCAGGCCGAGATCGACCGCCTCGTCACGGCGCGCCTGGCGCAGGGCTGGAAGCTCGCCCGCCTCGACGCCACCACCCGCGCCCTCCTGCGGGCCGGGACGTGGGAGCTGCTCGCCTCGCCCGAAACGCCGACCGAAGTGGTGATCGACGAGTACGTCGAGCTGACCAAGGCCTTCCACGAGGCCGCCTCGGAGTCCGGCTTCGTCAACGGCGCCCTGGACGCGGTGGCGCGCGAGGTCCGGCCCTAGGCCGCGGCGACGTGGCCGGCCTCGACGAGTTCGGCGAGATTGCGCGGCTCTTCGCACCGCTGACCGGCGGTGCGCCCGAGGCGCTCGGCCTGCTCGACGACGCCGCCGTGCTCCAGCCTCCGCCGGGTGAGGAGCTTGTGGTCACCGTCGACGCGCTGGTGGCCGGCGTGCACTTCCTGCCAGACACGCCGCCCGGCCTGGTCGCCCGCCGGCTGCTGCGCACCAACCTGTCCGACTTGGCGGCCAAGGCCGCGGACCCGTGGCTGTGGTGGCTCGCCGTCGCCTGGCCGGACGCGTACGGCCCCGCCGAGCGCCAGGCGTTCGCCGCCGGGCTGGGGGAGGACCAGGCGCGCTACGGCCTGCGGTTGGCGGGCGGCGACACCGTGCGTACGCCCGGCCCACTGATGATCTCGGCCACCCTGGTGGGCCGCGCGCCCGCCGGCGCGACAGTGCGGCGCTCGGGGGCGAAGCCGGGCGACGTGCTGCTTGTCTCGGGTGAGATCGGCGACGCCGGCCTGGGGCTCGACGTCCTGACCGGCGCCTGGTCGCCGCCGCCCGCCGACGCGGAGCTTCTGATCGCCCGCCACCGTCTGCCCGAGCCGCGCCTGCGCCTGCGCGACGCCCTGCGCGCCCACGCCACCGCAGCCGCCGACGTGTCGGACGGCCTGCTGGCCGACGCGGGGCGGATCGCACTCACGAGCGGCGTCGCGGTCGAAGTGGCGCTTGAGCACGTGCCCCTCTCGGACGCCGTGCGGCGCTGGGTGAACGAGCGCTCGGACCGGGCGGAGGCCCTGACGCGACTCGCGACCGCGGGCGACGATTACGAGGTCGTCTGCACCGCTCGCCCAGAAAGGGTTGCTGAACTGCGGGCCGCGGCGCGGGCCGCGAGCGAGCGGCTGACGGTGGTGGGCGTCGTGAGCGCGGGCGCGGGCGTGTCGGCGAGCTTCAAGGAGGGGCGGGTGGCGCTCGCCCGCCTCGGCTACGCGCACGGCTGACTTGCCGCCCCTGACGATGCAGGCGACCCTGCGCCATGCGTCTCGTCCTAACCGCCTGCGTGGCTCTGGCGCTCTGCGCCGCGCCGGCGCGCGCCGCCGAGCCCCCGAAGCCGGTGGTGAACCGGCTCGAGCTGAACAAGGTCGGGCTGCCGATCGTCTGGCGCGGGCGGCTGGTGAACTACGTCTTCGTGACGGTCCGGCTCGATCTCGCGGCCGGGCGCGACGGCCAGGCGCTGCGGCCGAAGGAGCCCTACTTCCGCGACGCCCTGTCGCGTGCAGGTCATCGCATGCCCTTCGTCGACCCGGCCGATCTGTCGCGCGTGGACGAGCGGGCCCTGGCGTCCGCGCTCCTGCCCGAGGCGCGACGCATCGCCGGTCCCGGCTGGGTCGCGGCGGTGGAGGTGGTCGCGCAGCAGCCGCGTCGCCGCCTGCGTCGCCCGCAGGAAGCCCCCGCCGCGGGCCGCCCCATCACGCCCTGAGCGCCGCCTGCTTGCGCCACAGGCGAGTCCGGTTGCGCGCTCCGGGGCTTTCCGACAGTGTCCGCCCGCCTGGCGGACGCGAGCGGAGACTCGGTCCCGCCGCCAAGGGGCGAGAGGAACAGCACGCGCCGGAGCCGGGGCCGAACGGGGTCTGCAGGCGGCGCGCCGGGAGGACGTCGACGCGATGAGTGGATTGGTCTGGGTTCTGGCCGCCGGTGTTCTGGCGGTCCTGTACGGAGTGCTCCAGACCGGGGCCATCCTGCGCAAATCGCCGGGCAACGCCCGCATGCAGGAGATCGCGGCGGCCATCCAGGAGGGCGCGCAGGCCTACCTGCGTCGCCAGTACACCACCATCGCCATCGTGGGCGTGGTCATCCTCGTGGTGATCGGCCTGCTCCTGGGCGTGCTGTCGGCGGTCGGCTTCCTGATCGGGGCGGTGCTGTCGGGCGTGGCGGGTTTCGCCGGCATGCTGATCAGCGTGCGGGCGAACGTTCGCACCGCCCAGGCGGCGAGCGAGAGCCTCGACAAGGGCCTGGCGCTCGCCTTCGGTTCGGGCGCGGTGACCGGCATGTTCGTGGCGGGCTTCGCGCTGCTGGGCGTGGCCGGCTACTACGCCGTGCTCACCGGCGTGATGCACTACGACCCCGCCTCGCGCGACGTGATCGACGCCCTGGTGGCGCTCGGCTTCGGCGCCTCGCTGATCTCCATCTTCGCCCGCCTGGGCGGCGGCATCTTCACCAAGGGCGCCGACGTGGGCGGTGACATGGTGGGCAAGCTCGAGGCCGGCATCCCCGAGGACGATCCCCGGAACGCCGCGACCATCGCCGACAACGTGGGCGACAACGTCGGCGACTGCGCCGGCATGGCCGCCGACCTGTTTGAGACCTATGCCGTGTCGGTTGTCGCCACCATGGTGCTGGCCGCGATCTTCTTCCGCACGCTCGGCGCGGGCGTGGTCTCGACCATGATGCTGCTGCCGCTGGCGATCTGCGCGGTGTGCATCCCGACCTCGATCATCGGCACCTTCTTCGTGCGCCTGGGCAAGAGCCGCAACATCATGGGCGCGCTCTACCAGGGGCTGATCGTCACCGGCGTGCTGTCGGCGGTGGCGATCTGGTTCGTGATCCACGCCATGGTGCCCCAGCCGATCACGCTGCAGTCGGGCGTCGGCCAGGCCATGGTCGGCGTGACCACCATCGACGCCGGCCGGCTGTTCGCCTGCGGCATCATCGGCCTGCTGGTCACCGCCGCCATCGTGGTCGTCACCGAATACTACACGGGCACCAACTTCCGCCCGGTGAAGTCGGTGGCGCGCGCCTCGGTCAGCGGCCACGGCACCAACGTGATCCAGGGCCTGGCGGTGAGCCTCGAGTCCACCGCTGCGCCCGCGCTGATCATCATCGTGGCGATCATCGCGAGCTACCTCCTCGCCAACCTGTTCGGCGTGGCCATCGCGGTGACCACCATGCTGGGCGTGGCCGGCATGATCGTCGCGCTCGACGCCTTCGGCCCAGTGACGGACAACGCCGGCGGCATCGCCGAGATGGCCGGCCTGCCCGGCGAGGTGCGCATCTCCACCGACGCGCTCGACGCGGTGGGCAACACCACCAAGGCCGTCACCAAGGGCTACGCCATCGGTTCGGCGGGCCTGGGCGCGCTGGTGCTGTTCTCGGCCTATACGCAGGACCTGCACTTCTTCTCGGAGAACGCCGCGCCCGGCACCTTCTTCTACGGGCTGGCGGGCAAGGTGACCTTCGACCTGTCGAACCCGTTCGTGATCGTGGGGCTGCTGTTCGGGGGCCTGCTGCCCTTCCTGTTCGGCGGCCTGTCCATGACCGCCGTCGGCCGCGCCGCCGGTGCGGTGGTGGAGGAGGTGCGCCGCCAATTCCGCGAGAACCCGGGCATCATGACCTACGAGACGCGGCCGGACTACGCGCGCGCCGTGGACATCCTGACCAGCGCGGCGATCAAGGAGATGATCGTCCCCTCGCTGCTGCCCGTGCTCTCGCCCATCGTGCTGTTCGTGGCGGTGCTGGCGTTGCCGGGCGGCGGCAAGTCCAACGCGTTCGCCTCGCTGGGCGCCATGCTGATCGGCGTGATCGTCACCGGCCTGTTCGTGGCCATCTCGATGACCTCGGGCGGCGGCGCGTGGGACAACGCCAAGAAGTACATCGAGGAGGGCAACTACGGCGGCAAGGGCTCGGAGGCCCACAAGGCGGCCGTGACCGGCGACACCGTCGGCGACCCCTACAAGGACACCTCCGGCCCGGCCGTGAACCCGATGATCAAGATCACGAACATTGTGGCGCTGCTGCTGCTGGCCGTCCTCGCGCGGGGGCTGATCGGCTGACGCCGATCGTCCCCTCCTGAAACGCGGAAGGGGCGCTCCGGCCGGAGCGCCCCTTCTTCGTTCAGCCCGTCAGAAGCGCCGCCTCAGCGGCCGCCGCCGCCGCCGTTGCGCGCCTGGCCGGGGTCGATGTCCTGCGGGAGCATGCCGCCGCGGCCAATGGTGCCGAGGACCTGCTCGACCCAGTTCAGCTCGCGACCGCGCGTCGGCGTGGCGCGGTCGTCGTAGGCGATGCGGTAGCCGTCCTTGAGCTTGTAGGCCTTCACCGCGGCGACCTTCTCGTCCTTGTCGAACGAGATCGACACCACGTCCCGCGTGGTCACGCGCGGCTTGAGGAACGCCTCCCGCTGAACCGTCTGGCTGATGTAGTAGAACACGGGATCGCCGAACGCCGACTTCGCCGAGGGCGAGCCCAGCTTGGCCAGCACGGTGGAGCGCGTGTCCACACCCGCCTTCACATCCGCCGGCTTCTCGTCGCGCGCCTGGAAGCCGTTGTAGCTCGTGGTCGGTGCGCAGGCCCCCGCACCCAGGAGCAGGCCGGCGGTGAGGATCAGGGCG
Organism: uncultured Caulobacteraceae bacterium; assembly: GCA_964242895.1. Taxonomy (GTDB): domain Bacteria; phylum Pseudomonadota; class Alphaproteobacteria; order Caulobacterales; family Caulobacteraceae; genus JASLDZ01. The sequence goes on along the minus strand of CAXTBN010000041.1, from coordinate 10,040 downwards.
GGGGCGCGGGTCATGTCAGCTCGCCGGTGGTCGCGTCGGGGTGCGCGCGAGGGCAGGGGCGGGACCTAGCGCGCGGCCGCGTCCCTCACAACAGAACGAGCTTGTGGCTTGGCGTCGCGGCGGAAATAAGGGCGCATGCTCAACCCGTTCCGCCAGCGGCCGGCCTTCGCCGCCGGTCAGGCGCTCTACCGCGTGGCGGCCGACAAGGCGCGCGACCCCGCCTTCTACCGCGACGCCCATGCGCCAGACACGGTGGAGGGTCGCTTCGAGCTGTACATGATCCACGTGATCCTCATCGCCATGCGCCTGCGCGGGCAGGGCAGGAGCGCCGCCGAGACCAGCCAGGTGATGTTCGACGCCTTCCTGCGCGGGCTGGACGACGCCATGCGCGAGATGGGCGTCGGCGACCTCTCCGTCGGCAAGAAGATGCGCCGCCTGGGCGAGGCCTTCTATGGCCGCGCCAAGCGCTACGACGAGCTGATCGGCGACCCCGCCGAGCTGCGCGCCATGGTGCGCCGAACCCTCTACGCCGATGTCGAGGGCGCGGACGCGGACGCCGGTGCGCAAGCGGTGGCGGCCTACGCCGTGCGGGCGCACGCCGGCCTCGCCGCCCAGCCGCTCGACCGCCTGCTGGCGGGGGAAGCGCATTTCCCGTCCTTCGCGCCTACATCCGCCGGATGAGCCCCGCCGCTCCCCCCTGGTCCGCGCCCGTACGCCTTTCGGAGGTGCAGCGCGGCGCCCGCACCGTGCACCTCGTCGCCGACGGGGCCGCCCGCGCCCGCATCGCCGACCTTCTCGGGCTCGCCGCCCTGTCACGGCTGGAGGGCGAGGTGACCGCCGCACCCTGGCTGGACGGCGCCGAGGTGCGCGCCCGCTGGAGCGCCGACGTGCAGCAGACCTGCAGCGTCACCGCCGAACCGTTCGACGCGGTGCTCTCCGGCGACTTCCATGTCCGCGCCGTCCCCGCCGACAGCCGCGCCGCGCCGTCGCCCGATGCGGAGATCTCCGTCGATCCCGAGGCGGAGGACCCGCCCGACGTGCTGGAGGGCGAGACGCTCGACCTCGCCGGCTACCTCGTCGAGGCGCTGGCGCTTGAGCTCGACCCCTTCCCGCGCGCGCCCGGCGCCGAGTTCCAGCCGCCGGAGGAGCCGCCGGAGCCGTCGCCGTTCGCCGCGCTGGCCGCGCTGAAGCCGAACGGCTGAGGCTGCGGCGTCCCGGACACGCCTGGCGAGTGCAGCGGACCGCATACTGTTGTGCACGGGTCGCCGCAGGGTAAAGGTCCGTCGCCTCCCGGGGGCCGCCGCCCCGCCGCCGTCTGCGCATCCTCCGCCTTGACCAACACCGTCACCGACGGGCGCGAGCGCCCTCTCGTCGTCTCCGTGGACGCCATGGGCGGCGACCACGGACCGCCCGTGTTCGTGGCGGGCGTGGCGCTGGCGCTGCGCCGGCTGCGCGGCCGCCCCGTCCGCTTCATCCTGCATGGCGACAAGGGTGCGATCGACGCCGAACTCGGCCGCCGCACGCTTGCGGCGCAGGCCTGCGAGGTGCGCCACGCCGACAAGGTGATCGCCTCCGACGAAAAGCCCGCCCAGGCGCTGCGGCGCGGCAAGGGCTCCAGCCTGTGGCAGGCGGTGGAAGCCGTGAAGACGGGCGAGGCGGCCGCGGCCGTCAGCGGCGGCAACACCGGCGCGCTCATGGCCATCGGCAAGCTGCAGCTGCGCACCATGGGCGGGATCGACCGCCCGGCCATCGTCGCCAGTTGGCCCACGCTGACCGGCGTCACGGCCGTGCTCGATGTCGGCGCCAACATCGACTGCGACGCCAAGATGCTGGTGGAGTTCGCCATTCTCGGCGAAGCCTTTCACCGGGCGGTCCACTCGCGAGGTGAGCGGCGGCCCTCTGTCGGCGTGCTGAACGTCGGCTCGGAGGAGGCCAAGGGGCACGAGGAAGTCCGCGAGGCCAACCGCCTGTTGCGCAAGCTGAACCTCGACCTCGACTACCGCGGCTTCGTGGAGGGCAACGACATCGGCGTGGGTTCGGTCGATGTGGTGGTCACGGACGGGTTCACCGGCAACGTGGCGTTGAAGACGGCCGAGGGCATGGCGCGCTTCTTCAGCCGTACGCTGAAGGCGACGCTAACCTCCGGTCCGCTCGCCACGGCGGGCGCCCTGGTCGCGTCCGGCGCCCTGGGGCGCATGCGCGCGCGGCTGGACCCGTCTTCGGTCAACGGCGGACCGCTGCTGGGGCTGAAAGGTACGGTGGTGAAGAGCCACGGCGGCGCGGACGCGGCGGGGGTGGCCAACGCGCTGGTGATCGCCGCCGAGCTCGCCGGCTCCGACTACCTCACGCAGATTGAGCGCAACCTCGCCGTCTTCGAGCGGCAGGGCGCGGAGGCGCGGACGACCGCGGAGAGTGCGGCGTGATCCGCAGCGCGGTCACCGGCGTCGGCGCCGACCTGCCGGAGCGGATCGTCACCAACGCCGAGTTGTCGGAGACCGTCGACACCTCCGACGCCTGGATCCGCGAGCGCACGGGCATTCACGAGCGCCGCCAGGTGGCGGAGGGCGAGGTGACCAGCGACCTCGCCGCGCGCGCCGCGCGCCGCGCGCTGGAGACCGCAGGGCGCACCGCGGCCGAGGTGGACCTGATCATCGTGGCCACCACCACGCCGGACCTCACCTTCCCCGCCTGCGCCGCCGCGGTGCAGCGCAAGCTGGGCTGCCCCGTCGGCATCGCCTTCGACATCCAGGCGGTGTGCTCCGGCTTCGTCTACGCCATGACGGTGGCCGACGGCTTCGTGGCCCGCGGCGCGAGTCGTTGCGCTCTGGTGATCGGAGCCGAGACCATGACGCGGCTCATGGACTGGAGCGACCGCGGCACCTGCGTCCTGTTCGGCGACGGCGCCGGGGCGGTGGTGCTGGAGCCGGTGGACGGGCAGGGGACTCCCGCCGATCGCGGTCTCCTCGGCTGGGCGCTCCGCTGCGACGGGACCAAGCAGGACCTGTTGTACGTCGACGGAGGCGTCGCCGCGGGCCGTCCCGGGCACCTGCGCATGGCGGGGCAGCAGGTGTTCCGCCACGCGGTGGTGAACATCGCCGAGGCGGTGGAGGCGGCGGCGGCGCACGCGGGCGTGTCGGTGCCGGAGGTGGACTGGTTCATCCCGCACCAGGCCAACCAGCGCATCCTGCAGGGCGTGGCGCACCGCCTCGGCATCGACGAGGCCAAGGTGATCTCGACCGTCGCGCACCACGCCAACACCTCGGCCGCGTCCATCCCGCTGGCGCTGGCGGAAGGCGTGGCCGACGGCCGGATCCGCCCCGGCCAGCTGCTGCTGATGGAGGCCATGGGCGGCGGCCTGACGTGGGGTGCCTGCGCGGTGCGCCTGTGACGGTTGAGCGCGGGCGTCCGCCGCCCGTGCGAACGCCTTGACTTCGCGCCGCTTTGCCTGACCCTCCGCATCCGCCGCAGCAGGCGGCGCGGAGTTTTCGCATGGTCGATCGGACGCTGACACGGGCGGACCTGACCGATTCGGTGGTGAGCGAGATCGGGCTCGGGCGGCAGGAGTGCGCCGGCCTGGTCGACCGCACCCTGGCCCTGATCTGCGGCGCGCTCGAGGAGGGTGAGCCGGTCAAGCTGTCCGGCTTCGGCGTGTTTCAAGTTCGCGAGAAGCGCGCGCGCATGGGTCGCAATCCCAAGACCGGCGAGCCCGCCGCCATCGTTCCGCGCCGGGTGATCAGCTTCCGCGCCTCCCAGCTCATGAAGGCGCGCATCGAAGCCGCCCACCTGTCGCCCGGGACGCTTGCGGCGTCGGACGACGCGGAGGCGTGACCGAGGCGCCCGGGACAGGAAGTCCGCCGTCGCGTCCCGGGCCGGCCAAGGGACCGGCCGCCTTCCGCTCCATCTCGGAGGCGTCGACCGAGGTCGGCGTGCCGCAACACGTGCTCCGCTTCTGGGAGACGCGCTTCGCCTTCATCCGCCCGACCAAGCGCGCCGGCGGCCGACGCTTCTATCGCCCGCAGGACCTGGAGGTGCTCCGCGGCGTGCGGGTGCTGCTGCAGGACGAAGGCTACACCATCAAAGGCGTTCAGAAGCTGCACAAGGAGCAGGGGCTGAAGCGCCTCCTGGCCGCAGCGGGTGTCGACGCCGCTGCCGCGAGCCGGGTGGCGACCGCCGTCGAAGACGACGCCGACGCGCTGTCGCCCGACGCCGAAGCGCCCGTGCTCACAGAGACCGAGATCGCCGGCATTCCTGATGACGAGCCAGAGACCGGGGACCTGTTCAACGAGCCCCCGGTCCCGGCGCCCGAGTCGACCGGGCGGGAGCGGCGGTCGTCGCGCTCCGTGCTCGACGTGGCCGCCCGCGCGAGACTGGCGGAGGTGCTCGGCGACCTTGAGGCGACCAAGGCGGAGATCGACGCCCTGCTGGCGGGCGGCTGACCGTCGCGCGCGAGCCGAGTGGAAAGCGCTTCCCCTCCGCGGCGCACCGCACTAGAAGCGCCGTCCGGCCGGAGCGTGGCGCAGCCTGGTAGCGCACTTGACTGGGGGTCAAGGGGTCGCAGGTTCGAATCCTGTCGCTCCGACCAGCCGGATTTTCCCATCCCTTCCCCCGAGGGCGCGCCGCAGAAGCCTGCGGCGCAGGTGTCCCAGAGCGATCGGGCCCAGGCCGGGGATCGCCAGCAGCGCACCGAGGCCCCAGGCCCGCAGGCGGAGCCGGGGCGAGTGCGGCAGCCGCGCCAGCGCCGAACGGGCTTCGTCCCGCGCCTCGGGAAAGGCGCCCACCGCGAACAGCAGGTCGGCGGCGCGCACGAACAGCCATTCGCGCACGGCGCCCATCGCCTCGAGCCCGCGCGCCAGGGAGCGCACTTCGTCAGGATCCCCTCCGTGTAGCGCGAGGTGTTCGGCGAGCGCCAAGCGCGCGCCGGGCTCGCAAGGGTCGAGTTCGTAAGCGCGGCGCAGGGCGGCCTCCGCGCCGCGGAGGTCGCCGGCCTGAGCGAGGCGTGCGCCGAGGGCCGCGTGGTAGGGCGTCGTGTCCGGGGACAGCCTCACCGCCTCCGTCGCCAACCTCACGGCGAGGTCCACGCGGCGGGCCGGCTGGCACAGGGCCAGGCCGTGATGGAAGACGGCCGACCGCCGTCGCGCCGCGCGCACCTGCTCGCGAAAGCGCTGCGGGTCGAAGCGGTCCTCGATCATGGCCTGGATCGTCTCGGGCAGGAGCCCCGCCTCGGCCAGGAAGGTGCCGGCGGGGTGGCCCGCACGGCGCACCGGGGCCAGGATCACCGGCCCTCGTCGTGCGAGCGCCTCCGCGTGCAGCCGGTCGCGGTTGAGCGGGTCGAAGATCAAGAACACCTGCTCGGCGCCGACCACGTCCTGGCCGGGAGCTTCCAGCGGGAAAGGGCGTCCGTGGACATACTCGGTCCAGCGCGACTCCCAGGGCGCCGCCGCCGGATCGACGCTGAACTGAGGCGACAGCGCCACGGCGGCGTGCGCGCCGAGCCTCCCCGCCAGGCGCACCGCCGCGTAGCCCCCCATCGACGAACCATAGGTGACCACGCGTCGCCGGCCAGCGACGGCGGCCCTCACGGCGGCCAGCAGCGCCGGCATGTCCCGGTCCTGGTACCAGCCGTTGCGGTCGGAGACGACGTGGACGGCGTCGTAGCCGATCTCCGCAAGCCACGCCTGGCCGAAGCCGGGGCGGTCGAGGCTCAGGTCCGTGCTCAGCGAATCGAAGGTCACCACCAGAGGGCGCTCGGGTGCGCCCGCGTCGTGGAGGGTGGCCCGCAGGCGCTCCGACGCGAAGAGGATGCCGGACGTCGCCGTGCTCACCGCCCCTCGCCGACTGGCGTGTTGCTCGGGCCGCCGTTCATCCAGCGGATCAGCGGGATCAGCGGCACGCCCCACAGGACGCCGGCCGTGGCGAAGAAGGCCGTCTGCGCCCAGGTCACCGAAGGCACCCGCTCGGCCAGCAGGGCCACGAGCCAGATGTAGGCGCCCAGGAAGGCGACCACTCCGACCGAGCCGATCAGCTTGCGCAGGCGCGTCGGCATAAGGTCGGGTCTCCGGGCGCGCTCGGGCGATAGGGCGTCCACCTAGGCACGCTCCGGGCGGGGCGCCAGCGGAGGAGGCGGCGTGGACGGGCGGGTGCGCAGGGTCTAGGGCTGCGGTTTCGGGGGCGGGGGCGCGTCCCAGCCGCCCAGGTCGTCGATGAAGTGGAGTTACAACAGCGAGCGGTCCTACGGGATCGCCGCCTGGCTGTTCGTCACCGCCGCCTTCGTCGTGGCGTTGCTGGTGGTGGGCGGGGCCACCCGGCTGACGGGCTCGGGCCTGTCCATCGTCGAGTGGCGGCCGGTGACGGGCGTCCTGCCGCCGCTCTCGCACGCGGGCTGGCAGGCGGAGTTCGCCAAGTACCAGCGCATCCCGCAGTACACGCAGGTGAACCGCGGGATCAGCCTGCGCGACTTCCAGACGCTGTTCTGGTGGGAGTGGGGGCACCGGCTGCTGGCGCGCGTCACCGGCGTCGTCTTCCTGATCCCCCTGATCGCCTACGCCGCCATCCGCCGCATCCCGCGCAGGCTGTGGTGGCGGCTGGGCGTCATCTTCGCCCTGTTCGCCCTGGAGCCGCTGGTGGGCTGGTGGATGGTGGCCAGCGGGCTCGACCACCGCACCGCCGTCGCGCCCGAGCGCCTGGCGCTGCATTTGGGGATAGCGCTGGCCATCTACGCCGCCTGCCTGCTCACCGGGCTGGAGGCTTGGTTCGGACGCGCGCGCGTCGCCTACGAGCCTGATCGCAAGTGGGGCTGGGGCGCGCCCGCGCTCGCCGTCGCGGCCTACGTGATGTGCCTGTTCGGCGCCTTGGTCGCGGGCGGTCGCGCCGGGCTGATCGACGGCGACTGGCCCCTGATGGGCGGACGCGTCTTCCCCGTCGGCTACTGGGATCCGGCCCGCGGCGTGCTCGGGTCGCTGCTGGAGAGCGGGCCGGCGGTGCAGTTCAACCACCGCCTGGTCGGCTACGGCCTGCTGCTTGCGGCGCTCGGCTTCGCCGTCATCACCCAGGCGAACCGCTTCATGGCGCCGCCCGTGCGCCGGCTCGCCTGGGTGTTCCTGGCGGCGGTGGTGGCGCAGGCGACGCTGGGGATTGCGACGCTGCGGATGGGCGACCCGATCTGGCTCGCCGCCCTGCATCAGGTCGGGGCGGTGGGCGTGCTCAGCGTTGGTCTGATCCTGGCCTGGCGGACGCGTCGCAACTGATGCGGTATCCGCATACCGAAGCGCGCCGCGCCTTGTAGAGCAAGGGTTTGCGGCGCCATCGGCGCACGACTGAGCTTGACTTGCGCCGTCCCCCTCCGTATCAGCGCTGTTCCATCGCGCCGCCGCGTACTCACCCGCGCCGGCCGCCAGAAGCTCAACGGACCTCCCATGCACACCAAGACGACGGCCTCGCTGCGGCCGGCCGACGTGGAGAAGAAGTGGATCGTGGTCGACGCGCAGGACGCAGTCGTCGGCCGGCTCGCCTCCTTCGTCGCCATGCGCCTGCGCGGCAAGCACCGCCCCGACTACACGCCCCACGTCGATTGCGGCGACCATGTCGTGGTCGTGAACGCCGACAAGGTGCGGTTCACGGGCAAGAAGCTGCAGCAGCAGATCTACTACCGCCACACGGGCCATCCCGGCGGCATCAAGCAGGTCACCGCCGAGAAGCAGCTGAACGGCCGCTTCCCCGAGCGCGTGCTGCAGAAGGCGGTCGAGCGCATGCTGCCCAAGGAGAGCTCCCTGGCGCGTAAGCAGATGACCCACCTGCACGTCTTCGCCGGCGGCGACCACACGCACGCGGCGCAGGCGCCCGAGCCGGTCTCCTTCGCCGAGCTCAACACCAAGAACACTCGGAGCGCCTGAACATGACCGACGTCGCTCCCGAAGAGAACACGACGACCCGAGGCCAAGGCTTCGACGCCCTCGCCGGGCTGGGCACGCCCGCGGGCGAAGGTGGTTCGCAAGGCGGCACGCACATCGCGCGCACCTACGAGCAGAAGCTGGACTCCCTCGGCCGCGCCTACGCCACCGGCAAGCGCAAGAACGCCATCGCCAAGGTGTGGCTGAAGCCCGGCTCGGGCCGCATCACCATCAAGGGCGGCCCGGACGGCAAGTCCCGCGACCAGGCGGAGTATTTCGCCCGCCCCGTTCTGCGCATGATGATCGCCCAGCCGCTGCAGGTGTCGGATCGGATGACGCAGTTCGACGTCGAGGTGCAGGTGCAGGGCTCGGGCCTCTCCGGCCAGGCCGGCGCCATCCGCCACGGCATCTCCAAGGCGCTGACCTACTACGAGCCGGGCCTGCGCGCCGTGCTGAAGCCGCACGGCTTCCTCACCCGCGACTCGCGCGTGGTCGAGCGCAAGAAGTACGGCCGCGCCAAGGCCCGTCGTTCGTTCCAGTTCTCCAAGCGCTGATCGAGGCCTGCAGCGGGCGGGATTTCGGGCGCTCCGGGAGACTGGAGCGCCTTTTTCCGTTCGGGAGTGCGACGTGAGCGGAGGATTGTCCTTCTCGGACCTGATCGCGGACGACGAGGCCGCGACGCAGCGTCAGCGCGCGGAGGTCAGGCGGACGATCGACAATGTCCTCGGGCGAGACGTCGCGCTCGACATGGTCGCACTCCAGCGGCTGATCGACGCCGGCGCTGTTCCTCCCGACGACACATGGCGGCTCCAATCGCTTGGAGTGTGCTTCGGCGACCTGCTCAAGGTCGGCACGCCGTTGCGCTGGGTCATCATCGACGACGAATGGGGTCGCGATCCGACGCTGCGCTGGGGCGGGTCGACGGCGACCCTCAACGCTCTCACGATGATCTCCAAGAGGATCGAAGACGGCGAGCACCCCGACCTCCAGCCGATGGCCGTTGAAGTGTTCGACATGGTGCGCGAGATCGCGGCGCGGGAAGGCGAGTGACGCTCAGGGTCTTCATCGACGGCGAGGCCGGCACCACCGGCCTGCAGATCCGCGACCGCCTCGCGGGGCGCGGCGACGTCGAACTCCTGTCCATCGACCCGGCCCGCCGCAAGGAGGCGTCCGCCCGCGCCGAGCTCCTGAACGGCGCGGACGCGGTGATCCTGTGCCTGCCCGACGAGGCGGCGCGCGAGGCCGTCGCGCTGATCGCCGATCCGGCGGTGAAGGTGATCGACGCCTCCACCGCCCACCGCACCGCGCCCGGCTGGGCCTATGGCTTCCCCGAGCTCTCGCCCGGCCACCGCCGCGCGGTCGAAACGGCCGTGCGGGTGTCCAACCCCGGCTGCTATCCGACGGGCTTCCTTGCGCTGGTGAGGCCGCTGGTCGCCGCCGGCCTTCTGTCCGTCGGCCATCCGGCGACCGTCAACGCGATCTCCGGCTACACGGGTGGCGGGAAAGGGATGATCGCGGAGTTCGAAGCCGCCGCCTCGCCCGACTATGTGGAGACGCCGTACCGGCTCTACGGCCTGCACCTCGCGCACAAGCACGTGGACGAGATGCGCGTTCACGCCGGCCTCGACCACGACCCGCTGTTCGCCCCAGCGGTCGGCCGTTACGCGCAGGGCATGCTGGTGGAGGTTCCGCTCCAGCTGTGGGCGTTGTCCGGCGCGCCGACGGTGGCGCGGGTGCATGAGGCGCTGGCCGACGCCTACGCCGGCGCCCGCTTCCTCGAGGTGGTCGGTCTGGAGGAGGCCGCCGCCCTCAAGACGCTGGACCCCGAGGCGATGAACGGAACCAACCGACTGCAGCTGTTCGTGTTCGGCTCGGAGGAGACGCGACAGGCGCGCCTGGTCGCCCGCCTCGACAACCTCGGCAAGGGCGCCAGCGGGGCGGCGGTCCAGAACCTGAACCTCATGTTTGGACTGGACGAGGCCGCCGGCCTGTAGTCCGCCTGCGGCGGTGAAGCCACAGACGCTCTCGCTCTCCGCCGCGCGCCGCGTCGCCCTCGCCGCCCAGGGCTTCGCCCGCTCCCGCCCGGAGCGCCCGCCGACCTGGTCCGACCTGCGCCGCGTGCTGGACCGCACGCAGCTGCTGCAGATCGACAGC
>CAXTBN010000040.1:0-27491 GCA_964242895.1 uncultured Caulobacteraceae bacterium | reverse complement strand
GGCGCGCGGAGGCCGTAGGCGTTGCACATGGGCGGAGGAGCGCCACCGTGCTCGGACGCGTCAAGGCACGCTTCGCTCCCCGGCCTTGACCCGCCCTGCGCGCGACGGCTGACGCTTGGGCGTCGGGACGCGGGGCGTCCCAAGATCAGCAAGTTCGACGGCCTGCGGCGCGTCGAACACAGGGCTGATGCAACCAGGATGGGCGCATGCCGGAACGCGGGAGCCCTCTCCCGGCGGGAGAGGGTGGGGTGAGGGGTTACAGGTCCCACCGCTCTGTGGCTCCGACCCCGCGCACCCGCGCCCAGCCCGTCCGGACCTGTAACCCCTCACCCTCCCCCCGCTGACGCGGCGGGCCCCTCCCTCTCCCGCCGGGAGAGGGGCCGAGACTTCGCCCCACCTTCTCGTCTGCATCAGCCCTGTGTTCGACGCCCCGCAGGGCGTTGAACTTTGGAGGGACGCCCCGCGTCCCGACGCCTCCGCGTCAGCCCCCGCGCGCAGGGCGGGTCAAGGCAGGCGCGGAACGCGCCTCCTGCGCCGCAGGTCGCCTTGACGCGGCCGAGCACGGGGGCACTTGATCAATCGAGCGGCATGGCCGCAAGCTCTTCATAGACCGAGAGTATCTGTGGATCATCTGAGCGACGGTCCACAAAGTCTTTAGCCCTGTGGACTCTTACGAAGTCCGAACGGGGACCTGAGGCTTCCACATCATACCGCACTGTGACCAGGCCGCGTCTGTTCAAGGTGCCAAATACGGCCGGCCAATGCGAGTCATCCAGAACACGATTGTGGGACTTGTCTTCGATGCTACGCACCCAAAACTGTCGCAGCATGACTCTACACACCTTTTCGAGGAGCTGTGTGTAACCATTGCGGCTCCAGTCTATATCTACCTCGCCTGCGCCGACACGATGCGCATCAACCCAGCCTTCGCGCTCGACTTGACTGTGTACAAATCGCGGTCGGCCATGCTCTTGCAGAGTGAGCGCACCGGGATAAGGAAAGCTGCGAGAAAACAGTGAGGCGTCGTCAGCGACGAGCAGACCAACCGCCGAGTCCTGCATTTCTAGTAAAGAGAGATCGGCCTCCCTTACATCCAGCTGGGAGATTTCAGCGAATCTCATCTTAAGAACCGGGAATGTTCCTCTAAGAACCAAGTCATCCACGACAAAGGCATCCAGCGCGTCCGGTGCGTTCTCAACTAACCCAGACGACAGGGCGCACAGATAGAGTGCAGATAAGTTTCTTCGTGCCCGGTCACCTCCGATGCCAGCACGGATTTGTACGAGGCACGACGTTGCGAACGGCTCCACCGACGAGCTACCGCTGAATCCAAGCAGGTCATAGAACGTTTCTAAAAAGTCGACCCCAAGAGGAGTCCTCCTGATCGATTTCGGCAGTTCACCAGCCGTCAACAGGCTGATGTGAGAGAGTCCAAGAAAGTAGTCCTGTATTTCGCTGTGTGGAAAGCGCCTCCTTCCAGCAATCGCGTCAGGCTCAAGAAGAGCCATAGCAAGTGCCCGGTTGACAAGAACTGCTAGGTCGTCTTCTCGGACACTACCCGCAAACACGATTTGAGCGATAAGCGCTATAGATCCCTCGTCTATGGCATCAACTTCCACATCCGCCATATCTCTCGCAAGTTCTTGAAGGAACTCATAGAGCAAACCCCTAAGGCTGCCCTCAAGGGGCTTGACTTTGTCTTCAAGGATGCCGACCTCCCGCTTGATGATCTGATCAACGAGCACTTCGAGTGGATACGCAATCAGTAGTTGACTGCCTGACACACCGGGCCGAAACGCCGCAATCTGCGAAAGGAAAAAGGGCCTTAGTGCGTACGAGTCCTCCTCGAAGAGCCCAGAGTCTTGAAGGGTTACAAGCTCCTCAGCATCCCAGCCCCGTGCGGAGAGCCAAGTCTTCGCTTCAGAAGGACGCAGGCCGCGCAGATGCACAGATTCCGTCCCGCCATGGTCAAGAACAGGCAGGGATTGGCGCACGCTAGCAGAGTCGATGAAGGTGTCCCTCCCAGCTAATATCAACGTACCACCAGACTTCACATCTTCGATAAACTCTCGAAGAGAGTTCCATGCCGTGTCATACCCAGCAGGATCCGCAAGCTCGTCGAAGCCATCGATTGCTACTTGCAGCAGGTTGTGTCTCAGGAGAACCGGCACCTGCTCGTAGGTTAGCGAAACACGCAATGTCTGAAGGGTTCCCGCGACAACGTCGTTGAGAGTTGTTAGTCTACGACCTCGACTTTGAATATGTAGAAGGGGCGGACTGGATCCAGGTCCAAAGTCCTTGGTCCTCTCCTGCACGAGTCTGCGGATCAGATGGGTCTTTCCCATACCGGCTGGCCCATCGACGATAAGAGCGCTTACCCTCTCACTGCCGCTTCGCTGCTTGAGCCAGTCACTTACAGGTTCGAGAACGCTGCTCCTTGTTGTTCCGTCGAAGTCTCCGATGGTTGGCAACTGTTCCGACCCGTCGAAAAGGTAGGGAGCCTCGCGACGCAACTGTGCCTTTTGCGCTTCAATGAGGCGCCTAAGATTTCCGAAGCCAGGGGAGGCCAGCAACCCTCCAAATGTGGAGTAACGTTGGGGTCCATCGGCGTTCTCCCTCTTCTCGATGACGCGCCCGTTCGCTCTTGAAATGTGAACGCGCACCTCATCGCCGCCCTGACGTAGCGAAATGATCATATCGTCGCCGCTGAGTACGCTCTGCGGAGCGCTATCTAGGTCAGAAAAGCGGCCTAACTCATCTACAATCTGATTAAGGCTAAGCATCTGGCTTCATTCTCCACAGGAGACCATCGGTTCGCAGATGTCCTTCCGAAGGCCGTCGTCTAAGCACGGCGACCCTGCCGCCCCTGCCCTCTATCCATTGCTCGCTCGTAAACACGGCGGGGAACACGTCGTCATCCTCTGCAAGGACGAGGAGCCAGCTTGATGGCTCGCTTCTACTCACGCAGAGGAGGTCACAGCACAGTGCCGTGTCCACCATCTTTTCCCGCTCTCGTGTCCGATCCTGCCTGTCCGCCCGCAGCGTATCTGGCAGGTGCGCAGCGATCCTTTTCACAAGCCGCCTTGATGGGGCAGAGATGAGTTCATCGCCAAAACAGCGGTGCCATTCAAATCTGACATTTCCTAGCTGGGCAGGAAGAAGGTTTTCTTTCTCAAGCTCTTGCAGGGCTGTGCGATTAGGCGTCGGGGTGAGCCCTCGGTGCCAGCCGTGATACGCGCGCACCCTTACGGAATACAGGTCTGCTCTGGGCCCTTCCACACTGATTGCATGTGCGACCTGTCTCGTGACGAAGTCCGCCGTCTTCAAGGCGCGACGCTCAGACCGCTTCTCGGTTTTCTGCCCGGAATTGATGATCTGTGAATTCCAGTCTACGAAGGCGTAGAACTCGGATCTACGTATTGTCCTGGTTGGCATCGTCAATCCGCATCCATCTTCAGCGCGGCGATGAACGCCTCCTGCGGGATCTCCACCTTGCCGAACTGGCGCATGCGCTTCTTGCCCTCCTTCTGCTTGTCCAGGAGCTTGCGCTTGCGGCTGGCGTCGCCGCCGTAGCACTTGGCGGTGACGTCCTTGCGGAGCGCGCGGACGGTCTCGCGGGCGATGATGCGGCCGCCGATGGCCGCCTGCACCGGGATCTGGAACATGTGGGGCGGGATCAGCTCCTTCATCTTCTCCACCATGCCGCGGCCCCGGCTCTCGGCGCGGGTGCGGTGGACCAGCATGCTGAGGGCGTCCACGGGCTCGGCGTTGACCAGCACGTTCATCTTGACGAGGTCGCCCTCGCGGTAGGTGTCGATCGAGTAGTCGAAGCTGGCGTAGCCTTTGCTGATGCTCTTCAGCCGGTCGTAGAAGTCGAACACCACCTCGTTCAGGGGCAGGTCGTAGACCACCATGGCGCGGGTTCCGACGTAGGAAAGCTCGCGCTGCTGGCCGCGGCGGTCCTGGCAGAGCTTGATGACGCCGCCGAGGTACTCGTCCGGCGTGAAGATGGTGGCCTTGATCCAGGGCTCGGCGATCGACGCGATGCGCACGGGGTCGGGCATGTCGGCGGGGTTGTGGAGGTCGATCTCCGAGCCGTCGTTCAGGGTCAGCTTGTAGACCACGCTGGGGGCGGTCGCGATCAGGTCGAGGTCGAACTCGCGGGAGAGGCGCTCCTGGATGATCTCCAGGTGGAGCAGGCCTAGGAAGCCGCAGCGGAAGCCGAAGCCCAGGGCGGCGCTGGTCTCCATCTCCCAGGTGAAGCTGGCGTCGTTGAGGCGCAGGCGGCCGACGGCGGCGCGCAGGTCCTCGAAGTCGGCGGCGTCGACGGGGAAGAGGCCGCAGAACACCACGGGCTGCACCTCCTTGAAGCCGGGGAGTGCTGTGAGGGTGGGGCGGCGCTCCTCGGTGAGGGTGTCGCCCACGGCGGCGTCGGCCACCTCCTTGATGGCGGCGGTGATGAAGCCGATCTCGCCGGGGCCCAGCACGTCCACGTCAGTGGCCTTGGGCTTGAACACGCCGAGCTTCTCCACGCGGTAGCTGGCGTGGCGCTGCAGGGTCTTGATCTGCTGGCCGACGCGGAGCTGGCCGTCGAACACGCGCACCAGCACCACGACGCCCAGGTACTGGTCGTACCAGGCGTCGACCAGGAGCGCCTTGAGGGGGGCCGAGGCGTCGCCCTTCGGGGCCGGCAGGCGCGTGACGATGGCCTCCAGCGTCTCGGCGATGCCGAGGCCGGTCTTGGCGCTGGCGAGCACCGCGTCGCTGGCGTCGATGCCGATCACCTCCTCGATCTGCGCCTTGACGCGGTCGACGTCGGCGGCGGGCAGGTCGATCTTGTTGAGGACGGGCACGATCTCGTGGTTCGCCTCGATGGCCTGGTAGACGTTGGCCAGCGTCTGCGCCTCCACCCCCTGGCTGGCGTCCACCACCAGGATCGAGCCCTCGCAGGCGGTCAGGCTGCGCGAGACCTCGTAGGCGAAGTCCACGTGGCCCGGCGTGTCGATCAGGTTCAACACATAGTCGAGCCCGTCCTGCGCGCGGTAGTCGAGCCGCACAGTCTGAGCCTTGATGGTGATCCCGCGTTCGCGCTCGATCTCCATCGAGTCCAAAACTTGTTCCTTCATCTCACGCAACGTCAGTCCACCCGTGGTCTGGATCAGGCGGTCGGACAGCGTGGACTTGCCGTGGTCAATGTGGGCGACGATGGAGAAGTTGCGGATTCGCGACGGGTCTACTGGCATAGCGCTGCGTCTAGCACCCGGGCGGCCGTTCCGCATCCGCCGGCGAGAGGGGCGACCAGGGCGTGTGTGTGTCCGAGCCGCGCGACGCTCAGCGTCTCAGCACTCCACCTTGCCGCAGCCGCCGGGCGGGAAGGCCTCGAGCTGCAGGACGCGTTCGGCGGTGAGGCGCAGGCGGGTGCGCGCGGCGTTGACGGCGGCGGACGAGCCCCAGTCCTCGCCGTGCTGGCGCGAGGTCCAGTCGGCTTGGCGGAACGCGGTCCAGGCGCGCTGGGCGCGGCGCAGGTCGGCCTGCTCGGCGGGCGAGATGCTGTCCAGGTCCAGCCGGTAGGCGGCGTTCAGCCGTCTGTCCCAGCGGTCGGCCTCGGCGTTGGCGCAGGCGGCGGTGTCGTTGTCGGACACGACCGTGTCCACGCAGCGGCGGTAGGCCGGGCTGTAGAGGCGCGACACCGCCGCCTCGACAACCACGTCCGGCAGGTCGGGCGAGGGCGGGGTGGAGCGGGCGGGGGCGGCGAGCGCCAGGACGGCCAGCGCCGCGATCACGCGCGGCCGATGGCGTAGAAGCGCTCCGCCCGCTGCGCCCGCAGCTGGTCGGGTGTCAGGCCGTCGAGTTCTCCCAGGGCGCGCTCCACCGCGTCGCCCACCGCCGTCACTGCGGCGGCCCGGTCTGCGTGGGCGCCGCCGACGGGCTCGGGGACGACCTCGTCGATGATCTTGAGGCGCAGGAGGTCTGGGGCGGTGATCTTCATGGCGCCGGCGGCGTCCCTGGCCTTGGCCCCGTCGCGCCACAGGATGGAGGCGGCGCCCTCCGGCGAAATCACGCTGTAGATCGAGTGCTCGAGCATCAGCACGCGGTTGGCGGCGGCGATGGCGATGGCGCCGCCCGAGCCGCCCTCGCCGATGATGGTGGCGACCGACGGCGTGGCCAGCGTCAGGCCGCGCTCGGTGGAGCGGGCGATGGCCTCGGCTTGGCCGCGCTCCTCGGCGCCGATGCCGGGGTAGGCGCCGGCGGTGTCGACGAAGGTGAGCACGGGCAGGCCGAAGCGCTCTGCCAGGTCCATCAGACGCACGGCCTTGCGGTAGCCCTCGGGCTTGGCCATGCCGAAGTTATGCTTGAGCCGCGAGGCGGTGTCGGCCCCCTTCTCCTGGCCCATGACCACGACGGAGCGGCCGCGGAAGCGGCCCAGGCCGCCCATGATGGCCTGGTCGTCGCCGAAGGCGCGATCGCCGCGGAGCTCGGTCCAGTCCTCGATCAGGCCGTCGCGGTAGTTGGTGAAGTGCGGCCGCTCGGGATGACGCGCCACCTGCGTGCGCCGCCAGGGGTCGAGGTCGGCGTAGGCCTGGCGGCGCAGCTCGACGGCGCGGGCGCTTAGCGACGCGAGCTGGGCGTCGAGGCCGGCGGAGGCCTCGAGCCCCGACAACTCCTCGATCTTCGCCTCCAGCTCGGCGATGGGCTTCTCGAACTCGAGGTAGGTGCGCAGCGGTGCGGCGGGGGCGGCCATGGCGGCGGAACCTATGGGTGGCCGCCACAGCGGGCAAGCGGGCCGGATCTGTCCCCGTGCTTACCCCCGTCGGCGCGGACGGCCTTAGACTCTTGAGGTCAGGAGGCGCCATGGACCGGGAACAGGACGTTTAAGGCTGAAGGGCGAGATCGCCGGGCTGCGCGTGCTGGCCGCGCTGGCTCGGCTGGAGCTGAAGTACCGGCCGGACCAGGCCCGAGTGCCTAAGGGCCAGCCAGGCGGAGGCCGCTTCGCTGGCGAACATGGAGCCGGTGGATCGCGCATGCCGAGCTTCGTCGCCCCTCTCGCGGCCTCGGCGGCGCGCACGGCGGCGGCGGCGGCAGCCGGCGCAGTCGCGGCGGCGGGTGGTGCGGTGGCGACGGCCGGGGTCCTGGGCGGGGCCATGCTGGGGCTGACGGGCGACTCGCGGCAGCCGCCCGAGCCTGTTCCGCAGACATCCAGGCAGGCTGGCGTTCCGCCGCCCGAGCCTCCGCCTAAGGGGCGATATGACGAGGAATGTAAGGAGCAGCTCGATGCGGATTTGGTAGATCGCCAGACAAGAGCCGCCATGTACGGTCGGGGGCCGAAAAGCAGCAAGCAAATCTTTGGTATTTGCAGAGAGACGGCCTGGACAAGGTATTCAGAGTGCCTCCGAGATGGAATGAGCGGAGTAAATACGCCGCTCTACAACGCGCAACAACATACATCTCCTGGGAGAAGGTGATGATACAAGCTTTGGGACCTCGCTACCTTGATTGGTGTAACGATGCGGGAGAGTCCGGCGTGATCAGCATCCTGATACGCGGCCTGCCTGACCAGGATGTCGATCTCGGAGACGGAGTGACCTTGACCCAGAAGAAAGCTGAGGTGCATGTCACTTCCAGCTGGCAAGAACGCACCATGTACGCCCTGGGCGCTGATGACCTGCAAGTTCTCTTCTACCTGATGCAGTTCACTAGCATCTATCTTGAGCAGATGTGCCGAGACAACGGCGTGACCTTGACTGGTTACGTCAGCTCCTCCGAGACGCTGACCGGTTTCGCTCCTTTCCGATCAGCCGCGGTTTCATAACCGTTCGGTGGGTCCTTGCCCGACAGGCGCATGCCGCTTAGCCGAGGTCCATGCCAGCCCCCTCCTCCCTCCTCGACGGCCTCGTCGCCGCCTCGCTCCGCGCCGGGGCGGAGATCCAGCGGCACGTGGCGCTGGGTTTCGAGACGCTCACCAAGGCCGACGAGAGCCCCGTCACCGCCGCCGACCACGCCGCCGAGGCCGTGCTGCTGGACGCCCTGCAGGGGCTCGCGCCGGACACGCCCATCGTGGCGGAAGAGGAGGTGGCGGCCGGGCGCACGCCGCAGGTGGGTCGGCGCTTCTTCCTGGTGGACCCGCTGGACGGCACGCGCGAGTTCGTGCGCGGCGGAACCGACTACACGGTCAACGTCGGGCTGATCGAGGACGGCGCGCCCGTACTCGGCGTGGTCTATGCGCCGGCGCTGGGGCGGCTGTTCGCCGGCGAGGCCGGGCGCGGGGCGTGGCTCGCTGAGGGCGCGGCGACGCCGGGCGAGGTGGGCGCGTGGCGGCCGATCCGGGTGCGCGCGCCGGGCGAGCGGCTGACGGTGGTGGCGACGCGCAGCCACGGCTCGTCGGCGCTGGACCGCTACATCGCCGCCCTGCCGCCGCACGAGCGCGTGTCGACGGGCTCCTCGCTCAAGTACGGCGTGCTCGCGGCGGGCGAGGCGGACGTCTACCCGCGCACCGGCCCGACCATGGAGTGGGATACGGCCGCGGGCGACGCGGTGCTGCGCGCGGCGGGCGGGCGAACGCTGGCGCCGGACGGCTCGCTGTTCCGCTACGGCAAGCCGGGGTTCCGCAACGGGGCGTTCGTGGCGACGGGGCCGTACGAGCCGCCGCCGATCGGGCCTTACGGGACCTGAACGGATCAGGGCGCCGCACCTGCGAAGGCTGGCGTTCCGGCCGCGCTTCGCCTATCTCCCGACCGATCCCGACGATCCAGGCCTTGTGACACCGCGCGGCGCTTAAGCTCCGCGGCGTCGCCGCACGTTCAGACGAGACCCCATGTCGCTTCGAAACATCGCCATCATCGCCCACGTCGACCATGGCAAGACCACGCTCGTGGACCAGCTCCTGGCCCAGTCCGGCGTGTTCCGGGCCAACGAGGCGACCGTCGAGCGCGCCATGGACTCCAACGACCAGGAGCGCGAGCGCGGCATCACCATCCTGGCCAAGTGCACCAGCGTGCTGTGGCACGGCGAGGCCGGCGACACGCGCATCAACATCATCGACACGCCCGGCCACGCCGACTTCGGCGGCGAGGTGGAGCGCATCCTGGGCATGGTGGACGGCTGCGTGATCCTGGTGGACGCCGAGGAAGGCGTCATGCCGCAGACCAAGTTCGTGCTCGGCAAGGCGCTGAAGATGGGCCTGCGCCCGATCCTGTGCCTCAACAAGGTCGACCGCCCCCACGCCGACCCGGACAAGGTGCTGAACGACGCCTTCGACCTGTTCGCCGCCATGGGCGCCACCGACGAGCAGCTCGACTTCCCGCACATCTACGCCAGCGGCAAGAACGGCTGGGCGACGCTCGACATGGCCAAGCCGAACGACACCCTGGCGCCGCTGTTCGACCTGATCGTGCGCCACGTGCCCGAGCCCAAGGCCGTGGCCCGCGCCGACGAGCCGTTCCAGATGCTGAGCGTGCTGATCGAGAGCGACCCCTTCCTCGGCCGCCTCCTCACCGGACGCATCGAGGCCGGTCGCGCCACGCCCGGCATGGCGATCCACGCCCTGGATCGCGAGGGCAAGGAGATCGAGCGCGGGCGCATCACCAAGGTGCTCGCCTTCCGCGGCCTGAAGCGCCAGCCTGTGGACGAGGGCACCGAGGCCGGCGACATCGTCGCCATCGCGGGTCTCAGCAAGGCGACCGTGGCGGACACTCTCTGCGTCATGGAGGTCACGACCGCCCTGCCGGCTCAGCCCATCGACCCGCCGACCATCTCCATGACCGTTTCGGTCAACGACTCCCCCTTGGCCGGCAAGGAGGGCGACAAGGTGCAGAGCCGCGTGATCGCCGCGCGCCTGAAGAAGGAGGCGGAGTCCAACGTCGCCATTCGCGTCACCGAGACCAGCGAGAAGGACGCCTACGAGGTCGCCGGCCGCGGCGAGCTGCAGCTCGGCGTGCTCATCGAGGGCATGCGCCGCGAGGGCTTCGAGGTCTCCATCAGCCGCCCCCGCGTCGTATTCCAGAAGGACGAGGAGACCGGCGCGCGCCTGGAGCCGATCGAGGACGTGGTGATCGACGTCGACGAGGAGTTCTCCGGCATCGTCATCGAGAAGCTCAGCGCCCGGAAGGCCGAGCTGAAGGACATGGGCCCCTCCGGCGCGGGCAAGACGCGCATCTCGCTGCAGGCACCCTCGCGTTCGCTGATCGGCTATCAGGGCGAGTTCCTGACCGACACCCGCGGCTCGGGCGTGCTCAACCGCGTGTTCAGCCACTACGAGCCCTACAAGGGCGCGATCGACGCCAACCGGAAGGGCGTGTTGGTCTCCAACTCCGACGGCGAAACGGCCTCCTACGCGCTTTGGAACCTCGAGGAGCGCGGCACCATGTTCGTGGGCGGCGGTGAGAAGACCTATCAGGGCATGATCATCGGCGAGAACGCCCGCCAGGACGACCTGGACGTCAACCCGATGAAGGCCAAGCAGCTCACCAACGTGCGCGCCAGCGGCAAGGACGAGGCCATCCGCCTGACGCCGCCTCGGCGCATGACGCTCGAGCAGGCCATCGCCTACATCGAGGAGGACGAACTCGTCGAGGTCACGCCCAAGTCCATCCGCCTGCGCAAGCAGGTGCTGAACCCCTCGTTCCGCAAGCGGCGGGTGAAGGAGGACTGACCCGGCGGGAATCTTCCGGGTTAGAACAACCTTCGCGCGGCCCGCGGGTTACCTCTCCGTACACACGCCGTTCCTGAAGCACGGCGCACCCCCATCAGAATGTACGGGAGCGACACATGCGTAAGATCGCCATCGCCGCAGGCGCGGCTCTTCTCCTCTCCGCCGGCGCGGCCGGCGCGCAGTCCGGCGGCTCGACCGCGGGCGGCGGCCAGGCGTCCGGCTCGGCCGGCGGCACCGGTTCGGCCGTGGGCTCCACCGGCGCGACCGGCACGGGCATGTCCGGCATGTCCGGCTCGGGCATGAGCGGCTCCGGCATGAGCGGCTCGACCACGGGCGGCACCTACGGCGCGGGCTCCACCTCGGGCTCCATGAGCAGCAGCGGCTCCATGCCGCTGACCGGCTCGCTCGGCTCGCAGCCGGGCTCGATGTCGAGCAGCACCATGGGGTCCACCTCCGGCGCGTCCAGCCGCGGCGGACGCACCACCTCGGGCACGACCACGGGCTCCATGTCGTCGACGGGCACGGTGAACTCGTCGTCCTCGCCGAATGCCTCGGGCTCCAACCCGAGCAACACGCCCACCGGCACGAGCACCACGCCGAGCGGCCCCGGCCGCTGAGGCGGACGTAGATCCAGCGAGGGGCGGCGCTCCAGCCGGGGCGCCGCCCTTTCGCGTCTCCGGCGCACCCGCTCGCGCGGCGGGGGATCGCGGGTCAGGCGAGCGCGGCGCGGCGTTTGCTCCCCCTCCGGGCATCCGTCCCACGGTGGGACGCGCTCCCGGGATCCGCGCCATGGCCACCGACATCGACCTGCACCTCGGCAAGCGCCTGCGCCGCCGCCGCCGCCTGCTCGGCCTGACGCAGCAGCAGCTGGCCGAAGGCGTGGGCATCCGCTTCCAGCAGATCCAGAAGTACGAGTGCGGCGCCAACCGCATCTCGGCCGCGCGCCTGTGGCAGCTGGCCGAGGCGCTCCAGTCGCCCGTGAGCTACTTCTACGACGGCCTGGCCACCAGCCAGGACGGGCCGGAGGAGAAGGGTTCGGGCGAGGTGCTGGCCCGCAAGGAGACGCTGGACCTGATCCGCGCCTACTACCAATTGGGCGAGCGCCCCCGCCGCCGCCTGCTGGACCTCGCCAAGTCGCTGCACGGGCACGAGCTGCCGCTCTGAGGCGCGCCGGGCGGCGGCGGGCGTGCTTAAAGGCGCCATGGCCGCCCTCCCCTCGCCCGATGACCTCGCCGCCTTCGAACCCTTCCTGATCGAGCTGCATAGGGCGGCTTCGGCGGAGACGCTGCCGCGCTTCCGCACCGACACGCCGGTCGATGACAAGGGCGCGGCCAACACCGTCGGCGGCGGCTTCGACCCCGTCACCGAGGCCGACCGCGGGGCCGAACGCGCCATCCGCCGCCTGATCGCCGAGCACCACCCCGACCACGGCGTGGTCGGCGAGGAGGAGGGCGAGGACCGTCCGGACGCCGAATGGACCTGGGTGCTCGACCCCGTCGACGGCACCCGCGCCTTCATCAGCGGCATCCCACTCTGGGTGACGCTGATCGGGCTGAACTTCCGCGGCCGCCCCGTGCTGGGCTCCATCGGCCAGCCCTACATCGGCGAGCTGTTCGTAGGCCACGCGGGCGGCTCCAGGCTCCTGTCGCGCGGAGGCGAGCGCCCGATCCGCGTCCGCCCGCGCCGCCTCACCGAGGCCACCCTCGCCGCCACGGACCCGCACAGCTATTTCAACGGCGCCGAGCTCGGAGCGTGGACGCAGGTCAAGGCGGCCAGCCGGCTGACGCGCCTGGGCGGCGACGGCTACCTGTTCGCCCTGGTGGCGCTGGGCGGCGTGGACCTCGTGGTGGAGAGCGGCCTCAAGCGCTGGGACATCGAGCCCTGCATCCCCGTGGTGGAGGGCGCGGGTGGCGTGGTCACCGACTGGCGCGGCCGTCCCCTCGCGGAAGCCGGCCTCGGCGACCGCGGCCAGGTCTGCGCGGCGGGCGATCCCGCGTGCCTGGAGGAGGCGCTGACCGCGCTCAGGCGCTCGGCGGCCTGATCGCGTCCACCAGCTCGTCGAACGCGGCCCACACCTGCGCGCGGACCGCGTCGGTCTCCATCAGGAGCTCGTGATAGGCGTCCGCCACCTCGGCGTAGGTCGCGTTCGGCAGGCGCTCGGCGAAGCAGCGGGTGCAGGCGTTGTCGACCAGCTTCTCCTCGGCCGCGACGAGCACGCGCACGGGCGCTGTGACGCCCTCGGCGGCCCCGGGCGCGGCCAGGGCGTCCGAGAGCTCGAACGCGAAGCGCAGCCAGCTCCACGTCGGGCCGGCGAGGAGCAGCTCGCGATGCGCCTGCAGGAGCGCGGCGGTGCGCTCGAAGCGAGCGCGGTCGTGGGTGAGGATGTTGGTCTCGAACCGGTCGCGCAACGGGTCGACCTGCGGCAGCGGCAGGCCGGCGCCCAAGCCGACCCAGCTCATGACACGCGCCGCGGAGCGCACGCGCGCCTGCGGCTGCGCGCCCGTCAGCACGCCCGTCATGGGCGCCGAGAGCAGCACCGCGTCGAACAACGCCGGCGTCCGCACCGCGGCCAGCGCGGTCAGCCCGCCGCCCATGGAGTGGCCGACCCCGATCCAGGGCCGCGGCAGCCGCGCCTCGTGCGCGGCGAGCACGTCGGCGAAGTCGGCGAGGAAGCGCGCGGCCCCGCCGCGGATGTGGCCGCGCAGGGCGTCGCGGTGCAGGCGGTCGCTGAGGCCCTGCCCCAGCCAGTCGTGGCACAGCACGGCGAAGCCGCGGGCGAGGAGCTCGCCCACCACCTCGCCGTACTTCTCGATCGCCTCCGTCCGGCCGGGGCTCAGCACCACCGAGCCACGCGCCGCGCCGGGCGGGATCCACACGGCGACGCGCAGCCGGTCGCCGGAGCGGGCGCGCACGAACGATGCCTCGCCGCCCGGCGGGATCGGCGGCCCACCCTCCACGCGGAAGAGCGGGGCCGCCGTCGTCATCGCCAGCCCTCGCGCCTTGTCAGACCGGGCCCGCGGCCTAGCCGCGCGCCTTGGCCAGCAGCGGCTGCAGCTTCATGGCCACGCCCATGTCGCCGTCGATCTTCAGCTTGCCCTGCATGAAGGCCATGGTCGGGTCGAGCGTGCCGGCGCTCAGCTTCTCGAAGTCGTCCTTGGCCATGGTGATGGTGCAGTCGGCGGGCTTGTCGTCGTTGGTGACCGAGCCGCCGTCGATGTGGATGATGCCCATGTCCTTGATGTTGAACTTCACGGCCTTGCCCAGGCCGGAGTCGGCGCCCACCGCCGTCTTGAAGCTATCGGTGACCTCTTCCAACGTCGCCATGGCGCCCTCTCCTGCCGGCCCCGGTCATCGGGGCGCGGCGGGGACTAAGCATCGCCGCCGCGGGGCCGCAAGGCGCGACGCAGCGTCAACCGCAGGCGTTCAGCTTCCCGGCACGAGGAGCACGCGCGCGGGCGCGGCGGGGAAGCGCACCACGGTCGCGGCGGGCTGGCGGCGGGGGCTCCAGAACGGCTCCACGGGTTCGTCCTCGCCCAGCGGCAGGGGCTGCGCGGCGCCGTCGGCCGCCACCGCCACGCCCCGGCGGCCGCCGAAGACGAAGAACGCGCGCCCGAACTTCGGCACCACGAAGGACAGCATGCCCGCCGTCCCCTTCAGCGCCGCGTTGAGCTGGTCGATGGACTGGCGGAGCGGCGCCGTGGCGATCTCGGGCGTGTGCGGGGTCAGAGCCTCGACGCCGAGGTCGGCCTTGATGCGGGCGTTCGGCGCGGCGTCGAGAGCCAGCATGGGGCGGCGCTTCAACTGCGCGAGGGTGGGGAACTGGTCGAAGCGCCCGTCCGGCCCGAGCGCCAGCGGCGTGCGCCGGCCGCCGTCCACCAGCGCGATCTCGCCCGTGTAGGGCCGGCCGTCGACCAGCACCTGGTAGGCGGGGCGGAACCGGTCGCGTCGCGCCTCCGCCATGCCGAGGTAGTAGTCGAAGTACGGCAGGAGGCGCCTGGCCGGCACCAGCCGCTCCACCGCCGCCGCCGGCCGGGCCGCCAGCAGCAGGGCGAGCGCGGCGAGGCGCCCGCCGCGGAGGGCGCGGGCGAGGGTCAGGGCTTCACGAACCGCAGGGTCATGCGGTCGCTCTCGCCGATGGCGTCGTACTTGGCGTGCTGGAACGTCGGGTCGGCGCCCTTGCCGTCGGCGGTGCTCTGGCGCGTGGGCGGCAGGGTCCAGACGCCGAAGGGATGGTCCTTGGTGTCGGCCTTGTTGGCGTTGATCTCGCTGGCGGCGTCCAGGCGGAAGCCCGCCCGCTGCGCCGCCTCGACCACGTCGGAGGTGCGCACGTAGCCGGCCGAGCCGTCGGCCTTCACGGGCGAGCCGTCGGCCCGGTGTTCCTCCACCGCGAAGACGCCGCCGGGCTTCAGCGCCGCAAAGGCGTCGGCCATGGCCTTGTCCAGCATGCCGCCGCCCATCCAGTTGTGGATCTCGCGCGAGGAGATGACCACGTCGGCCGTGCCCGCCGGGACGACGGCCGCCGAGGTCTTGTTGAAGGTCACATAGGTGACGTCGCCGTAGCGCGTCTTGTCGCCCCACTTGGCCAGGAAGGCGTCGCGGCCGCCCGCGCCGGCTCCGGCGATGTAGCGGCCGTGGGTGTCGCGCAGGTAGGGGACGAGGATGGCCGTCCAGTAGCCGCCGCCCGGCTGCAGGTCGACCACCGTGTCGCCCGGCTTCACGCGCCAGAAGCTCAGCGTCTGCGCGGGGTGGCGGTACCTGTCGCGCGCCCGATCGGAGGCCGGGCGCGCCGGATCGTTGACCGCGGCCGCCAGGGCGGCGGGCGCGTCGTCGCGCACGCGCTGCACGCCGGCCGTCCCCGCCGAGGCGGGCGGCGGCGGCAGGTCCTTCTTCTTGTTCCAGCCCGCCTGGGCGTTGGCGGACCCCGCGACGGCGAGGGCCAGGAGCGCGGCGGCGGCGGGGAGGCGGAACGTCATAGGGTCGGGGACTCCAGCGGCGAAGCTTTCGGGTGAACATGCCCGCATGGCGGCGCCCGAAACAAGGCGGCGGTCCCTTGCGCCGTCCGCACGGCGCCCCATCTCACCGCGTGCGGAGAGACGCCGGTTCGCCGGGCCTCGCCGCGGGTCAGAGACGCCGCCTTCGGGGACGTCGCACGGCTCGAAACCCCACCGCGCGCCGGCTCACGCAGGCCGGTGCGCCGCAACCTTGCTGATGCAGGAGGATGCTTCCCATGCGCACCATCGACTTCACCCCGCTGTACCGTTCCGTCGTCGGCTTCGACCGGATGGCGACGCTCTTGGAGACGGCCTCCAAGGCCGAGGGCCCCGCGGGCTACCCGCCCTACAACATCGAGACCGTGGGCGAGAACGCCTACCGGATCGAGGTGGCGGTGGCCGGCTTCAGCTCCGCCGAGCTGAACATCGAGGCCCGCGAGAACACCCTCACCGTGCAGGGCCGCAAGACGGCCAACGACGAGGGCCGCCGCTACCTCCACCGCGGCCTGGCCGAGCGCAATTTCGAGCGCCGGTTCCAGCTGGCCGACTACGTGGTGGTGACCGGGGCCGACCTTCGCGACGGCCTGCTCTCCATCTCGCTGGAGCGCCAGTTGCCCGAGAGCCTGAAGCCCCGCCGCATCGAGATCGGCACGGGCGCCCCGGCGCAGGTCCAGCCGGCCCCGCAGCAGATCGAGGGCGAAGCGAAGGCCGCTTAGGCCCGCCTCCTCCTCTGGCGGCGCGCGTCTCTCTGCGCCGCTGACGACTCCAGCCCCGCGGCCCTGCGCCGCGGGGCTTCTTCGTCACGGCTTCTCCCTCCAGCTCCGTCGCCCTCGGGCTTGTCTTGAGGGCGACGGAGGGAAGGTGGGCTGTCCATCACGCCCCACGACCGATCGTCCTCGCCTGTGGCCCGCGCACGCTAGGCCGCACCCGCCCGCGCACCGTAAGCAGGCCGTCGATGTTCGACGTCCCGCCGCCTCCGCCCGCCGCGTCCGCCGCGGACGAGGTGGTGGTGCGCGCCGCGCGCCTGCCCGACCCGGCGGGCGAGGCCGCCTTCTCCGTCACGCGCGTCGACCCGCAGGTGCTCGAGCAGGCCACCGACCTCGACCAGGCGCTGAAGACCTCGCCCGGCTTCTCGCTTTACCGGCGCACGTCGACGCTCGGGGCCAACCCCACCACCCAGGGCGCGAGCCTGCGCGCCATCGCCGGCTCCGGCGCCAGCCGCGCGCTGGTGACGCTGGACGGCGTGCCGCAGAACGACCCCTTCGGCGGCTGGGTGATCTGGACCGCCCTGCCCTCCGAGACCATCGGCTCGGCGCGGATCGTGCGCGGCGCGGGCTCCGGTCCGTACGGCGCGGGCGCGCTCACGGGCGTGGTCCAGCTCGACAGCCGCGAGGGGGACGGCGTGGCCGGCTCCGCCTCCGCCGGCTCCCTCGGCTACCGGCAGGAGACGCTGGAGGGCGGCGCGGGCGGGAACGGCCCGACGCGCGTGGAGGGCTTCGCCTCCGGCCAGGAGAGCGACGGGTGGATCCCCGTGCGCGCCGGCCGCGGGGCCGCCGACCGGCCGCTCGACCTGCACAGCTGGGCGGCGGCGGGACGCGTCGAGCAGGACGTGGGCTCCGCCGTGCTGGCCGCGCGCGTCTCCGGCTACGAGGAGGACCGCGGCGCGGGCGTGGTCGGCTCCGGCTCGCGCGCTTCGGGCCAGCAGCTGTCGCTGACGCTCGCCGGCCAGCCCACGGCGGACCGCGCGGGCTTCCGCCTGCAGGCGTGGGCCTCGGCGTCGGACCTGTACAACTCGACCGCCTCCACCTCGAACGCGCGCGACACCTCAACGCCCGCCAACGTGCAGGAGGCGACGCCCGCGCTCGGCTGGGGGCTGAACGCGGCCTGGCGACGCTTGATCGGTGCGGCCAGCCTGGAGGTCGGAACCGACGTGCGCGGCGCCACGGGCGAGACGCGCGAGCTCAGCTCCTACATCGCCGCCGCGGACGGCTTCACGCGCACGCGCAAGGCGGGCGGGCAGACGCTGGTGGCCGGCGCCTACGTGGAGGCTTCCGACCAAGCCGGCCCCTGGCTCCTGGCCGCCGGCGCGCGCGTGGACCGCTGGTCGGACACCGACGGCGAACGCGTGGAGCGCGTGATCGCCACCGGCGTCACCGCGCTGGACAA
The DNA here is from genome assembly GCA_964242895.1 of uncultured Caulobacteraceae bacterium. Lineage (GTDB taxonomy): Bacteria > Pseudomonadota > Alphaproteobacteria > Caulobacterales > Caulobacteraceae > JASLDZ01. The sequence continues at coordinate 9,686 of CAXTBN010000040.1, read as the reverse complement.
CCGCCCCGCCGACCAGGACGGGGTGGAGCCCACCGCGCGCCTCGGCGTGAAGCGCGACCTCGCCGACCTGGGCCTGGCGGGCCTGGCGCTCCGCACCGCGGCCTACGCCGGCTTCCGACCCGCGACGCTGAACGAGCTGCACCGCCCCTTCCGCGTCGGCAACAACCTCACCGAGTCGAACCCCGGCCTCGTGCCCGAGCGGCTGTACGGGGCGGAGGTCGGCGTCGACTACGCGCGGGGCCCGTTCACCGCCGCCGCCACCGTGTTCCGCAACCGGCTGGAGGACGCCGTTCTGAACGTGACGGTGGGCGCCGGCCCGGCCACCTTCCCCATCGCGGGCTTCGTGCCGGCGGGCGGCGTGCTGCGCCAGCGCGAGAACGCCGGCTCCGTCGACGCGACCGGCCTGGAGGCCGACGGCGACCTGCGCCTCCTCGGCGACCAGCTGCACCTGAGCGCAGGCGCCGCCTACACCTACGCCGCCGTGGACTCGACGCGGCTGGATCCGCAGCTCGAGGGCAAGCGCCCGGCGCTAACGCCGCGCTTGACCACCACCGCGGAGGCGCGCTGGCGCCTCTTCCCGCGGCTCGAGGCGGCGGTGGACGTGCGCTACGAGAGCGCGCGCTTCGAAGACGACCTGAACACCCTGCGGCTGCGTCCGGCGGTCACCGTCGACCTGCGCGCGGAGTGGGAGCTGCGGCGAGACCTGTCGGTGTTCGTGGCCGCCGACAACGTGTTCGACGCCGCCGTCCAGACCGCCGAGACGGCGGACGGCGTCTACAGCTACGACGCGCCGCGCCTGGTGCGCGTGGGCCTGCGGCTGCGCCGCTAGCCGCCCGACCCGCTGCGCGCGCCCTTGACCTCGCCGAGGGCGTGCACCGCCGACTGGCAGTCGGGCGAGAGCTTGGAGAAGTGGTCGGTCAGGCACGCCACGCCGCCCGCACCGCCGCCCTCCCGACAGAAGCGCGCGCGGTCGGCTCCGCACTGGTTGCGGACGGCGGCCTCGCCGACCGACCGGTCGGCGGCGGTGGCCGAGGTCGGCGCCGCGTCCTGCGGCGCGGAGACGGGCGGCGTGGGCGCGCCCGGAGAGGGCGACGGGCGCGATGACGGCGTCTCCGTCTCCTGCGCGGCCGCGGAGGTCGCCAGGAGGAGGCTCGCCGCCAGCGCGGCCGGGACGAAGGAACGGGTGAGGCGCATGGAAACGGTCTCCGAGCGGGGGCCCGACACGACAGAACCGTTCCGGCCTCCCCGTCGGTTCCACGCGGGCGTAAGGAGGCGAACGAAGGAGCCCTCCACCCATGCGAATCCTGGTCCTCTCGGCCGCCCTGCTCGCCGTCTCCGCCGGCGCGGCGCAGGCGCACGCCCACCTGAAGTCGTCCTCGCCCGCCAGGGACGCCGCCGTCGCCGCGCCGCGCCGCATCGTGCTGACCTTCAGCGAGGCGCTGGTGGCGCGGTTCTCGACGTTCGACGTGGCGGGCCCGTCAGGCCCCGCGCCGGTGAAGGTGAGCGCCTCGGGCGCCGTCCTGACCGGCGACGTCGGCGCGCCGCTCGCGCCCGGCGCCTACAAGGTGCGCTGGCGCGTGGTCTCCGACGACACGCACCACACCGCCGGCCAGTACGGCTTCACGGTGAAGTGACGCCGCTCGACGCCTTCGTCGCGGCCGCGCGCTGGCTGGAGGCCGGGGGCGGGGCCGTCCTGTTCGGGGCGCCCCTGCTGCTGCGCCTGGCGCGCACGCCGGCCGAGGACGCGCCCTGGGCGCCGCGGCTGACCGTGGCGGCCGCCGCCGTGCTGATCGTGGGCGCCCTGGTCGCGCTGGTCGGCCAGACCGCCGGCATGGCCGGATCGCTGGGCGAGGCGCTCGCCCCGTCGACGCTCGCTGGCGTGGTGAGCGAGACGGCGTTCGGGCGCGGCGTCGTCGTCCGGCTGGTCGCCGCCACGGCCGCCGTGCTGCTGGCTGGGCGGACCACGGGCGCAGCGGGTCGCGTCGCAGTCGCCGGCCTCGGGGCCGTGGCGCTCGCGAGCCTGGCGTGGAGCGGGCACGGCGCGGCCGACACGGGCGGCGGCGGCCTCGTGCACCTGTCGTCGGACCTGCTGCATCTGCTCGCGGCGGGGGCCTGGCTGGGCGCCATGGCCGCGCTGTTGGGGCTGGTGCGGACGGCCGGGCGCGCGGGCGACGGCGAGCCGCTCCGGCGCGCGTCCCTCGCCTTCTCCGGCGTGGGGACGGCGGTGGTCGCGGTGCTCCTCGCCTCCGGCCTCGGCAACAGCTGGTTCCTGCTCGGGCCGGAGCACTGGCGCGAGACGGCCACCGATCCTTGGGGACGGCTGCTGCTGCTCAAGCTCGCCCTGTTCGCGGCCATGCTGGGGCTGGCGGCGCTCAACCGGTGGCGCTGGACGCCCGCCCTCGCCCTCGCCCGCGACGGCGACGGCCGCGCCGCGGCCCGCGCGCTCGGTCGCGGCGTGGCGTGGGAGGCGGCGATCGGGCTGTCGGCGCTGGCCGCGGCGGCCGTCATGGGCGGGCTCGCCCCGCCGGCGTCGCAGGCGTGAGGCGGCGCGACCTGCTGGCGACGGCCACCGGCGCACTCGCCGCCGGGGCCGCACGGGCGCAGCCCCTCGCCGACCTGGAGACCGGGGCGCCCGCGCCTGACTTCGCTGTGCGCTCGGCCGACGGTCGCGTCGTGCGGCTGTCCGCCCTACGCGGCCGGCCGGTGGTGCTGGAGTGGACCAACCCCGTTTGTCCCTTCACCGCCAAGAAGTACGCGGCGGGCGCCTTCGCCGCCCTTCAGGGCGAGGCCGCGGCGCGGGGCTTCGCATGGCTCGCGGTCGACACGGCCGCGCCGTCCCGGCCGGGACACCTGACCGCCGCCGCCGCCCGCGCCCGCATCGCCGCCCAGCACATGCACGTGACCGCCTTCCTGCTGGACGAGGACGGGCGGCTCGGCCGGCTCTACGGCGCACGCACGACGCCCAGCGCCTACGTGATCGGCGCGGACGGGCGGCTGCTATATCAGGGCGCGGTCGACGACGATCCGTGGAGCGAGGCGCCGCCCGCCGCCCTGTCCGCCCTGCGCGCCGCGCTGGACGACGTGGCCGCGCACCGCCCCGTGCGCCGGACGCAGACGCGCCCCTACGGCTGCCCCGTCGAGTACTGAACGACCCGCGTTTCACAGGCGCGACAAAGCCCCGCGTGACGCCGGGGTCCGCCGCCGCTAGGTTCCGGTCAATTCGCCGGCGGCGTCAGAAGACCGTCCGGCGCGGGAGTGAAGACGGATGATCAGGCGTGGTCTTCTCGGCGGCTCGGTGCTCGCCGCGACGGTGGGCGGCGCGGTGCTGACCGCCGGCTCCCTGCGGGCGCAGGCGCCTGTCCTCGTTCCCGCGCAGGACGGGTCGCCCGGCGCAGCCGTGTACGCGGCCAACTGCGGCGGCTGTCACAACAACGCCGAGCAGATGCGCGCGCCCAGCCTCGCCAACCTGCACACCCTGCCCGCCAGCCAGATCAGCTTCGCCCTGACGCACGGCGTCATGCAGGGCGTGGGCGCGACGCTCTCGGGGGCGCAGAAGGAGGCGGTGGTCGCCTGGCTGGCCGCGCCCGAGTCGCCCGCCGCGACGGAGGCCGCCGTGGCCGAGGCGCAGGGGCCGAGCTCCGCCGATCCCGCGCCGGGCCGCGCGGGCCACGGCGCCGCGGTGGCGAGCACCAAGCCGTCCGCCCCCGTCCCGGCCGACTGGATCGGTCCGCTACGCTGCGCGCCCGACCGCGCCGCGGTGGACCTGGGCGCGCCGCGCACCATCCCGAGCGCGGGCGTGGACCTGAACAACACGCGCTGGCTGACGGCCCGGCAGGCCGGGCTCACCACGGCGCAGATGTCCGACATGGACGTGGCCTGGACCATGGCCTTCCCGCAGAACACCAACATGCGGGTCACGCCGGTGATCGTCGGCCACACCCTGTTCTACGCCGCGCCGCAGCCCGGCGTGCTGGTGGCGCTGGACACGCGCACGGGATGCGTGAAGTGGGCGCAGAAGTCGGCCGCGCCGTTCCGCGCCTCGCCGGCCTACGGCATGGCGGGCAAGCGCCCGGCGCTGTTCATCTCCGACGCCCAGGGCCAGGTGCGCGCGCTCGACCCCGCCACGGGCGAGCAGATCTGGTCGGTGGACCCGCGCGCGGACAAGTCCACGCCCATCACCGGCGGCCTGGTGGTGGCCGACGGCAAGCTGATCGTGCCCATCAGCGCCAGCGGCGTCTTCACCGCCATGGACAGCAAGTACGCCTGCTGCAAGACGCACGGCTCCATCGCCGCCCTGGACACCGCCACCGGCAAGCTCCTGTGGACCGCGCACACCATGGAGGACGCCAAGCCGCTGGGCCGCAAGAACGGCGCCGGCCTCGAGATGCAGGGCCCCTCCGGCGCGCCGATCTGGAACACCCCGGCGGTCGATCTGCGGCGGGGGATCGTCTACACGGGCACCGGCGAGAACACCTCGCCGCCCAACACCAAGACCAGCGACGCAATCCTGGCGCTGGACATCAACACCGGCGCACAGAAGTGGGTCTTCCAGGCGCTGGAGCGCGACATCTGGAACATGTCCTGCCGGGGCGGCCACGGCGACGGCCCGAACTGCTTCTTCACCGCCAACGACGAGAGCGTGCTGAAGGACTACGATTTCGGCGCGGGCCCGGTGATCGCGAAGCTCGCGAACGGGCGGCAGGTGATCCTGGCCGGGCAGAAGTCGGGCCACGTCTGGGCGCTCGACCCGCAGAAGCAGGGCGCGGTGCTGTGGTCCAGGCGCTTCGGCGAGGGAACCGCGCTCGGCGGCGTGCACTGGGGCCTGGCCACCGACGGCAAGCGCGTGTTCGCGCCGATCAACGACCCCGGCCCGGTCGGCCCGGGCTCCAAGACCGTGCCCGGCCTGCACGCGCTCGACATCGCCACCGGCTCGGAGCTGTGGAGCTGGGCGGCCACGCCCGACTGCGGCGACGGCCGCGGGGCCAAGATCAGCGGCTGCGCGATCCACTCGGGGCTGTCGGCCGCGCCCATGGTGGTCGACACCGCCTTGGTCACCGGCTCGCTCGACGGCAAGGTGCGCGTGTTCGACGCGGCCACGGGCAAGGTGCTGTGGAGCTACGACACCGTGCGCGACTTCCCGTCGCGCGCGCCGGGCGGCGTCATGGGCAAGGGCGGCTCCATCGACGCCCAGTCCATCGCCGCGGGAGACGGCATGCTGTTCGTGGGCTCGGGGTACGGCATGTTCAACGAGCAGGGCGGCAACGTGCTGATCGCCTTCAAGCCGAAGGCGACGACGCTGAGGACCGCCAGCCGCTAGAGGCGCAGAGACGAGAACGCCGCGCCCGTGGGAGCGGGCGCGGCGTCCTCAGGCCGAAACCGACGGGGGCCGAAGGCCCCGCCCGTCAGCTCAGTGCGGCATCTCCCCGGCGTCGGCGCCGTCCTTCGGCGCGCCGGTGCCGGACGAGCCCATGAACACCTTCTTGCCGTCGGTGAAGGTCACGTCGCGGCCGTTGGCCTTGCAGGACGGCGAGCACAGCCGATCCTTGGACTGATAGCCGCGCACGATGATCTCCGTGCCGGGCTTCAGCGAGGCCTTGCTCAGGCCCGCGCGCAGCAGCGTGTTGGGCGTGCCGCCCTCCACCATCCACTCCGTGGCCGGCTTGCCCGGCTGGTTGACCATCATGTGGACCCAGGCGTGCGGGTTGATCCACTCCACCTTGCTCACCGTGCCGCGCAGCAGCACCGGCGCGTTGGCGTCGAATTCGGCGGAGAAGGCGTGGTGCGCCGAGGCCGCGCCCGCGCCGAGGGCCGACGCCGCCAGCGCGCACGCGCCCGCGGCCAGGATGGTCTTGCTGAACTTCATGCCCGAACTCCCGACTTTCGTCCCATGCGCGAGGTCCGCGCGTTTTGATGTCTCTTATCGCCGTCCACGGTGGCTGAAAGGCGGCTGAGCGTCTCAGCCCGCCACCGGCCGCCCGCGTCGCGGCCGTCACTTCACCGGGTGCTTGCGCAGGTTGCCGTACATCAGCTCCTCGACGAACTCGACGCACTTGAACTGTCCCAGCCGCGCATCGGCTCCCACGCGCTTGTAGAGCGTCATCTCCATGTCCCAGGGCCGGGTGTAGGTCTCCGGGTCCTCGATGTGCGCCTGGTAGCGCATGTGGGTGGCGTCGATGGGCGTGTAGCGCTCGGTCACCTTGAGCTGGTCGGAGTGGAAGTTCCCCGCCCGGTCGAGCCAGGTCGAATCGTTGAACCCGGTGGCGGTGACCACCAGCGTGTTCCCCTCCCACCGCGCCCAGCTCTGGCCCATCCACGAGTCGACGGGCGCCTCGCCGGGGTCCTTCATCAGGATGTTCCGCACCGCGCTGTCGTACTGGTAGGTGAACAGCAGTTGCGTGTCGCTCTGCAGGATCTCGAAGGGCTGGCCCATGTAGGTGGCGCGCGGCACGCCCGGCAGGTCGCACTTCACCTCCGGGTCGCGCTCCAGGTAGTGCGCGCGGTTCTCGTCGCGCTCCTTCAGCTTCTCCGGCTTGTAGGGGATCGTCCCGCCGCCCACGATCACGCCGTCGCCGGGCGGCACGGAGGCCACCGCGCCGAGCGCGAAAATGCGGTGGTCGGGCACCGGCCCAGCAGGCCCCGCCTGCGTCTGCAGGGCGGCGGAGGCCGCGTGCGGCTCCACGTCCCAGTTGGCGTCGTTCAGCACCTCCCACACGCCGTTCAGGTCGGGATGACCGCCCGCCACGCGCGTCCGCGCCGCCGCGTGCGCGGAGCGCGCGGGCGCCGCGGCGTCGGTCGGTGCGCCCGCGAGGCTCAGCAGCGCGCCCGCCGCGAGGGCGGCGGCCAGCGATGTGGAGGTGGCGAGTTTCATGCGGTGTCCGTCCCGTTCCCATCCCCGCCGCCCCTCGTTCGACGGAGGCGGACGTCCGCCAGCATGAAGGTGACGCCCGGTAAGTCAATCGTTCTAACCTTGTGGTGCGTGTCGCCGCCGCAATCCGCGGGGCGCCGCGCCCTGCGATTGTTCCGCGGCGTGCGCCGACGTAGCCTGCCCGGCGACGCATGCGTCCGCGTCCGCGCCGGAACCATCACGGGAACCGTCGCCCCCCTGCCCCGCCGGGTTCGGGGCGGGCAGGAAGTGCGGGCGCGGGCCGAGCCCGAAGGAGGACGCCAGGTGATCCGGGAATTCCTGGTCTGGATGCAGACGCAGCTCGGCAAGGGGACCGGCGACACGGCGCAGTCGTGGAGCGAGGCGCTGTTGGGCTCGCTCAACTTCTGGAGCCTGCTGGAGGGCACGCATCTGCTCTCGCTGATGCTGTTCGCCGGCACGATCTTCATCGTCGACCTGCGCCTGTTGGGCGTGGTGTTCCGGCGCACGCCCGTGTCGATCATCGACCGCAAGGTGCTGCCGCTGACGGTGGTGGGCTTCCTGTTCATGCTCACGACCGGGCTGATGCTGTTCTTCGCCAAGCCGCTCGTCTACTACCACAACCTGTGGTTCCGGCTGAAGCTGATCCTGATCCTCATCGCGCTCGCCAACATCGTCTACTTCCACTTCAGCATCTCGAAGAGCAAGCACGACTGGGACGCCATGGAGCGGCCGCCGCTCGGGCCGCGCCTCGCCGCGGCCGTCTCGCTCACCGCCTGGATCGCGGTGATCTGCGCGGGCCGCTTCATCGCCTACAACTGGTTCGACTGCGGCAAGCCCCAGCCCGCCTGGGTCAACGCGGCGGAGGAGTGCGCCAAGTCCGAGCACGGGGCCGTGCCCCTGGCGCCTAAGCCGACCGCCGCCCTGTCCGCTCCCGTCCCGACGTCCCACGCCCCGACGCCCGAGGCCCGCCGTTGACGCAGATCACCTTCGCCACCCTGTTCCCGCACCTGCGCGGGTGGGTGCAGCACCTCATCCAGGTGTGGCCGGCCTACATCGTGAAGCCCAACTTCGCGATCTACGAGGTCTTCCACATCTTCGCGATCGTGCTCCTGGGCGGAACCAGCGTGCTGATCGGCCTGCGGCTGGTCGGCAAGGGGCTGACGGAGGAGCCGGCGTCGGAGATCTACCGCAACCTGCGCCCCTGGCTGAACCTGGGCGTGGCCGGCATCGTCGTCTCGGGCGTGCTGATCGGCATGGCCAACGCCGAGCGTCTGTACGACAGCCCCGCCTTCCTGGCGAAGATGCTCGCGCTCGCGGCGGGCGTGGTCTTCACCTACGGCGTGGTGCGGCCGGTGGCGCTGGCGGACGGGGTCGTCGCGGGCGCCGCGCGCGTCTGGACCGCTGTGGCGGCGATGCTTTTCGCGGGCGTGCTGTGGGTGTTCGGCACCGGGGGGCTGATCACGCCCGGCCTGTTCCATCCGCTGACGGCCGCCGCGCTCGTGGTGCTGGTGGCGGTGGGTGGGTGGGCGCGCTGGGTCTACGCGGGAGGCGTGGTGGCGATGCTGGTCGCCATGTATCTGGCCACGCACGTGTTCATCGCGCCCGACGACCTGAAGCACTCCGACCCGACCAACGTCGCGCTGGCGTGCCTCCTGGGCGCGTGGGTGGTCGGCTTCGCCGTGTGGCGCGGCTGGCGAGGCCTGCGAGGGGCGGCGCCGGGCGGCCTGACGCAGGTGATCGGCTACGCGTCCATCCTGGTGTGGGTCACCGCCGCGGCCGCGGGGCGCTGGATCGCCTTCGCCTGAGGACGATCGCTGTCGGGCGTCAGCCCGCCAGCGCCGCCCGCACCGCGTCCACGCCCGCCTGGGCGCGCGAACCGTCGGGCGCGCCGCCCTGGGCGAAGTCCGCCTTGCCGCCGCCGCCCTGGCCGCCCATGGCCACGACCGCCGCCTTTACGAGGTCGCTGGCGGCGAACTGCGGCGCGCTGTTGGCGACCGCCACGGCCGCCTTGCCGTCGCTCACGCCCACCAGCACCACCACGCCGCCCGCCGCCTGCTTGCGGAAGTCCTCGATCACCGGGCGCAGCGCCTTGCCGTCGACGCCCTCCAGCACCCGGCCGATGAAGGGCACGCCGCCCACCTGCTCGGGCCCGGCCGCCGCGCCGCCGCCGTCGCCCGCGAGCGCCAGCTTGCGCTTGGCGTCGGCCAGCTCGCGCTCCAGCCGCTTGCGCTCGGCGGTGAGCGCGTCCACCCGCGCCAGCACGTCGGAGACCGGAACCTTGAACTGCTCGCCGAGCGCGATCCCGGGGGCGGCCTGCTCCAGCAGGTGGCGTCGCGCCGCCTCGCCGGTCAGCGCCTCGACGCGGCGCACCCCCGCGGCCACGCCGGTCTCCGACGTGATGCGGAACAGGGCGATGTCGCCGGTGCGCGCCACGTGGGTGCCGCCGCAGAGCTCCACCGAGTAGGGTTTGTCGCCGCCCGGCTGAAGCTCGCGGCCGAGCGTCAGCACCCGCACCACCTCGCCGTACTTCTCGCCGAACAGCGCCACCGCGCCCGCGGCGATGGCCTCGGCCGGAGCCATGCTCTCGGTGCGCGCGGGCATGTTCTGGCGGATGACGGCGTTGACCTCGGCCTCCACCACCTCCAGCTCGGCGGCGCTCAGCGCCTTGCCGTGGCTGAAGTCGAACCGCATCCGCTCGCTGTCGACCAGCTGGCCCTTCTGCGCCACGTGCCCGCCCAGCACGTTCTTCAGCGCCGCGTGGACGAGGTGCGCGGCCGAGTGGTTGGCGCGCGTGCGCGTGCGCGCCGCGTCGTCGATGGCC
>CAXTBN010000039.1:0-27675 GCA_964242895.1 uncultured Caulobacteraceae bacterium | reverse complement strand
GAACCCGCTCTACGGCGAGGATGACCGGATCGCCTGGCCCTCCGACCGCTACCGCGACGAGTACTCCGCCCTCGCCACCTACCCACTTCACACGCAGGCGCCCCGCCGCGCGACGCGCACACCCGCGGTGGAGGCCATGGCGCGCTCGCGCGAGCTGGTCGACCTGCCGGAGCGGTGGTGAGGCGCCGGCGGTGAGCGCCTTCCGCTGGGGGATCGTCGGCTACGGCTGGGTCGCGCGCGACCACATGGCGCCCGGGATCGCCGCCGCAGGCGGGACGGTGGCCGCCGTCTGCGACCCCGATCCCGCCGCACGCGCCCTGGCCGAGGCGCGCGGCGCCCGCGCCCACGTCGACCTCGGCGCGCTCCTGGCCGAACGCCTGGACGCAGTCTACGTCGCCACGCCCAATCACCTGCACCGCCGCGCTGTGGAGGCCTGCGCCGCCGCTGGCGTCCCCGTGCTGTGCGAGAAGCCGCTCGCCTCCACACTGGCCGACGCCGAGGCCATGGTCGTCGCCTGCGCCCGCGCCGGCGTGCTCTTGGGGAGCGCCTTCGACCAGCGCCGCCACCCTGCGCACCGCGCGATCCGCGACCTCCTCGCCGCAGGCCGGATCGGGACGGTGACCGCCGTGCGCATCGTCTACGCTTGCTGGCTCGGCCGCGACTGGTCGGCCGGTGACGGCTGCAACGGGGCCAACTGGCGGATCGACCCGCGCCAGGCCGGCGGCGGCGCGGTGATGGACCTCGCCCCGCACGGGATCGACCTCGTGGACGCGCTCCTGGGCGAGCCGCTGGTCGAGATGACGGGCCTGCTGCAGACGCACGTGCAGGACTACCCCGTGGACGACGGCGGCGTGCTGGTCGGCCGCACGGCGTCGGGCGTGCTGGTCGCGATCCACAACGCCTACAACACGCCGGAGGCCCTGCCGCGGCGGCGGTTGGAGGTGGTCGGCTCGGCCGGCCAGCTGGTCGCGACCGACACCATGGGCCAGACCGCCGGCGGCTCGGTGGTCTTGATCGACGGCGCGACCGGGATCGAGGTTCCCGTATCGTTCGACGCCGCCGCCTCGCCCTTCGCCGAGCAGGCCCGCGCCTTCCAGGACGCGGTGCGCGGCCGCGCCCACGACTTCGACGCGGCGCGGGATCGGGAGGGCCTGCGCCTCCTGGCCGGCGTCTACGCCGCGCACCGGTCCGCTCCCGGCGCCACGCGTCTGGGCGACGCCGCCTGATGCCGCTGCAGCCCTACGCCTGCGCCAACTGCGGCTTCTGGCAGCGTCACTTCGCCCCGCCGCCGGACTGCCCGGTGTGCACCGACGTCCGCAACGACCTGCCGGAAGACGGCTGGCGCTTCCTGTCCGAGCCGGAGGTCGCGGCCTCGCTCACCGGGAGTTGGCGCCAAGTCGCGCCCGACCTCGTCGCGTTCACCACCTCGCCCGCGCTCGGATTGAACGGGATCGGCTGGCTGCTGCTGCGGCCGGAAGGCAACGTCGCCTTCGAGGCCGCGCCCTACTACACGCCGCCCATGTTGGAGGAGATCGCGCGGCTGGGCGGGATCGCCGTCATCTCCGCCAGCCACTGCCACGGCTACGGCGCCCTGTGGCAGCTGCAGCGCGAGTTCGGCGGGCCCCTCGCCATCCAGCGCGACGACCTGCGCATGACCAAGGCCATGCGCGTCACCGACCCCTACGACCAGACGCTGGCAATCGCCGACGACCTGACGCTGCACCACGTGGGCGGTCACTACGAGGGCCAGGCCTGCCTGCATGACGCCCGCGGCCGCCGCCTGTTCTGCGGCGACATGTTCAAGGTCGACCAGGACACCGCCGGCCGCTCGACCGCCGTCTCCAGCCACAAGGCGTTCCACAAGGATATCCCGCTGACCCACGCCGAGCTGCGCCGCTACCGCGAGGTGATCGCGCCGTTGGACTTCACCGCCGTCCTGACGCCTTTCGAATATGCGCCGGAGGTGGGCCGCGACCTCGCCGTGGCGCTGCTGGACGAGGGGCTCGCCCGCCCGCCCGGCGTGAAGCGGGTAGCCCTGTGAGCGCCCGCAAGCTCACCGGCCTGCCGGGCGACCTGCCGGACGCCGCCCGCGCCTACCTGGACGCCCTGCCTGCGGGCGAGGTGGTCGCCTTCCCGCTCACGCCGCTCGACCGCACGGGCCTGCCCGTGTGGGTCGTCGCCCTGTTCACCGACGATCCCCGGCTGGACGGGATCATGCCCTATGGCGTGGGCTACGGCGCGACGGAGGCGCAGGCGGTGCTCGGCGGCCTGGGCGAGATCGCCGAGATGGTGCAGCCCACGCTCACCCTGGCCGGCGCCGGGCTCCATCGCGGAAGCTGGACCGACCTGACGCGCGCCCTGGGCGAGGACGCCGTAGCCGACCCGCTCACCCTCGGCCTGCCCGCCGGCTCGCCCGTGGGCCGCGACACGCCGCTCGCCTGGACGGAGGCGCGCCGCGCACGCGACGGGGCGACCGTGCTCGTGCCCGTCGACCTCGCCGCATACAGCCGCAAGGACCTGCCGCCCGGCTACACGCCGTTCACCACCGTGATCTCCAACGGCATGGGCGCCGGGCCCGACCGGGACTGGGCCACCGGCCACGGCTTGCTGGAGCTGCTTCAGCGCGACGGCAACGGCCTGCTGTTCCGCGCCCTCGACCAGGGCGTCGCCCTCGACCTGCCGTCCGACGTGCCCGCCGAGGTCCGGGCGGTGCTCGACGCCTACGCCGCCGCGGGCGTGCGCGTGCTGCCCAAGTTTGCCACCGACGAGTTCGGGCTGGTCAACGTTTACTGCGTGGGCTGGGACGAGGACGGCCGCACCCCCGCCTCGCCGATCATGCTCACCGCCTGCGGCGAAGCCTGCCATCCCGACCGCGACCAGGCGCTGCTCAAGGCGCTGACCGAGTTCGCCGCCAGCCGCGCGCGCAAGGCGTTCGCCCACGGCCCTGAGGCGCTGGCCGCGTCGGTCGCGCCCGCCGGCTACGTGGAGCGGTTCATGCGGGCGTCCGGCTCCAACGCAAAGACGGGCGAGGGCCGCGCCTTCGAGGCCATGCGCGACTGGACGGGCCGCTCCGCCGCCGAACTCAAGGCGTGGCTCGCGCCCAACATGCACTCGGTCCGCGCGCACAAGACGTTCGCCGACCTGCCCTCCACTCCCGCAGCCGACGGCCACGCGCGCGCCGCCGCGGCCCTGGAGCGCGTGCACGCGGCGGGGCTCGACGTGCTTTACTGCGACTACGCGCCGCCCGGCGGCGGCTTCGCCTGCGGGAAGGTGATCGCCCCGGGGCTGGAGGTGGAGACCATGAGCTACCACCGCATCGGCGCTCGCAACGCCGCCAAGCTGATGGACCGCGACCACCCGCTCATCCAGTTCGGCGAGCCCACAGACACGCTGAAGCCCGTGCGCCTGACGCCCGCGGCCGAGGCGCGCCTCGGACGCCCGCTGTTCGACACGGCGCTCGCCGACGCCATCGTCGGTCCCCTCTACCCCCTCTACCGCGAGCCGGAGGCGCACCACGTCGCCGCCGCGCAGGCGCCGGCATGACGCTGCGCTTCGCCTACAACACCAACGGCTGCGCCAACCACCGGCTCGACGACGCCCTCGAGCTGATGGCCCGCGCGGGCTACGACGGCGTGGCGTTGACGCTGGACTTCCAGCACCTCGACCCGTTCGCCCCCGACTGGGAGGCGCAGGCCCGCGCCCTGAGGCACCGGCTCGACGACCTCGGCTTCGGCTCGGTGGTCGAGACGGGCGCGCGCTACCTGCTCGACCCGGCGCAGAAGCACGAGCCCACGCTGGTCACCGCCGCGCCGGAGGGCCGCGCTCGCCGGACGGCGTTTCTGAACCGCGCGGTCGACATCGCCGCGATGCTCGGCTCGGAGGCGGTCTCCTTCTGGGCGGGCGTGCCGAAGCCCGGAGTGGACCGCAAGGACGCCCGTGGCTGGCTGATCGACGGGCTGGAGCAGGTCGTCGCCCACGCCCGCTCACGCGGCGTGACGGCGGCCTTCGAGCCGGAGCCCGGCATGCTGATCGAGACCGCGGCCGAGTGGGAAGCGCTGGGCGTCGACGGCCTGACCCTCGCACTCGACACCGGCCACTGCATCGTCACCCAGGACATCGACTCCGCCGAGGCCGTGCGCCGCTACGCCGGCCGCCTCGGCACGGTGGCGGTGGAGGACATGCGCCGCGGCGTCCACGTCCACCTGCCGTTCGGCGAGGGCGACATGGACCTGCCCTCCATTCTGCAGGCGCTCACCGACGTCCGCTTCGACCGCCTCGTCTGCGTCGAGCTCAGCCGCGAGAGCCCACAGGCGCACCTCGCCATCCCGCAGTCGATCGCCTGGCTGCGCGAGCGCCTGCCGGCGTGAGGGTCTGCTTCATCAGCCGCCGCTACTTCCCGGCCATCAGCGGCATGAGCATCTACGCGCAGAACCTCCTGCGCGAGCTGGTCCGCTGCGGCCACGACGTGACCATGGTCAGCCAGTTCTACGGCGGCGGCCACGCCACGGTGTACGGCGGCGGGCCGCCTCCGCCGGTCGAGGGCGTGCGCGTGATCGGCCTGGAGGCGCTCGGCGAGCAGGACGGCGGCGACTTCGAGCGCGACGTCGCCGCCATGGTGGACGCCATCAAGGCCGAGCACGCGCGAGCCCCGTTCGACATCCTCCACGCCCAGTACGGCTACCCGAACGGCTGGGCGGCGCTCCTAGCGTCTCGCGAGCTGGGCGTCCCAAACGTGGTCTCCATCCAGGGCGGCGATGGGCACTGGGTGGGCTCGTGCTGCGCCACGCACTACCAGGCCATGCGCCGCGTATGCCTGCACGCGGGCGCGCTGCTGATCGGCGGCGAGAGCTTCGTGACGGAGGTGGCCGAGCGGCTCGACGTGCCGCGCGAACGCTTCACCCTGATCCCAGGCGCCGTGGACACTGAGCGCTTCATACCCGGCCATGCGCCCAGCGACCTCTCCGACCCGCCTCGCATCCTCTACCACGGCCGCGTCGACCGCCGGAAAGGCGTGCTCGACCTCTTGGATGCGCTCGCCGTCCTCCGCGCCGACGACACGCCCTTCGCCGCCGTCATCAGCGGGATCGGTCCCGACGTGGAGCCCGCGAAGGCCCTGGCCGCCTCGCACGGCTTCTCGGACGAGCAGGTGCGCTTCACCGGCTACGCCGACTACGCCGACGCCCCCCGGCTCTACGCCGACGCCGACATCTTCTCCTCCCCGACCTACGCCGAGGGCTTCTCAAACACGATCCTGGAGGCCATGGCCGCCGGCCTGCCCGTCGCGAGCTGCGACAGCGTGGGCGTGACCGACTGCCTGCGCGACGGCGACAACGGCCTGCTCACCCCCGCGGGCGACGTCCCCGCCCACGCCGCCGCCCTCCGCCGCCTGATCGAGGACGCGCCCCTGCGCCGCGGCATCGCCGAGCGCGCCCTGGACGAGTGCCGCCGCACCTACAGCTGGACCGCTGTCGGCGCGCGCATCCAGGCGGTGTACGCGCGCCTCGCCGGCTCGGCTCCCGACCTGGACTGGAGCCCCGACCTGCCGCCCGAGGCGCCTGGCGCGCCCTGCCGCTTCCGCGCCACCCCGCACCTGCTGTGACCCGCGTCCTCGCCCTATCGCCGCACCTGGACGACGCCGTCTTCTCCGCGGGTGGAACGCTGGCGCGGCTGGCCTCCGCCGGCGCGCAGGTGACGGTCGCGACCGTGTTCACCGCCACCGTGCAAGACCCGCAGGGCTTCGCGCTGGCCTGCCAGCTCGACAAGGGGCTCGGCCCGGAGGTCGACTACATGGCGCTGCGCCGCGAGGAGGACCGGGCCGCCTGCGCCCACCTCGGCGCCGAGCCGCGCCACTTGCCGTTCGCGGAGGCGCCCCACCGCGGTTACGCGTCCGCCCCCGAGCTGTTCGCCGACCTGCGCGCCGACGACGACGTGGCCGCGCGGATCGCGCCGGCCCTGCGGGCGCTCCTGAACGAGCTCCGGCCCGACCTCATCCTCGCTCCGCAGGCGGTGGGGGCGCACGTCGACCATGTCGCGGTGCTGGAGGCGCTTGACGCCGCGGCGCCGTCCGCACCCGTCCTCTGGTGGCGCGACCATCCCTACGTGATCCGCCCGGGCGAGCCCGCCGAACCGCACCGCGCGCGCTTCGCCCCGGCGCCCGAGGCGGTGGTGCGGCTGGACGAGGACGCCCGCGCCCGCAAGACGGAAGCGGCCCTGGCCTATGCGAGCCAGCTCGGCTTCCAGTTCGGCGGCGCGGCTCCGGCGCGCGCCGTGTTCGCCCAGGCCGTGCCGGTCGAGCGCCTCGCCGCGTCTCCGGACGGCTTGCTCGTGCTCGAGCGGGCGCTGGAGGCCGGGCGCCGCTGACCCTCCCTGATCGCCGCGCCGCAGCCGCCCGGTCTTCAGGGGAACGGCGCAGCGTGCGAAAAGGCGGCCGACGAGGCCCCGGCGCCCCGTCGGAGATCCCCGATGCCTGCAAGTTGGAGCCACAGACTCGTCCGGCCGCTGGTGCGCCCTCTGATCCGCGTCGGGGCGCGCCCGAACCACGTCACCGCCGTGCGGCTGGCCGTGGGTGTGGTCGGGATCGCCGCGATCGCCTGGGGCTCTGAGGTCTCGCGCCTTTGGGGCGGCGTGCTTTGGCTGCTGTGTTGCCTGGGCGACCGGCTGGACGGCGAGCTCGCCCGCATCGGCGACATGTGTTCGCCGGAGGGCGAGCGGTTCGACACCGCCGTCGACCGCTGGATGAGCGCGCTGATCTTCGTCGGCCTGGGCCTGAGCCTCCGCACGGGACCGCACCCGATCCTCGCGGCCGGGTGCGGCGCGGCGGCGTTCCTGGCGCAGCAGGGCGCGTGCATGGTGGCCGACCGCTTCGACGTCCTGTCGCCGTCGGACAAGGTGATCCCCAGCCGCTGGGGTTTCGACGCCGACGACGCCCTGTACATCCTGGGGCCGCTGGCGTGGCTTCCCGCCGACTGGAGGACGGTCGCCGTGGTCCTCGCCGCGGTGGGCACCACCGGCTTCCTGGCGGTGTTCGCGTTGCGGCTGGCGCAGCTGCGGCGGCGGCTGTCGCACGACCCGCAATCGACGATCCCGCCCTCCGCCGCGCGGAGCTGACCGGCGGGTCGGGGCTGGAGCGGGCAGCGGGAATCGAACCCGCACGAGCAGCTTGGGAAGCTGCCAGGCTACCACTACATCATGCCCGCGGCGCCGGCGGTCCTGTACCGCGGAGCGCGACGGCTGTCACCGTTCGCCGCTGGGTTGCCGGCGCGCGGTGGGCGTGGGAAGCGCGGCGATTATGCCCTTTCTCCAACATCCCGCCCTGGACGGGGCGCGCCGGCTCTGGAAGGCCCTGCCCCTCCCCTTCCCGGCGCGCCGCGCGCTGATGAGCCGCGTCTACGCCGTCTTGGAGTGGACGCATCTGCTGCAGCATCGGCCGCGCCTGGCGTGGCGCCTGCGTCCGAACCTGCTGGTCTTGAGAAAGCGTGGCGCGCGGCGTCGGGTGGCGTACATGGGCGGCGCGCAGCCGCGCATCCTGTATCGCCCCGACGTGCGGACGCTGGAACCCGGCGACGTGCTGCTGTCGGGGTTCCTCTCGGCGCACATGGGCATCGGCCGGAGCGGCCGGATGGGGGCGCAGGCGCTGAAGCGCGGCGGCGTCCCGCTTCGCCTGCACGACCTGGATCGCGACCGGCCGGGCCATTCCCTCGCCGACGTCTCGCCGGGGGGCGTGTGGTTCGCCTTCTGCAACCCGCCGGAGGCCGTGCATTTCATGACGCACGCCAGCCACCCGGTGTTCGAGCGCCGCTACCGCATCGGCTTCTGGGCCTGGGAGCTGGCCGAGCTTCCGCCCGACTGGGTCGAGGCCCTGCCGCTGTTCCACGAGGTGTGGGCCGGGAGCCCCTTCGTCGCCGAGGCGATCGCGAAGGCGGCGGAGGGCACCGACGTGAAGGTCCGCATGATCCCCTATCCCCTGCCGGAGGTGGCGGACGCCCGGGCCGACCGCGAGCGGTTCGGCTGGCGTCCAGGCGAGCTCGCCGTGCTCTGCATGTTCGACGTGAACTCCACCGCGGCGCGCAAGAACCCCATGGGCGCGGTGGACGCCTTCCAGCGCGCCTTCCGGCCCGACGACGCGGGCGTGCGCCTGATCGTGAAGGCCAACGCCAAGGGCGGCGACCCGGCGCTGGTCCCGGCCGACTTGCGCGCGCGGATCACGGGCTGGTCCAACATCACGCTCCTGATCGCGCAGCTCTCGGACGCGGACGCCGACAACCTGCTGGCCAGCGCCGACGTGTTCGTCTCGCTGCACCGCTCGGAAGGGTTCGGCCTCTCCATCGCGCAGAGCATGGTGCTCGGCCGTGCGGTGATCGCCACGGGCTGGTCGGGCAACGCCGACTTCCAGGCGGGCGGCGTGGTCGAGGTGCCTTACGAGCTGGTCCCCGCGCGCGACCCGAGCGGGCGCTACGAAATAGCGGGTGCGGTCTGGGCCGAGCCCGACGTGGGGTTTGCGGCCGAGGCGCTGCGTCGGTTCGCCGACGACCGGTCAAGCGTGGCCGCCTGGGGCGAGCGCGGCCGCGAGGTGATCGGCGAGCGCCTGCCGCGGACTTATCCGCCGGCGGACTTCGCGCCCTGGATCGCGACCGCCTGAGCACGCGGCAGAAGCCCCTGCAGCGCACCTGACACGCGCGCGACCGCTGCGTCGCCGCGCGACAACCCGAGCCCGGCCATCCGCTCGCCCAGGATGCGGCCCGCGCGCAGCAGCGGGGCGACGCGGGCCGTGTGCTCCATCAGCGGCTCCAGCACGGCGAGGTAGGCGTCGAGCGTGAACCGCGCCTCCGCGTAAGCGCGGGCCCGGGCGCCCAGCGCCCGCCGGCCCGGCTCATCCCCGGCCAAGCGTTCGAGCGCGTGCGTCAGCGCGGCGACGGGCACGTCGGCTGCGACCTTGACCACGGCGTCGTCCGGCAGGTCGGCGTAGCATCCCGCGTCGGCGACCACCGTCGGCCGGCCCGCCAGCAGGGCGTCCGCCACCGAGGCGGAGGCCCCCTCGAGCACCGGGCTGCGCAAGCAGGCGACGACGTCGGCGGACGCGAGCGCCGCGTCGAGTTCGGCGTCCGTGGCGGCGCCCTCGATCGAGAGGCCGCGAAAGTCCGCATGGGCGGCGACCGCCTCCAGCCGGGCGCGCTCCGCATCCGTCACCGGCCCGACCAACCGGTAGGTGACCCGCTCACGCAACGACGCGGAGGCGGCGAGCGCCTCAATGATCCGGTCGGCGCATTTGTTGGGGTTCACCACGCCGAGCGTCAGCAGGGTCAATCGATCGCCATCGCGTAGCGGGAGGGGCGGAACGCCTCGCGAAGCGACCGGCAGGCCGGCCACGCCCACCGGCCCCGCGCAGCTCGCCAGGAGCCGCGGCGCATAGAAGGCGGAGTGCGCGAGGCAGCCGCCGGCTTGGCGCGCCACCCACTCCGTCATCGGCAGGAGCGCGGC
The DNA here is from genome assembly GCA_964242895.1 of uncultured Caulobacteraceae bacterium. Taxonomy (GTDB): domain Bacteria; phylum Pseudomonadota; class Alphaproteobacteria; order Caulobacterales; family Caulobacteraceae; genus JASLDZ01. The sequence continues at coordinate 18,198 of CAXTBN010000039.1, read as the reverse complement.
CTCTTCGGCGAGCGGCAGCTCGCCCCGCGCCAGCCGCGCGGCGGGCTCGGCGGCGCTGGGGCCGTACACGGCGGCGAGCTCGGCCGCGCGCAGCTGCGGAGACGACCCCTTCCACCACAGCCAGCCGTTGAACAGGTTGCCCAGGTAGGCGTCGTGCATGATCGCGAGGCACGGCGCGCTCGACAGCAGCGGGAATACCCCCGCGTGGTTGGGGAAGTGGTCGCCCACGTTCACGATCACGTGGTCGTAGTCGAGCGCCAGGCGCGGCAGCTCCACCTCCGCCACGGGCCGGACGGGCAGCGCGGTCGCCTGGCGCGGCGTGTCGGCCGACCACGCGTAGTCCGTGGCCACGAGCTCGACCTGCGCGCCGCGCTCGGCGAGCGCCTCAGCGACGCGCACCCCCACGCGGCCGATGGCCGACTCGGCGTTGAGCGGCCCCGCCCATAGGACCCGGCGCGCGGAGGAGTCGACGCTCACCGCGGCAGCCGCCCGTCGGCCGTCCCGCCTGGGCGGACGAACACGAGGTTGGCGGACTCCACGTCGGCGAGTTCGGCGGCCGTGACGGGCGAAACCGTCCCGTGCGGCTCCCCGATCAGCCGTGGCGCGAGGCCGTGCTCTGCGAACGCGGCGAACCAGGCGTCCGGCGCGATCCCGACGCGGTGCAGATGGCTGGGGCCGAACTCGGCCACCACGGCGAGGTCGGGGCTGTCCGCGACGACGCGCGCCATGCCGCGCAGCACGTCGAGCTCCGCCCCCTCCACGTCGATCTTGACCGCGGCCAGGGCCGTCCCGGGCGGAACGACGGCGTCCAGCCGCACCACCTCGACCTCCACCGCGCGCTCGCCGGCCTGCTCGTCGGCCGGCAGGGCGTAGAGCGAGCTGTGGCCGATGATGGGGCTCTGGTGGAAGGTGAGCCGCCCCGCCTGCGAGCCCACCGCCGCGCCCGAGAGCACGACCTGCGCCAAGCCGTTCAGGTGCAGGGTCCGCGCCAACTGCGCCCGCACGCGCGCCTCCGGCTCGAACGCCCACACGCGCCCCTCCGCGCCCACGGCGAAGGCCATGGCCGCCGTCAGCAGCCCGACGTTGGCCCCCACGTCGGCGCAGGCGTCGCCGGGGCGCAGCAGCGCCCGCAGCACGCGTCGCACCCCCGGCTCCAGGCCGCCGGAAGTGGCGTTGGCGACCGCCGTGACGAACAGAGGCTCCGACCGCGGCAGCATGACGTAGCCGTCGGCGGTGCGCACGGCGACGGACTCGGCGTCAATCTCCACCAACGGCCGGACCTTGATCTCCAGCTCGTCGAAGCGCGGGCCGAGCACGCCCAGCACCTGGTCCAGCCGGTCGACGGCGTGATCACCGACCGCCGCCGCACGACGGGCGAGCGCGATCTGGTCGGCCGCCGTCACGGCGCTCCGGTCACCGAGCAGCTCCTGCCGGCGCTCCACCTGCGCCAACCGGCCCGCCAACGCCTCCAGGTCCGAGGACAGTCGTCCGAGGTGCTCCGCCAGGGCGTCCGTGCGCGCAGCCTCGACGTGCGCCTGCGCGTGCGTCTGCGCGAGCAGCACCTCCGTCCTCGCCGACTGCGCCTGCAGCAGAGCCGCGATGTCGACCGTGCGCTCGGCCTGCTGGTGCAGCTGGTGCTCGAGCGAGGCGGTCAGGTAGGCGCGAACGTACTCGGCCGGCCGGCGCAGCAGCGCCGCGAGGCCGCCCCGCGGTGTTGGCGACGGCGGGATGGCGACGACGGGCTGCGGTGCGGCAGGTGGGTCGGGCGCTTCGGCGGCAGGCTCCACCGCGTGATCGGGAGCGATGACGGGCGCCGCAATCTCAGGCTCCACCTCAGGCGCAGCATAGGGCATGGCGTCGGCCACGGCGACGGCCAGCCGCACGGACGTCATCACGAGCAGAACCCGAGAGCGGCGGTCAGCTCACGCCGTGCGCGGCGTGGAGCTCGGACACCAAGCCGACCAGGCTGACAGTGCTGCCGTCCTCCATCGTCCAGGTCACGCTGTCCAATCCCTCGCCGGACGGAAGCACACCGAGCACGGCCGGATCGTAGAAGACGACCTCGTGCCCCGAGATCACGACCTGCACGCCGGGCACGGCGTTGACGAAGGCGTCCACCGCGGCGTCGACGTGCTGGTCGAAGAGGCTCTGCGCGCCCCCGCTCGGAACGAGCGTCGAGCTGTTCGCCCCCGCCTGCAGGGGCGCCGGGGTCGGGATCGGGATCGGGGGCGCAATGACCTGCGGCGGGGTGGGCTGAGAGTGTGAAGTGTCGGCCGGAGCGGGCGTCACGGAGCCGCTGTCGTGATGGACGTCGCCTCCTTGGAGCGCGGCGACATGCCCGTCGCTGTTGGTCGCGATCACGACGCCGCTGTCGCCGCCCGAGCCGTCGGGCGGCGTCGGATCGGTGGGAGCCGGCGCGGCGACGAGGTTGTCGTGCGCGATCAGGTCGGCGAGGAGCGTCGGCAGCTGGTCCACGTGCACCACGTGGTCGAGCGGGATCCGCGTCAGCACGCCGTCCGCCGTGACCACCGCCAGCGCCTCGATCTGCGGCGACGGCCCGCTCGCGAGATGCACCACCAGCGTCGGCGCGGGCGTCTCCGACACGGCGGCGGGAGCGGTGGAGGTGGGCGCCGGAGCGGCCTCGGCGCGCATGGAGGTGTCCACCGCCACGCCGTGAGAGGCCGGCGGCTGAACGGGCGCCGCGGCGAAGGCGACGCTGCGGGCGAGGTCGTGCACCACGGCCATCACCATGAGCGCGGTTCGCGCGTCCGCGGCGGGAAGCGCGCTCAGGGCGTCCGAAGCTGCGGCCATGCGGTCGGCGGAGGTCGACACACCGCGGAACGGCTCGGACGCGACGCGGCCGACGCCGGCGGGGGCGGAGGTGTCGGCCGGCGTCGCCGCAGCCGCGGGCAAGTCGCGCATCCCGAGCGCCACGCCAGTCAGCACGGCGGCGACCTCGGCCGCGTCCAGGGCGACGAAGCGGGCGGCCGTCGGCGCCTCGCCGCTGGGAGCGGAGTCGCCGGCGTTGAACATCAGGCCGCGGCGGTCATGGCCGGCCGCCGCACCGTCCCCGGCGGCCGCGTGCGCCGCCTCCGCGGCCTTGGCCTTGCCGCTCTGGAAGAAGGCGGCTCCCACCAGCGCGATCAGCAGCGCCGCGGGGTGCATCATCACGTTGGAGCCGGGCCGGCGCGTGGTGGCCAGCGGGTGGCTGGCGATCAGGTCGCGGACCAGCGCACCGAAGTCGCGCCCGCGCGCCGGCGATCCGAACGCCGCCCCGTCGACCACGTACACGCCGTCCACGCGGGCGAAGTGAATGAACACCTCGCCCGTGTCCGCGCGGCAGAACACGAACCAGGGCTCACCCTCGTCCGACAGGCCGCGCTCGCTCTCGAGCGCCAGACCCGCCTGCAGAAGCGCACTCTCGACACGATAGAACTCGGCGAGCTCCTGGCGGGACCAGTCGCGCGTGGCGGGCTCGCGCAGGCGCGCGGCGGCGAAGGAGAGGATCTGGGCCGCCATGAAGAGGGCTCAACGGCCTCCGAGGGCAAGACGCCTGACAGGCGCCGGGTCAGTCGGCGAACAGCACCGCGTAGGTGATCGGATCATAATAGCGGAGAAGCCCGGTCACGAAAGCCTTCGGCTCGAGCTCCAACGCCGCAGCCCAGTCGGTGTAGCGGTCGGGCGGGATGCGGCCGCGCCCCGTCTCCAGCTGCGAGATGAAGGTGTAATAATCGGCCCCGACCTTGGCCGCCAGCTGGCGCTGCGACAGCCCGGCGCCCTCGCGCAGCTCCTTGAGCCACCGCCCACCTTCGCGACGGAGGTCCTGGACGTCGGAGGCGCTGCGCCGTTGCGGGTTGCCGTACATCATCACGCCCCGGAACGGGCGATCCCCGTCTCGTTCATGTTCTTTAAGGCGCCGCTTGCGGGGGTTCAACCCCCGCTAGTTATGGAAACGCTCAACCCCCGCCGATTCAACCCGGCTTGAGCGTGGGCGCGGCGGTTGGCGGCGTGCGGGGGTCGGGCGGCGTGGGCGGGGCCGGCGGCGGCGCGGCCGGCGTGCGATTCAGCGTGGCGAGGATGGAGGTGATCGGCGCCTCGATGTCAGGCGTGGCCGGCAGCTCCGCCCCGCCGGGCCGCGCCTCGGCGATGGAGGCGGGGCGCTGCGGGGCGAGCGGCGGCGCGAGGTAGTGGTCGAACAAGCGCGCGGGCGCCTCCAGCGGCGTCGCGCCGAGGTTCTTGATCCGCTTGAGGTTGGCCACTTCGTCGTAGCGAGCCGTCTTGGGCGCGAACATGCGCACGTCAAGCGTGCCGATGTTGGAGAGGAGCTGGACGCGGCCAGCGTATTCCTGCGCGCGTACCCGCACGAGGTTCTGCTGGGCGTTGGTGAGCTCCAGCTCGGCGTTCAGCACCTCGATCTGCGAGCGCAGCGCGAACTTCTCCTCCTGCCGCACGCCGTAGAAGGCGAACTCGTCCGCCTTCACCTCGTCCTCGAAGGTGGAGACCTGCTTGCGGCTGGCGGCGAGCTGCTCCCAGGCGGCGGACACGTTCTGCGTCACCTGCAGGCGGATGTCGTCGATGTTCAGCCGGTCGCGGTTGTTCTCCTGCGTCGCCTGCCGGATCTGGCTGGTAAGCTGGCCGGAGGTGAAGATCGGCTGGCTGAAGGTGATGGAGGCCGAGCGCGAGTCGAGTTCGCCCTGCTCGGGGAAAGGGCCGCTGAGCGGCGTGCGCGAGAAGTCGACGCGGGCGGTCACCGTGGGCAGCTTGCCGGCTTTCGCCTCCACCACCCGGGCGCGGGATCCCAGTTCGCCGAACACGGCCGCGCGCAGCTGAGGGTTGGTCTGCTCGGCGGCGTCGAAGGCCTTCTCGATCGTCTCGGGCAGGCCCTCGACCGGCGGCGCCGGCGCGAGGTCGACCGGGTTCTGACCGACCGCGCCCAGGTACTGCGACCGGCTCACCGCGAGCTGCGCCTGGGCGTTCACAAGGCTGGAGCGGGCCTGGGCGAGACGCGCCTTGGACTGCGCCGTGTCAGTGGCGGTGAGCTGGCGCACCTTGAACTTGGCCTCGGCGTCGGAGAGTTCGCGCTCGAGCACGGCCACGGTGTCCTGGTTGATGGTCAGGAGCTGCTCGTCGCGGCGCACGTCGACGTAGGCGGTGACGATGCGCGTCAGCAGGTCGAGCTCGAAGCGGCGCAGGTTCTCGCGGCCCGTCTTGATCTGCGCCTCCGCCTCGGTGACCCGGGCGCCCACGCGGCCGCCCGTCCAGAGCGGCTGGACGACGGAGACGCTCTCGTTGTCCTGATTCAGCGTCTCGACGCCGTGGGGCGAGCTCTCGGGGTCGCCGACGGCCCCAAGCTTGTAGTTGTTGTTCTGCGCCGCGGCGTTGGCGGCGATCTGCAGGCCGTAGCCGGAGCGCGCCTGCACGTAGCTCTCGTCCAGCGCCCGCAGCGCCGCGCGCTGCGCCTGCAGGCCGGGATTGGTGTCGTAGGCGTAGGCGATCGCCTCCGCGAGCGTGGTCGCACGCGCGGGCGCGGCGGCCGCGAGCACCAGGGCCGCGGCCGTCCCGAGCAGGCGGGCCGTAGAAAACGTCATGGGCGGGTCCTATGCGGACGAAGGGGGCGCGGCCATGGCGCCGGGATGTCAGCGACCATCCGCCTCATGCGAGCAGCCGGGCCACGGTGGAGGGCCAGTCGAGGCCGCGGCCGTCCCACTCCGCCCTGGCGGCGCGGCCGAGGGCGGTGGTGCGCGCCGGGTCGGCGAACAAGTGGTCGAGCGCCCCGGCCAGGGCGGCGGGCGAGGGCTCGACGACCAGGCCGGTCGCTTCCGACACCATCTCCAGCAGGCCGCCGGAGTCGGTGGTGGTCAGCACGGGCTTGCCCGCGGCGAAGGCCTCCATGGTGACGTAGCCCAGGCTGTCCTCGTCGAAGGGCAGGTAGGCGCAGGCGGCCGAGCCGTTCATCCACGTCGCGATCTCGGCGCGCGGGTGGAAGCCGAAGCGCAGCTCCACCCGGCTCTCGAGGTCATGCTCCGCGACGAGGGCGCTCAACCGCTCGGCGTAGGCCTCGCTCTCCGGCGGACCGGCGATCACGAGCCGTCCGGGCGCGCGCACGTGCGCCATCGCCTCGACGAGGAGGTGCTGGCGCTTGCCGGGAGCCACGCGGCCGCCGGCGAAGACGTAGCCGCCCGCCTCGCCGCCCGTGAACAGCTCGGCGTCGTTGAGCGGCGGATAGAGCACCTCGGCGTCGGCTCCGTTGTAGCGGCGCAGGCGGTCGCGGGTGACTGGGGAGTTGCAGAAGATGCGTCGCGTCTCGGCGAAGGCGAGGTCGTCGGCGCGGCGTACGGCCCGCTTGATCTCGCCCTCGCGACCATCGTCGCTGAGGCCCTGGCCGGCGTCGCCGAGGTCGTAAGCCTGGCGGAACTGGTGCAGCAGCCACAGGACCTTGTGGTCGTGTGGGACGAGGTAGGCCGGGAACTTGAGCGCGATCACCCGGTCCACGTTGATCGGGCGCAGGCCCTGGTGGATCAGCGCCTCCTCGATCAGCCGCTCGGACGGCGACCAGGCGAAGGGCAGGCGAAGGAGCTCGCTCTCCACGCCCTTCGTGGCGTTGAGCTGGCGCACGAGGTGGTCGGCCAGCTCCTCCGCCCCGCCGCGGATGAACGGCGCGGCGTTGTTGACGACGAGCACCTTCACGCGCGCGCTGCCGCGGGCGCAGGGCCGCCGAGCGCCTCGACGACGCGTCCCCAATCAATGCGTAGCTCGCGCACGCGCGCCTGGTTCTCGCGACCCATGCGCGCCGTCTCGGCCTTGTCGGACCACAGACGGTCCAGCGCGGCGGCCAGGGCGCGGGGGTTGGGCTCGACGACGAGGCCGTTGCGGCCGTCCTCGACCAGCTCGAGCACGCCGCCCGAGTCGGTGGTGGTCAGCACCGCCTTGTCCGCGTGCGCGGCCTCAAGGGACGGGTAGCCGTAGCTGTCCTCGTCGTGCGGGAGATAGGCCAGGGCGAGCGCGCCGGAGACCAGCTCGGCCTTCTCGTCCTCGCCGATCCAGCGATCCTCGAAGGCGACCCGGTCGTGAAGGTCGAGGTCGTCGATCAGATCCTGCAGGCGCTTGGCGTAGGCGGCCCCGCTGGCGGCCCCGCACAGGCGCAGGCGCACGGGCGTGGTCACGTAGGCCATGGCCGCGATCAGCAGATGCTGGCGCTTGTGCGGCTCGGCGCGGCAGACGACCAGCACCTCGTCGCCGTAGCCGGCGTTGGCGAAGCGCTCCGGCCGCCAGATCGGCGGGTACAGGGGCTCGGAGGCGACGCCGTTGAAGCGCTGCAGGCGGTCGCTGACGATCCGGGAGTTCGTGTAGACGCGTCGCGCCTCGTTGAGCGCGGTCGTGTCGATGTCGCGCAGCTGGTCGCGGACGGCGCGGTTGAACGGCGTGTCCGGCGGGGCGTGCTCGGTCCCCCACATATCGTAGTAGGGGCGGATGTGGTGGATGAACCACAGCACCTTGTCGGGGTGCGGGATCACGTAGGACGGCGGCCGGAAGGCGATCAGCCGGTCAGACCACTGCGCCAGGTCCATCATCCGGAAGGCGGCGACCTGGTCCAGCAGCTCGTGCGGAGCGTCGCTGAAGGGCAGGTAGAAGCGCTCAACCTCGTGGCCGGCCTCGCGCAGCTTGTCCTCCGCCCACTCCACGATGAAGCGCGCGCCGCCGTGCACGAAGGGCACGAAGGTGGAGGCCAGGACGATACGCACGGGTCGCGCTCAGGCCCGCACGACGCGGGCGGGCACGCCCATCGCCAGGGCGCCGGCGGGGATGTCGCGCACGATCACGCCGCCCGCGCCCACCTGGGCGTCCGCCCCGATGATCACGCCGGGGATGGCCGAGCAGCCGACGCCGAGGAAGGCGCGGGCTCCGATGGTGACGTTCCCGGCCAGACCGCAGCGCGGCGCGACATGGCAGGCCTCGCCCAGGTCGTTGTCGTGGTCGACGATCGCGCCCGTGTTGACGATGGCGAGGTCGCCCACGCGCGTGTCGGCGTTCAGACAGGCGCCCGCCATGATCGCCACGCCCTCGCCGAGCACGACGGAGGGCGACAGCACCGCCGAGGGATGCACCGCGTTCGCGAGCGTGTAGCCGAGGCCTCGAAGCTTCACGCCGAGCCGGGCGCGCAGAGCGTTGCCGCCGAGCGCCACGAAGGCCTCCGCCAGCCCCTCCCCTCGCAGTCGCTCGAGCGCCGCGTCCGAGCCGATCACCTCCGCGCCCGCCACCGTGCGCGGCGTCGGGTCGGCGTCGAGCACGCCCGCGATCTCGCGCCCGCTGGCGCGCAGCGAGTCGATGACCACCTTGGCGTGCCCGCCCGCGCCAAGCACGAGCACGCGCCCCAGCACTCCCGCCACGTCCTACTTCTCGCGGAACGACTGCTGGAAGGCGTTGGTCAGTGGCTGGTAGATGTACTGCAGCGCCGTGCGCGCGCCGATCGGCACGGTGACGTCCACCGGATAGCCGGCCCGCAGGCGCCCCTTCATGGCCGCGGGCAGGCTGTCCTGGTTCACCTGCACGATGGCCAGGTAGTACGGGACGTGCTGCGCCTCGTCGACGAGGCGGTCCTGGCTGATGGTCTGGATCTTGCCGAAGATCACCGGGATCGTCCGGTCGTGGAAGGAGGAGAAGCGCAGCTCCACGCGCTGCCCGGGCCGCAGGCTGTCGACGTCGTTGGGGCTGAAGCGGGCCTGGATCTGCATGTCGCCCTTGTCCGGCGCGATCTCCACCAGCGGCTCGGCTTGGCGCACCACGGCGCCCTCGGTGAAGAACTTGAGGTTCTGGATCGTGCCCGAGACCGGCGCGACGATGTTCACGCGCTTGGCTTGGTCGGACGCCACCGAGTAGCGCTGGCGAATGTCGGTCTGCTGCGTCTGCACGTCGGAAGAGTCCTTGGACACCTCCTGCTGGAACTGGGCCTCGAGCTGGCGCATCTGCAGCGTCGTCTCGCCGATGGACTTCTGCGTGCGCGCCTTGTCGGCGACCAGCCGGCCGATCGAGCCCGTCATGTTGGCGCGGTCGCGTTGCAGCGCGAGCAGGCGCGGGCGGGGCATCAGGTCCTGCTTGTAAAGCTCGTTGGAGCCGGCGATCTCGTCGTCGAGGAAGCCCACCTGCTGCTTGGCGCTGGAGTTCTGCTCCTCGATGCCCTGGATCTCGGTCTGGTACTGGCTGATGCGGCTCTTCAGCACCTCCATCTGGCTCTGCAGGGCGGTGCGCCGCTCGACGAACTGGCGCTCCTCGTCCTGCATCGCCTCGGTGGCGATCGGGTCGGTTCCGGCCTTGAGGAGCTCGGGCGACCACTTGATCGCGGACGCTTCCTCGCGCTCGGCGGTGAGGCGGTCGCTCTTGGCCAGGAGGCTGTAGAGCTGGTTCTTGCTGATATCGAGCGCCGCGTTGGCCTGCACCGAGTCCAGCGTGAACAGCTGCTGGCCGGCGTTCACGTGCTGGCCTTCGTGCACGTAGATGCCGCGGATGATCCCGCCCTCGTAGTGCTGGATGGTCTGCTTGTTGGTGTCGTTGGTCACCGTGCCGTGGCCGATCACCGCCGAGGACAGCGGCGTCACCGCGGCCCAGACGCCGAGCGCACCGAAGGTCAGGCCGATCACCGCGAGGCCGGCGATGGCCACCTTGCGGAAGTCGTCGGAAGGGCGGGCGAGGTCCGTCATCGTGAGTCTCCGGATCGCTCGGGCGTCAGGCGCCGGCCGGGGCGGGCGCGGGGTTCTGGTTGGCGGTCGCGGGCACGCCGCCCTGGGACTGGCCCTGCGCAGACGCCGGCTCCTGCGTGGGAGCAGGCGCCTGTCCCTGACCCTGCTGCTGCTGCATCAGGTGCTGCAGCACAGCGTCGCGCTCGCCGAAGGCGGCCGCCTGACCGTTCTGCATGAAGAGGAGCTTGTCGGCGAGGCCGAGCACGTTGGTCTTGTGAGTGACGAAGATGATCGTGCAGTGCGGCTTGAGGCTGATGATGGCCTGCGCCAGCGCCTGCTCGCCCCCGCTGTCGAGGTTGGCGTTGGGCTCGTCCATGATCAGCAGCGGCGGCTTGCGGAACACGGTGCGCGCCAGCGCCAGGCGCTGGCGCTGGCCGCCGGAGAGCGCCGCCCCGCCCTCGCCGATCTGGGTGTCATAGCCCTGCGGCAGCGCCTGGATCATCTCGTGGACGCCGGCGATGGTGGCGGCCTCGATCACCTCGGCGGTGTCGTAGGCGGCGAAGCGCGCGATGTTCTCGGCCACCGTGCCCGAGAACAGCTCCACGTCCTGTGGCAGGTAGCCGACGTAGCGGCCGAGCTGCTCGGGATCCCAGTGCTTCAGGTCGAAGCCGTCCAGGCGGATGGCCCCCTGCGCGGTGGGCCACACGCCCACGAGGCCGCGCACCAGCGACGACTTGCCGGCCGCCGAGGGGCCGATCACCCCCAGCGTCGTGCCGGGCTCGAGCGCGAAGGTGGCGCCCAGCACCGTCGGTCGCGGCGAGCCGGGCGGCACGATGGTGGCGTTCTCGACGGACAGGCGGCCCTTGGGCGCGGGCAGCGGCATCTTCTCGCCCTCGGCCTGCTCGCTGCGGAACATGCCCTGCAACCGGTCCCACGCGCCGCGGGCGCCCAGGAACCCCTTCCACTGGCCGACGGCGCCCTCGATCGGCGCGAGCGCGCGGCCCACCACGATGGAGGCCGCGATCATGGAGCCGGGCGAGAGCTTGCCCTGGATCACCCAGAAGGCGCCGCCGCCCAGGATCAGCGTCTGCACCACTTGGCGGAAGAAGCGGATGCCCGCCATCACGCCGCCGCCGCGGTCGCTGGCCGACGCCTGCCAGGCGATCAGGTCGTCGCGCCGCAGCTGCCAGCGATGCTGCAAACCGCCCCACATGCCCATGGCGCGCATCACCTCGGAGTTGCGCAGCGTGGCCGAGACGTCGTTCTGCGCGCCGATGGAGGCGACCTGCGCGCGCTGCAGCGGCACGCGCGTGACCATGTCGTTGGCGACCGCCAGCCCGATCAGGATCACGCCCGAGATGATGGCGAGGATGCCGAAGAAGGGGTGCAGCATGAAGCTGACCACCACGAACACGGGAATCCACGGCGCGTCGCAGAAGCTCAGGATGCCGCCGCCGGTCATGAAGCCGCGCACCTCGTCCACGTCGCGGAACGCCTGACCGCCGCCCGCGCGCTTGGCCACCGTGGCGTCGAGCACAGAACGGAAGATCGAGCCGCGCACCTCGCCGTCGAACTTGATGCCCGCGCGCACGAGCACCTGCGTCCGCAGCGACTCCAGGAGGCCCAGCACCAGGAACAGGAACACGGCCAAGATGGTGATGAAGGTCAGCGTGAGGACCGACCGGCTGGACAGCACGCGGTCGTACACCTGCAGCATGTACAGCGGGCTGACGAGCGCCAGAATGTTGATGAAAAACGAGAAGATGACCGCGATGATGATCGCGGGCCGCGTCTGCTGCATGGCGCGGTTCAGCGGCGTGGGCCGTTCGGAAGCCTTGGAGCTCATCGATCTCTCGTCACCGCGCGAGGGCGCGGACGGGGTGCGGGCCGGCGGAGGGGGTCCGCGCCGGGTCGGAGGGGTTGCGCGAACCTCTAACCCACCCGGCTTCCCCTTGCAAAACCCGCCGGGCGACGGCGGGGCGGACGCAGGGGTGCAGGCTGGGCGGAGACGCGCGCACGAGACCTCTTGAACGTCGGGTGCGGCGCATATGGGGCGGCGGCGTCACGGCGGCATGCGACCGATCGCCTTGCGTCCGCGTCTCAGGCGGCCGGCTTCTCCCACACGCGCACGCGGAAACCGCCGTCGTCCTCGCCCGCGACCAGCGGCAGGCCGGTGCGCTTGCCCAGGCGGGCGGGGGCGTCGCCGGTCGGGAAGAACACGTGGAAGCGCGTGTACGCGAAGGCGTACTCGTAACAGGGGCTGGCGTGGGCCATGCGGCCGCCCGGCTTCAGGTTGGCGGCGAAGTCGGCGAAGGCGTCGGCCGGGTCGAACAGGTGCTCGATCACGTTGTTGGAGAACACGCCGTCGAACTGGGCGGAGACCTCGCCGCGGGTGCGCACCACGAACGGGTGGTGGCCCGGCGCGTGCGGCTCGTAGCCCCACACGTCCCAGCCTTCGGCGCGCAGCCGATCCACCGTGCCTGACCAGGCGCCCGAGCCCCAGTTCAGGTAGAGGCCGCCCGGCTTCGGCCCGAGGGCGTGGAAGGCGCGCACCTCCTCCTCCGTGGAGTCGCCCTCGCTGTAGTGGGCGTAGAGCAGGCGGTAGTCGGCGGCGACGAGCGGCTGAGGCGTCTCCAGGTACTTGGTCGGGCCGAAGATGCAGCCGCACGCCGGGCACTCGCGCCGCTCCAGCCGACCGCCGCCGAACACGCAGGCGTCCACGTGAAGAGGGAAGGTCTCGGCCGGTCCGGCGTAGGCGCAGGCGAGGCAGACGGGTTCGGCGCGGAGCGGCGCCCGTGCGTCCAGCCGGTCCAGGGCGTCCCAGACCGCGGGCACGGCCCACTCGCGGAGCGCCTGCTCCCGCGCCTCCAGCCGGCCGACGCGCGCCTCCAGGGCGGCGAGCCGCTCCCCGGCCTGCGTCCCGGAGGCGGACTCGTCCACGGCGTCAGACGATGTCGTCGCAGCCGCCCTGGCGCGCCGCGGCGACCGCGGTGTCCAGGCTGTCGAGCGCGAACGTGCGCGAGCGCCGCTTTGCGTCGGCGCGGATGTCGATGACGCGCGCTCCGGCCAGCGTGGTCCAGGGCAAGCGGACGCGCCCGTCGCTGGGGTTCCACGTGTTGCCGCTGGTGTAGCTCACGCCGTGGCCCGCGACCTCCGGCCCCAGCTCGCCCGCCGTGCGCACGGGGCCGCCGTCCAGCCGGTAGAGGGCGTTGGCGGTGTCGACCTCGCCCCCCAGGGAAAAGGTGACGACGCCCGAGAACATTCGCACGTCCCGGCGCTCGAGCTTGCAGCCGCTCGTCTGCGTGAAGGCGTCGCGGGTGCGCGTCAGCCGCCAGCCGCCCGCGAGCTTCAGGTCGGTCTTCACCACCTGCCGCGGCTTGGGCGCGCTCGGGGGCGGCAACCGGCCGAACGGCGGGTTCGGCAGGTGGAGGTCGGGCAGGTGCAGGGAGGGCAGCAGCGCCAAGGCCGCGATCACGCCGAGCATGGGGTCCTCAGTTGAAGTTGAGCGGCGGGGCGGGCTGCACGTCCGCGGCCAGCACCTTGGAGACCTGCTCCGCCCGCTCCTCGGGGAAGATGAAGTGGATCCAGCCCAGGCCGGGATGGCGCACGATCAGCACGCGCCCCTGCGGCGCCTTGTAGGGGGGCGCGACCCAGGCGGGATCGACCACGGCCTGCACCATGCCCTCCGCCGGCTCGGCGGCGACGGAGCCGGGGGTGACCATGCGCGCCGCTCCGAGCAGATCGACGAGGCCCTGGCTCTCCGCAGGCGTCAGCAACGCCTTCACCGACGTCTCGCCGTCGTCGCCGATCATCTCGAACTCGATCGCGCCGTCGGCGGCGGGGTTGATCTGGAAGCGGGCCATGCGGGACCGTGTCTGCCGGGCGGGCGCGGCGAAAGCGCGGCGCGCGGGCGTCATAGCCGCAAGCCGAGCGTGGGCGAAGCGCGACGAACCGCCCTGCCCGTCATATCCACGGCCGGAAGTGCTTGGAGAGCTTCAGGCCCTGACGCTGGTAGTGGCTGCCGTCGTGGCCGTAGAGCCGCTCCGGCCGCTCCGTCAGGGGCTCGAAGACGAGGCGCGCGACGGTCTGCCCGTCCTCCAGCAGGAAGGGCGTCTCGTGCGAGCGCACCTCCAGCACGCCGCGCGAGCCCAGGGCGTCCACCTCCTCGGTGCCGAAGCCCGGGTCGAAGAAGCCGGCGTAGTGGACGCGGAACTCGCCTACCGAAGGATCGATCGGCGTCATCTCGGCGGCCTCCATGGCTGGAATCTCCACCGCCTCCTTGGACGCCAGGATGTAGAACTCGCCGGGGTCGAGCAGCAGTTCGCCTACGCCGTCGCGGTTGGCGCGAGGCTCCAACGGCTGCCAGAAGTCGCGCGGGTCGTGGCCGTCCTCGTGGTCGAGGTCCACCACGCCCGCGTGGCGGCGCGCGCGGAAGCCGGCGACCTCGCCGGTGAGGTCAACGCCGCAGCTCACCGTGCGCAGCAGGGGTGGGCGGCCGCGCTTGAGCCGCAGCTGATTCAGCCGCGTGCCCGTGCGCACCAGCACGGAGAAGGTCTGAGGCGCGATCTCCACGAACATCGGGCCGGCGTAGCCCTCCGCCACGTCGTCGAAGGCGCGGGAGTGGTCTGTGAGCAGGCGCACGAACACGTCCACGCGCCCGGTGGAGCTCTTGGGGTTGGCGCGCGCCGAGACGCCGGACGGCAGCGCCAGCCGCTCCTGCACTTCGGCGATGTAGACGCAGCCGCGCTCCAGCACCGCCCCGTCGCCGCGCCCGAGGTCGAGCTCGTGCATGGACACGTCGGCGATCCGCTCGCGCACCGTGCGCCGCTCGCCCGGTAGGAAGGAGGCCCGCACCCGCCAGCAACGCGCGCCGAGCCGCAGGTCGAGGCTGGCGGGCTGCACCTGGTCCGACAGCCAGGTCGAGGGCGCGGCGATCGCGCCTGCGTCGCACAGGGCGCGGATCGACTGGTAGGGCAGTATGCCCGGCGAGGTGACGTCGCTCATGGGTGGCGAAGCCTCGCGCGGGAGCGGGGGCGTTGGCAAGGGCGACGCTCAGTTCACCGTGCGACGGTCGCCGGGGACGTCCAGGCTGAAGGCGGGGATGTCGATGGGGAAGCGCTCGCCGCCGTCGCTCTCCATCTCGTAGGCGCCCTCCATCACGCCCGACGGCGTCGGCAGCGGACAGCCGGAGACGTAGCGGAACGCCTCGCCGGGCTTGAGCGTCGGCTGCTCGCCGACGACGCCGGGGCCCTCCACCACCTCGACGCGGCCCGCGGCGTCGGTGATCACCCAGCGGCGGGTGAGGAGCTGGACAGTGACGTCGCCGTGGTTCTCCACCTCGACTTGGTAGGCCCACACCCAGCGTCGCTCCTCGGGAGCCGACTGGTCGGGCCGGTACTCGGGCTGCACGCGCACCAGCACGCCGCGGGTGACCGCCTCGTAGACGCCGCCCTTGTTGCGGACCGGACGCCTCACGTGGCGTCCAGGGCGCGGGAGACGTCGCGCGACAGGTCGGCGAGGTCCTCCAGCCCGGCGGAGAGGCGCACCCATCCGTCGGTCAGGCCGATGGCGAGGCGCTCGGCTTCCGGCACGGCGCGATGGGTGGTGGTGGAAGGGTGGACGGCGAGGCTTTTTGCGTCGGCCAGGTTGTTGGAGATGTCCACGATCCGCAGGGCGTCCAGGAAGCGGAAGGCGGCGGCCTGCGAGCCGAGGTCGAAGGCGATGAGCGAGGAGAAGCCGCTCATCTGGCGGGCGGCCACCGCGTGCTGGGGATGGTCGGCGCGGCCGGGGTAGCGGGTGGACGCGACCTTGGGATGGTCGGCGATCAGGTCGGCGAGGGCGGCGGCGGTCTCGGTCTGGCGACGCACGCGCAAGTCGAGCGTCTCCAGCCCCTTCAGCAGCACCCAGGCGTTGAAGGCGGAAAGCGTCGGGCCCGTGTGGCGGATCAGGTCGCGGTAGCGCTCCTCGATCAGCGCCTCGCTCGCCAGCACCGCCCCGCCGAGCACGCGGCCCTGCCCGTCGATGTGCTTGGTGGCCGAGTAGACCACCACGTCGGCCCCGAGCTCCAGCGGGCGCTGGAAGATGGGCGAGGCGAACACGTTGTCGACCACGAGCCTGGCGTCGGCCTCGCGGGCGATCGCGGCCACGCCGGCGACGTCGATCACCTCCAGCAGGGGGTTGGCGGGGGTCTCCAGGAACATGGCGCGGGTGTTGGGGCGCACGGCGGTGCGCCAAGCATCGAGGTCGGGACCATCGACGACCGTGGTCTCCACGCCGAAGCGCGGCATCCACTCCTGCACGATCCAGCGGCAGGAGCCGAACAGGGCGCGGCTGGCGACAAGGTGGTCGCCCGCGCGAAGCAGGCCCTGCAGCGCGAGATGCACCGCGCTCATGCCCGAGCCGGTGGAGCGGCACGCCTCGGACCCCTCCAGCAGCGCCAGGCGGCGCTCGAACATGGCGTTGGTCGGGTTGGCGTAGCGCGAGTAGATGAAGCCGGGCGCGTCGCCGCGGAAGCGGGCGGCGGCGGCCTCCGCGTCGGCGTAGACGAATCCCTGGGTGAGGTAGAGCGCCTCCGCCGTCTCGCCATGCGGCGAGCGGTCCAGCCCTCCACGCACCAGCCGGGTGGCGGGCGCCCAGTCGCGCGGGTCCTCGGCGTCGCGGGCCATGGCCGGCGGGATGAAGGTGCGGGCGAATGGGGTCAATCCCCTCTCCCCCGCAGAGCGAGGCGGGATCAGAGCGTTTTCAGGCGGTAGAGGGCGTCCAGAGCCTCACGCGGAGTCATCTCGTCCGGGTCGAGCCCCGCCACGGCGGCGTCCAGCTTCGACGGGCCTGGCGGCGGGGTGGGCGGCTCGCGCACGGCGAACAGGGGCAGGTCGTCGAGGCGCGCGGGCGAGCCGGGCTCCTTCTCCAGGCGCTCCAGCACCTCGCGGGCGCGGGCCACCACCGCCGGCGGCACGCCCGCCAGCCGCGCCACCTGCACGCCGTAGCTGCGGTCCGCGGCGCCCGGCGCGGCCTCGTGCAGGAAGACGAGCTCGCCGTTCCACTCGCGGGCGCGCATGGACAGGTTGCACACGTGCGCCAGCCGGCCCTCCAGCCGCGCGAGCTCGTGATAATGCGTGGCGAAAAGGGCGCGGCAGCGGTTGTGGTCGTGCAGGTGCTCGGCGCAGGCCCAGGCGATGGCCAGGCCGTCGTAGGTGGCGGTGCCGCGGCCGATCTCGTCCAGCACCACGAAGGAGCGCTCGGTCGCCTGGGTGAGGATGGCGGCGGTCTCCACCATCTCGGCCATGAAGGTGGAGCGGCCGCGCGCCAGGTCGTCGCCGGCGCCCACGCGGCTGAACAGCCGGTCCACCGCGCCCAGGCGCAGGCGGCGCGCCGGGACGAAGCTCCCCGCCTGGGCGAGCACCACCAGGAGCGCGTTCTGGCGCAGGAAGGTGGACTTGCCGGCCATGTTCGGCCCGGTGACGATCGCCAGCCGGGCGCAGCTCCCGCCCGCGCCGTCCAGCCGGCAGTCGTTGGGCGTGAAGGCGCCGCCCGCGCGCCGCACCGCCGCCTCGACCACGGCGTGGCGCGCGCCCTCGGCCTCGAAGGCGGTCGAGCCGTCCACTTCAGGCCGCACCGCGCCGGCCTCCTCGGCCCACTCCGCCAAGGCCGAGGCGACGTCGAGCGCGGCGAGCGCGCGGGCGGCGGCCTGGAGGTCGGCGGCGTGGGCGCAGGCCTCGCGACGCAGCTCGTCGTAGACCTCCAGCTCCTGCGCGAGCGCTCGGTCGCCGGCCTGGCTGATGCGCGCGTCCAGGTCGGCCAGCTCGGGGGTGGTGAACCGCACCTGGCTGGCGGTGGTCTGGCGGTGGATGAACAGGTGCGACCACGCCGGGGTCAGCAGGACTTCCGCCTGCTTGGCCGTGGCGTCCACGAAGTAGCCGAGCACGGCGTTGTACTTGACGCGCACCGGCAGGCCGGTCTCGCCTTGCACCCGGCCCTCCAGGGCGGCGACCACGCGACGGCTGTCGTCGCGGAGCGCGCGGGTGGCGTCGAGCTCGGGGCGGAAACCGGCGGCGACCCAGCCGCCGTCGCGCGCGGCGTGCGGCAGCTCGGGTCCGAGCCCCGCCTTGAGCCGCGCGAGCAGACCCGCCAGCTCCGGGCGGCGCGCCAGGGAGAGGGCGTCGAGCGCGGCCTCGACCTCGGCGGGACGTGCGCGCAGCGGGTCGGAGCCTTCCGCCGCGAATAGAGCGCACAGACCCTCGCCCGCCGCGAGCCCGGTGCGCAGCGCGCCGAGGTCGCGCGGGCCGCCGCGGCCGAGCGCCAGGCGGCCAAGGGCGCGCGCCATGTCGGCCCCACCGCGCAGGGCGGCGCGCAGGTCCTCGCGCAGGCGGCGGCGCTCGACGAACAGGGCGACGGCGTCCAGCCGCGCGGCGACCGCGGCCGGGTCGGTCAGCGGGCGCGAGAGGCGGTCGGCGAGCAGGCGGGCGCCCGCGCCGGTGACCGTGCGGTCCACGGCGTGGAGCAGCGATCCCTCGCGCCCTCCCGC
>CAXTBN010000038.1:0-28107 GCA_964242895.1 uncultured Caulobacteraceae bacterium | reverse complement strand
GTGGCCTGCTCCATGGCCGCCGCGGGCCTGTGCGCGGTGATGGGCGGCACGGTCGCGCAGGTGGAGAACGCCGCGGAGATCGGCATGGAGCACAACCTGGGCCTCACCTGCGACCCCATCGGCGGCCTCGTCCAAATCCCCTGCATCGAGCGCAACGCCATGGGCGCCATCAAGGCCATCGACGCCGCGCGCCTCGCGCTCCTGGGCGACGGCCAGCACTCCGTCAGCCTCGACAAGGTGATCGCCACCATGCGGCGCACGGGTGAGGACATGAAGGACATCTACAAGGAGACGTCGCTCGGCGGCTTGGCGGTGAACAGCATCGAGTGCTGAGCGGCGCGTCGCGCGGTTAACGCGTCCGCAACCTGGGCGGGTGTAGCTGGACGGGTCCGCCGGACACGCCGGCGGACCCTGGAAGCCCCGCCATGGCCTTCGTCTTCTCCTCCACCTCCCCCTCGAGCCGCCGCCTGGGCTTCCGCCGCAAGCTGGTGGACTGGCGCGTGGTCGGCCTCACCGCGGTGAGCGGCGTGATGTTCATCGCCATGCTCGCGCGCCCCCTCTGACGCCGGCCCGACGACCACGGCTGGACGCGCAAACGCCTGCGCTGTAAGCGCTCGCCCGCGCGTGAGTCCTTAGCTCAGCCGGTTAGAGCATCTGACTTTTAATCAGAGGGTCCTGGGTTCGAGTCCCAGAGGACTCACCAACGCGCCAAGCTGAACGGTCGTAGCGGTTCAGGGATCTTCGGCCGGCGGGTCCTCGTCGGGCGGGGTGGGCGTGTCGTGCAGGGTGCGCAGGGGCGAGGTCACGGCCCACAGCGCCGACGCCGTCGCGCCCGCGGCGGCGATCAGCATCGCCTCGCGCGGGCCGAGCGCTTGGCCGAGCAGGCCGCCCGCCAAACCCCCGACCACGGCCGCGGCCCCGCCCGTCACCTGGAACACGGCCCCGACGCGTCCGAGGTGGTCCCGCCCGAAGGAGACCTGCCGCAGGGTGGCGACCGCCACCCGGGTCAGCGTGGAGAAGCCGTCGCCGACGAACTGCGACGCGGCCAGCACGCCCGCGGCCGCCAGCGGCGGCGCGTGGGTGAGCGGGATGGCGAAGCTGGCCGCGCCGGCCAGCACGGCGGCGATCAGCGTCGTCGGCCCAAGGCCCAGCCGCGCGGTGACGAACGGGCGCGCGAAGGCGCCCGCCAGCGCGCCGAGGCCGCCCGCCGCGAAGGTCGCGCCGAACAGGGCGGGCGTCAGGTGCAGCTCGCGCAGGGCGATGAACGGGTACAGGGCGGCGAACATGGAGACGAACACCGTCGCGCTCGCGTCCATCAGGCAGACGGGGCGCATCACGTCGTGGCCCCACACCGCGCGCAGCCCTGTGCGGAAGGCCTGCAGGCCGGAGCGCGTCCCGGTCTCGCGCCGGGGCTCGTCGTGGGCGACGCGGGCGAGGCTGGCGGCGGAGATCAAGTAGCCAACGGAGGTCGCGCCCACCGCCACGGGGCCGCCCAGGAGCTGCACGACCAGCCCGGCCGCCGCCGGGCCGCCCACGTCGGCGACCGCCGCGGTCGCGCCCAGCTTGGTGTTGCCCTCGGCGAGGTGGTCGGCGTCGACCAGCTCGGGGAGGTAGGCCTGGTTGGCGACGTCGAACACCACGCTCCCCGCGCCCACCAGCAGGGCCACCAGGCACAGCTGCGGGAGCGTCAGCACGTGCAACAGGGCGGCGAGGGGCACGGTGACCAGCACCGCCGCGCGGGCGAGGTCGCAGGCGATCATGGTCCGCCGCCGCCGGCAGCGGTCGACGAGCCCGCCCGCGAACAGGCCCACGATGACCCGGGGCACGGTGGCGCAGGCGGCCAGGACGCCCACGGCGGGCGGAGCCGCCTTGAGCAGCAGCACCGCCGTCAGCGGAAGCCCGTCGCGGGCGAAGCGCGAGCCGAACTCCGACACGGCCTGGGCGAACCAGACCTTGCGGAACTCGGGGCGGCGCGAGAGGTCGCCGGGGGGCAGGGGCATGGAGCTCGGCGGGCGGGAGGCTCCGGCACAAGGCGCGCCCGGTCCGGGCGTTCCTCCCGCAGAGCTTCGATCAGGCGCGGACGGCCGCGCGGCGACCGGATCGGGCGGACGCCGGCCCGACCCGGGCCGGAGCGCGCCTCAGGAGCGCGGGCGCTCCTCGCACCAGGCGGTGTCGGCGCCCCAGTTGTGGATCTCTCCGCAGGCGGCGCAGCGGAAGGCGCGCGAGCCGGCCACGGCGTCCTTCTCCGCCGGCCGCATGCGGTGGCCGGTGAAGACGGGTTGAACCTGGTTCGGACAGTGCGTCATCACGCGTGTGGCGACAGGAGCGCTCGGACCGGACATCAGGCGCTCTCGGTCTCGGCGTCGGCGGGCGCGGCCCTGAGGGCCTCCGCCGTGGCCCAGTCCACGCCGTCGGTGGCGAACAGCCACATGCCGACGAGGGACGGGTGCTCCATGTCGGCGTCCTCGGGCTGGATCTCGCCCTCGTAGACGGAGACGTGGCTGTAATCGAAGTCCAGGTCGAGCTGGGCGGCGAGGGTCTGCGTGTCCTCGGCCTGGCGTCGGGCGTAGCCTTTGGCCTCGCTCGCGTCGTCGAAGTCGGCGACGAGGCCGTCGACCTCGGCCTCCTCCGCGCCTTGCGACGCGGTCACGGCGATGATGCTGAAGTCGGACATGCGGTGACTCTCTCGACCGGGCTCGGGCCCGGTCAGCGGCGACGGTGGAACGGCTGGCCCGGCGGACGCGGCGCGGAGTCGGTCTTGTGACGGAAGACGATGCGGCCCTTGGTGAGATCGTAGGGCGTCATCTCCACGGTGACCCGGTCGCCCACCAGCGTGCGGATGCGGTTCTTCCGCATCCGCCCGGCGGTGTAGGCCAGGATCACGTGCTCGTTCTCGAGCTGGACGCGGAAGCGTCCCTCCGGGAGGAGTTCGATGACGAGCCCATCGAACTCCATGGCCTCCTCACGCGGCATGGTCAGCCGACGACGGTAAGGTCGGTGGCCGACATCTTGCCGGACTTGCGGTCTTTTTCGAGTTCGAAGCTGACCTTCTGACCGTCCATCAGGCCGGGCAGGCCGGCGCGTTCGACGGCGGACACGTGCACGAAGACGTCCGAGGAGCCTTCGTCAGGTGCGATGAAACCATAACCCTTGGTGGAGTTGAACCATTTGACAGTGCCGAGCGCCATGCGGAAACCTCTGCTCAGTTCCGCCGTGCGAGATCGCAGCGGCGGTTCGAGATCCACCGTAGCTGCCTGGGAGCCGGCCCGCGAACGAGAAGGATCATGCGGTCGGGAAAATCGAGGAACCAACATGGGGTCGCCGGCGAGATCGTCAAGTCCTCCCAGCGCCCCGGGTCGCTCCGCGCGCTCCGGGTGGACCCGGCGGACGGACGGGGGCACATGGCGGCGGCCGGTCCTGCACCTCGCCGCGACGCCGCGCCGAGGCCCGCCGCCGATCACGAGGAGCCGATGCCGACACCCGCCCCGTCCGTCCGCCTCGCCGCCGCGGTCCTGCTCGCGTCGACGCTGGCCATGCCCATCGCCGCCCGGGCGCAGGAGTGCGTGGGGACGGCGGCCGGCGCCCGGCTGCGGCTGGAGGTGACGCACGTGCGCGGGGCCGAGGGCAAGATGGTGATGACCGTCTATCCGGACGACGCGCGCCGTTTCCTCGCGCCCAAGGGCAAGCTCGCGCGGGTGCGCCTGCCGGCGCAGGCCCCGGTGACGAAGGGGTGCTTCGAACTGCCGGGCCCCGGCCGCTACGCCGTCGCGGTGTACCACGACAGCAACGGCAACGACCGCTTCGACCGCACGCTGGTCGGCATGCCGGCGGAGGGCTTCGGCTTCTCCAACGACGCGCCGACCGTCACCGGCCTGCCGGCCTTCGAGGCCGCTCGCTTCACGGTCAAGGCGGGCGAGACCACGATCAAGATCGCGCTGCGCTACCTGCACTGAGCGTGTCGAACAGGGCCAGGTAGGCCGCCGCCGACGGGCCCAGGCGGAAGGCGTCCAGCCCTTCGGCCACGCGCGCGGGGTCGGGCGGGGGCGCCGTCAGCACCGTCTGCAGAGCGCGGGCGAGCGCGGCCACGTCGCCCGCCGGGACCACAGCCCCGCGCTCCGGCCGGTTCACAAGCTCCACGGCGGCGGGGACGCGGTCGGTGGCCACCACCGGTCGGCCCGCGGCCAGCGCCTCCACCACCACGGCGCCGTAGCCCTCGAAATCGGACGGGAGCACCAGGGCGCGCGCCCGGTCGAGCCACGGGCGGACGTCGTCGACCGCGCCGGCGAACGCGACCCGGTCCTGCACCCCCAGCCGCTCCACCAGCCGCCGCAGCGCCGGCGCCTCCGGCCCATCGCCCACCAGGACGAGACGGCTGCCCGGGACGTCCGCCAGGGCGAAGGCGCGCACGGCGAGGTCGAAGCGCTTCTGGCGCACGAGGCGGCCCAGTCCGAGCACCTGCGGCGGCCCGGAGGGCGAAGGAACGGGAGGCGGCGCGTCGTCGTCCAGCGCCGGCAGGGCGATGGGCAGGACGAGCGGACGGCCGAGCAGCCGGTCGGCGGCCTGCGCCTCCGCGACGGTGAGCGTGACCACCGCATCCGCTCCCGCCAGCCGCCGCCGGGCGCGCGCCGCCGCCCAGGCGCGGCGCAGGGGATCGCGGTCGGGCCGCCGCAGGGGATTGCTCACCTGTGCGACGACGAGCGGTCGCGTCCCGGCCGGCAGGGCGGAGGCCGCGGCGACCAGCGGCCAGTGAAAGTTGCCGGGCACGAACAGCACGGGCGTCGGATGCTCCGTCAGCTCCCGCGCCATCGCCCGCGCCAGGCGCGTGCGCGAGCCGGGGCCGCGCGGGATCGGCGGATCGCAGGCGACGAGCTCCACGGCGGGGTCGAGCCACGCCGTCGCGGGCCCGCGCGCGTCGCCGCACAAGAGGCGCACCCGCCGGCCCGTCCGCGCCCACGCGCCCGACAGCCGCAACGCCACCCGCTCCGTGCCGCCAAGCGCCAGGTCTTGCAGCACCACCAGCACGTCGCACGCGCTCACCCCAGCACCTCCCAGCCCCGCGTGCGGGCGATGCGGCGCAGGCGGGGGCCGGGATGGACGACGGTGCGCTCGGCCGCGCGCTCCAAGGCGGGCAGGTCGGTGAGATCATCCGAGTGCATGCGGTAGCCGCCGGCGGCCAGCGCCGGCCGGGCGGCCAGCCACGCCTCCAGCGCCTCCAGCTTGGCGGGCCCGCGCCGGTTGGACCCGTCCAGCCGAGCCAGCACCGCGCCCCCACGCCGGACGGAGTCGGTGGCCACCGCCGCTTCCGCGCCCAAGCGGCGGGCGATCGGCTCGACGTAGAAGCGCATCGCCGCGGTCGCGAGCGCCACGGTCGCGCCTCCAGCCTGGTCCGCCCGCAGCCGCGCGACCACCTCCGGCCGCAAGCCGTGGCGCACCACGGCGTCGGCGAAGGCCTCGGCGACGGGCGCGAGGCGCGCCTCGGGCGTGGCGGGGCCGAGCAGCCGCGCCTGCATCAGCGCCTTGAGCCGGCCCCGGTCCAGCAGCCCGAGCTTGTGCGCCGCCATGGCCGCCAGCACCTCGGGCAGCCGCAGGAGCCGCCAGGGCGCGAGCCGGCGGGAGGCGAAGAGCAGGAAGGGCAGCCAGGTGCCGCGCCGGGTCAGCGTGCGGTCGAGGTCGTAGACGCTGACGTGCACGGCCGGGTCGGGCCGCGGCGGCGGGTCGGGGGCGGCGGGCGCGGGCACGCCTCCGCTCTAGCCGAGGCGGCCGGCCGCCGCGACGGGCGGCGCGTGACAGGGCGGGCGGCTTCGTGTGTAGCGGAAGGCGTGTCCCCGGCCTCGCCCGCCCCCGCCGCGCTGCGCCCGCGCGTGGGCTTCCTATTCAACCACGACGCCTCCCATCAGGTGGCGCACAGCCTGCCGGTTGCGCTCGCCCTGGCGCGCGCGCGGCCGGACGTCGAGGTGGTGCTCGCCTCCACCCACCCGCGGCTCAGCGCGGAGGTGCGTCGGCTGGGAGGCGGCAAGGCCGCGGGCGGGCCGCCGCTGGTCGAGCTGCCGCTGACGTCGCCGCGCGCGCGCCTCGCCGAGGCGGCGGTGGGCCGCTGGGCGCCCGTGCGCAAGCTCCTGGTCTACGGCGACCACCTGTCCTTCTTCCGCGGCTTGGACCTGCTGGTCGTGGCGGAGAAGACGTCGCTCGCGCTCAAGACGCGCCACGGCCTGCGCGACCTGCCGATCGTGCACACGCGCCACGGGGCCGGCGACCGGGCCATCGGCTTCGACCGCGCCAGCGCCCGCTTCGATCGCGTGCTCGTCTCCGGCCGCAAGATCGCCGACCGGCTGCAGGCCGAGGCCGGCGTCGACCCGGCGCGCGTGCGGGTGGTGGGCTACCCCAAGTTCGACGCCGTCGCCGCTCGGCCGACGCCCGCCCCCCTGTTCCCGGACGGGCGGCCGACGGTGCTCTACAACCCGCACGGGTCGCCGCGGCTGTCATCGTGGGGGCGGTGGGGGCGCCGCGTGCTCGACCGCTTCGCCGCGAGCCGCCGCTGGAACCTGATCTTCGCGCCCCACGTGATGCTGTTCGAGCGCCCGCTGGCCGTCAGCCTCGCCCCGCCCGCGGCCGCCCTGCCGCGGCGCGCCCTGCGCGGGTACCGGCCGCCGGCGCACGTGCGGGTCGACACCGGCTCGCCGGCCAGCGTGGACATGACCTACACGGAGGCGGCCGACATCTACCTCGGCGATGTGTCGAGCCAAGTGTACGAGTTCCTCCGCCGCCCGCGGCCCTGCGTGTTCCTGAACGCCCACGGCGTGCGCTGGGAGGGCTCGGCCGACTACGCCCACTGGCGCGCCGGCCCCGTGGTGGACGACCTCGACCGGCTGGAGGCGGCGCTGGACGAGGCCGTGGAGCGCCACGCGACCGCCTACGCCCCCGTGCAGCGCGAGCTGTTCGCCTACAGCTTCGACCTCACCGACCGTCCCTCCGCCGAGCGCGCGGCGGAGGCGGTGGCCGAGATGCTGGGCCCCGCCCGTGGCTGAGGTCGTCGCGCCGGGGGCGCCGCGGCGGGGCGTTGTGCGCCGCATCTACGCCAACCTGTCGCTGCTGCTGGGCGGCAAGGCGGGGGCCGGCGTGCTCAGCCTGGCCTACCTTGCGGTGGCGGCCCGCGCGCTCGGGCCGGCGAACTATGGCGCGCTGGTGCTGGTGCACGCCTACACGATCCTGGTGGGCGGGGTGGTCAACTTCCCCGGCTGGCACGCGGTGGTGCGCTACGGCGCGCAGGCGCAGGACGACCCGGCGCGGCTCGTGCGGCTGTTGCGGCTGACGGGGCTCACGGAGCTGACCGCCGCCGCCCTGGCTGTGGCGCTCGCCGCCCTGCTCGCGCCGGCGGTGGGGCCGCACCTGGGCTGGCCGCCGCAGGCGCTGGCCTTTGCGGGGCCGTACAGCCTGGCGGTGCTGGCGTCGGCGCGCTCCACGCCGGCGGGCTACCTGCAGCTGCGGCGGCGCTTCGGCCTCCTGGCCGCTCACAACCTGGTGGCGCCGGGCGTGCGGCTGGTGGGCGCGCTCGTCGCCGCGGCGCTCGGCTGGGGGCTGCGCGGCTTCCTGGTCGTCTGGCTGCTCGCCGCGGTGGGGGAGGGCGCGGCCATGTGGGCGCTGGGACTCTGGGCGGCGCGGCGCGATCTGCGAGGGCAGGCGCTGTGGGGCCGGCTCGCGGGCGTGCGGAGCGAGAACCCCGGCGTGTGGCGCTTCATGATCGCGGCCAACTCCGACGTGACCTTCAGCGAGCTATCCGCGCGCATGGCCCCCCTCGCGGTGGGATGGATCCTCGGCCCCGCGGCGGCCGGCCTCTACGCGGTGGCGCAGCGCGCGGGCGCGGTGCTGGCGCAGCCGGCGCTGGCGCTGGGGCAGGCGGCCTACGCCGAGTTGGCGGTGCTGGCGGCCACGCCGGACGGGACGGCGCGCGTGCGGGCGGCGGCGCTGCGCTGCATCGGCGTGGCCCTGCCGCCGGCCGTGCTGCTGGTCGCTGGGGTGGCCGCCTTCGCACCGCAGCTCGCGGGGCTGCTGGCGGGCGGAGCGTTCGTGGGGGCGGCGGGGGTGCTGACCTGGCTGGCCCTGGCGCGGGTGGTGCTGGTGGCCGCGCCGCCGCTCAGCGCCGCCCTGGTCGCGACGGGGCGGCCGGCGCGCTCGGTGGTCGCCAACATCGTCGCGAGCCTCGGGCTGTTCCCGCTGCTCGTGTGGCTCCTGGCGCGGAACGGCCTTGCAGGGGCCGGCGTGCAGGCGGTGGTGCAGGCGGCGGCGACCGTGGCCCTGCTGGCGGTGTTCCTGCTCCGCCCCGGTCCGCGCCCCGCCGCGTCGCCGGCGTGAGGATCGCCTACGTCGTCAATTCGCTGGAGGGCGGGGGCGCGGCCCTGCCGCTGCCGGCGGTGCTGGACGTGCTGCGCTCCGGAGGCGCGTCGGTGGACCTCTACGCGCTGGCGGAGCGCGACGGCCGCGCCGCGCCGCCGCTGCGCGCGGCGGGCTTCCCGCCCCGGACGGCTCCGCCCGGCGTCGGCCGGATCGGCGCCGTGCGCTGGCTGCACGGCGAGCTGCGCACCCGGCGGCCCGACCTGATCTGGACCTCGTTGACGCACGCCACGGTCGCCGGCCAGCTCGCGGGCGCCGCCCTGCGCGTCCCGGTGGTCAGCTGGCAGCACAACGCCTTCCTCAAGCCCGCCAACCTGAGGCTGCTGCGGGCGACCGCCTCGCTGACCGGCCTGTGGGTGGCGGACTCGGCGGCGGTGGCCGACCTCACCGCCGCGCGTTTGCGCACGCCCCGGGACCGCCTGCGCGTCTGGCCGCTGTTCCGAGCGGGCGGCGTCGCGCCTGCCGGAGCGCCGGCGGCGGGCGAGGTCTGGCGCGTCGGCTCGTTGGGCCGGCTGCACTCGAACAAGGGGTACGACGTGCTGGTGGACGCCCTGGCCCGGCTCGCGTCCGACGCGCCCGCCGTCCTCGCCGGGCTGCGGGTCGAGGTCGCCGGAGAAGGGACGGAGCGCCCAGCGCTGGAAGCGGCCGCCGCCCGCGCCGCCGCGCCCTGCCGCTTCGACGGCTTCGCCGCCGACCCCGCCGCCTTCCTTCGCGGGCTGCAGGCCTACGTGCAGCCGTCGCGGGCCGAGGGGCTGTGCATCGCGGCGCACGAGGCCATGGAGGCCGGCCTCCCCGTCGTCGTGTCCGACGTGGGCGAGATGGCGCGCACCGTTCGCGAGGCGGGCGCGGGCTGGGTGGTGCCGCCCGGCGACGCCGCCGCGCTCGCCGACGCTTTGATCTGCTTGCGCGCCGATCCCGCGGAAGCAGCGGTCCGCGGCGCGCGCGGACGCGCGTGGGTGCGGGAGCGGTTCAGCGCCGCCGCCTTCGACCGGGCCGGCCGCGAAGCGCTCGCGGCCGCGGAGGCGCTGGTCTCAGCCCGACGTGGCGGGCGTTCCTGACGCCTCAGCCGCCCCGGCCCACGCGAGCCGCGCCGCGATCGCCTCCGCCGCGCCGGCGAGGGCCGCCTCGCTCCCGTCTCCCGTCGAGACGACGCCCAGCGGTCGTCGCCCCTCGGGGGCGCCGCGCGCGTAGGCGGGGTCGTAGTGGCGCGCCAGGAGCTCGTGCACGAGCGTGTCCAGCTCGTCGGCGTCGAGCAGGCCGCGCCAGCGCGCCACCTCCTCGCGCCCGATGTGGCGGGGCAGGCGGCCCAGGGCGGCGGACACGCCCTCGCGGTCGAGGGCCTCGCCGGCGTAGATCGCGCGCAGCCGCCGCACCCGCGCCTCCACGGGCGCCTCGAGCCGGATCACCGGCGCGTCGCGCATGGCGCTCCACAGGCGCGGCGGCAGCAGCCGCTCGCCCACCTTGCTCGACTCCGCCTCGACCACCACGGGGCGGCCTGGGTCCAGCCGCGCCAGCGCGGCGGCGAGCGCGCTCTCGAAGGCCTTCTGCGAGGGCTGCGGCCGGCCGGGCAGGGCGCCCAGCAGGGAGCCGCGGTGCGCCGCCAGGCCCTCCAGGTCGAGTGTCTGCACGCCGAGCGCATCCAGCCGGGCGAGGAGCTCGGTCTTGCCCACGCCCGTGGGCCCGTCCAGCAGCACGACCGCGGGCCGCGGGCCGTTGTCGTACAGGGCGCGCACGACGCCGCGGCGGTAGGTGCGGTAGCCGCCCTGCAGCACGCCCACGCGCCAGCCGACCTGGTCGAGCACCGTGGCCATCGCGCCCGAGCGCTGGCCTCCGCGCCAGCAGTACAACAGCGGACGCCAGCCTCCGCCGCGCCCCGCGAGCGGACCCTCCAGGTGCGCGGCGATGTTGCGGGCCACCAGGGCGGCGCCGAGCCGGCGGGCGCGGAACGGGTCGTCGCCCACGTACACCGCGCCCACCTGCGCCCGCTCCGCGTCGGTGAGCACGGGAAGGTTGACCGCGCCCGGCACGTGGTCCTCCTCGAACTCCGACGGGCTGCGGACGTCGACCACGGCGTCGAAGCCGCGCACCGTGGCGGGTTCGGCGTCCCCCACGGGCTCGATCACGCGCGCCGCACCTGCGCGGCGAACGCGAGCGCCCACCCGGCGAGGCCGAGGTGCAGGGCGGCGAGCCGGCCCGCGCCCTCCGGCAGGCGCAGCTGGCTGGCCACGACCGCCGCGAGGACCACGGCCGCGACCGCAGCCGCCGGGCGCGCGGGCCGTCGTCCTGTCACCGCCCCGACCGCGTGCGCCACGGCCACCACGGGCGCGAGCGGCAGGACGAGTGAGGCGAGCAGCCCGGCGAGGCCGCCGACCACCAGGGCACGGTTCCGCGGCCGCCCGGGACGCGTCGCGGCGGCGGCGGCCGCCGCCAGCGCCGCCGCGAGGCCGGCGCTCTTGAACAGGGCGGTGGCCCAGCCGTGCGCCGTGCCGGCGGACCCGCCGCCCACGCCCGCGTACTCGGCGGCTCCGAGCGCGGCGTCGACGGCCAGCAGGAGCAACGCCGCCGCCGCGACCAGGCCGGGAGGTCCGGCCCGCCCGCGCCCGGTCCACCCTGCGCCGACGGCGGCGGCGAGGGCGAGCCCTACCTCCGGCGCCCAGCGGGCCGCTTCCGGCCCGAGCGGCGTCACGGCCGGCGGGCCGGCTCGGCGAGGCCGGCGCGCCGCTTGATCTCCGCGGAGGTCAGCCGCTCTCCGTCGTGGCTCCAGCCCGGCTCGGAGAAGACGTAGCGCCAGCGCTGACTCCAGGTCAGCCCCGGGCGGCGCACGTCCTGGAGGATGCCGACGTACTCGTGCGTGGCCACGCGCAGCGGGTTGTGCGTGCCGATGTTCTTGACCAGCCCGTAGTTCGGCGGATCGGCGGCGTCCTCCGGGACGAAGGTGCCGAACAGCCGGTCCCACACGATCAGCGTGCCCGCGTAATTGCTGTCGAGGTAGCGCGGGTTGCGCGCGTGGTGGGCGCGGTGGTGCGAAGGCGTGTTGAACACCGCCTCGATCCAGCGCGGCAGCCGGCCCACCGCCTCCGTGTGGATCCAGAACTGGTAGACGAGGTTCAGCGACCCGGCGAAGGCCAGCAGCACGGGGTGGAAGCCCAGCAGCGTCAGCGGCGCCTGCAGCATGACCAGGCCGCTCAGCTCGCCGCCCCAGGGCTGCCGCAGCGCAGTCGACAGGTTGTAGTGCTGGCTGGAGTGGTGGACCACGTGGCTGGCCCAGAACCACCGCGAGCGGTGCGAGATGCGGTGGCTCCAGTAGTACCGTAGATCGTCCAGCACGAAGCAGACGGCGAGCGTCAGCAGGCTCACGGGCAGGGTGAGCAGCCTGCAGTTGTACAGCCAAAGCAGCAGGCCGTAGCCGATCCCCTTCAACAGGAGGCCGGAGACGACGTTGCCCGCGCCCATGGCCAGGCTGGAGAAGGTGTCGCCCACGTCGTAGGCGCCCTCGTGCCGGCGGATGGCCAGGAGCGCCACCTCGCCCAGGATCAGGGCCACGAACAGGGGCGTGGCGATGGCCGTGGGGTTGCCCAGGTGCGCGAGGTCGAAGGTCACGCCGCAGCCTCCCCGAGCGGTCGCATCCACGCGGAGCGCGTCTCGGCGGAGGGGAAGCGCAGGGTCAGCGCGGGGTGGGCGTAGTCGCGCAGCCGCAGGCGCACGGCCTCGCCCCGGAGCGAGACGCCGCGCACGTCGGCGGGCTGCAGCACGCGGGTGGTCCAGCCTCGGCCGCGGGCGGCCACGACGCCCAGCCCGCCCTCGGCGGTGCGGACCAGGGCCGT
Source organism: uncultured Caulobacteraceae bacterium (assembly GCA_964242895.1). Taxonomy (GTDB): domain Bacteria; phylum Pseudomonadota; class Alphaproteobacteria; order Caulobacterales; family Caulobacteraceae; genus JASLDZ01. Next base: position 15,895 of record CAXTBN010000038.1, on the reverse strand, counting down.
GCGGCCGTCCGCGAGCAGCAGCACCTCGCGGGCCTGCGAGGGCGCGTGCTCGCGGGCCCAGACGGCGACGGCGTCCGCCTCCGTCACTGGCGTGCGGCGACGGCTCCAGACCAGGTGGACGTAGCCGGTCAGGAGCGCCACCGCCGCGAAGTCGCCGCCAAGGGTGAGCGCCAGGCCGGCCCACGCGGGCGGGTGGACGGGGATCATGGCCACCGATCCTACACCGGCGCACGGCGCGCGCCCAACCGGGTCCAGGGCCCAGACGGGTCGGCCGCCAGGTGCAGCAGGGCGGCCATGGCGGCGAGGTCCAGCGGGTACAGGTAGCGGTGGTCGCAGGCGATGCCGATCAGGAGGAAGCTCGCGGCGTACGCCCCCGCGGCGGCCAGCATGGCGACCAGCACGCCGTCGGCGCCCCGCCGCCGCCAGGCCAGCAGCGCGGCGAGGGCCAGCGCCAGGGTGGTCCACGCGGCGTGGCTGTACAGCGGCGTGCGCACGAACGCCTGGGCGTAGTGGGACAGCTTCAGGTCCTGGGCGCGCCAGGCGTTCTTCAGGCCGAGCTGGGCCAGGATCTCCGGCGGCCCGTCGACGCCGGCGTAGGTGGCCGTGCACCGCGTCACGTCCGGCGGCGCCCAGATCCAGCGGAACACCTCCCAGCGATGCGCAAGCCAGGCTCCGGGGTGGTGCAGCACGGCCTCGCGCCAGGCGGCGTCCAGCCCGGGGTCGCCGCCGCCGACCGCCGCCTCAATGCCGGGCTCCTCGGCGATCGTGTCGTTCTTCAGCGGTGTGTAAAGCGCCACGGCCGCGCGCAGGTGGGCGTCGAGCCCGGAGGCGTGGACGGCCGACAGGTCGAGCGCGGGGACACGCTTGGCCACGCCCACGAGGTCATAGAGCTTCAGCAGCCGCAGCTGCCCCGCCGCGCCCACGTCGTCCGGCGCGCGCCGCGTCATCAGGAGCGCGTTCGCTCCCGCCGCCCCCGCCAGCACGGCGAGGAGCAGGATCGCTCCGCCCGCCGCCGCCCGCCGCCGCCGCGCCGCGCCGCCCAGGTCGGGCCGGGCGCGCCACGCCGTCCAGCCCGCCGCCGCGGCCCCGAACAGGGCCATCACCAGCCCGTTCTGCCGCACCAGCACGGCCAGGATCAGCAGCCCGGCGGCCGCCGCGCTGAAGCCGAGACGCGTCCTCGCGCCGCGCCCGTCCCGTCCGGCCGCGGCCAGCAGGGCGAAGGCGGCCACGAAGGCGTCGGCGAACAGCACGTCCTTCCACACGATGCCCTGCTCGAGCAGCAGCAGCGGCGAGGCGCATAGCGCCAGCGCCGCGACGGGGGCGGCCCAGCCCACCCGCGGCGCGTCGGCGACCAGCAGGGCGAGCGCGCCGAACGCCAGCGCGGCCACGACCGTGACGTACACCGCCGTGCCGGGCAGAACCGCGTCGCCCAGGCCGAGCAGCCACGCCATCACCGCCGGGTGCCAAGTGTGGTAGACGCCGCCACGCCCGTCGGCGAGCTGCACCACCGAGTCGTACGACATCTGCCCCGGCAGGTTGGCCGCGAGCACCGCCAAGCCGCCCGCCGCCAGGATCGCCAGCGTCGCGCCCCGCGCCGCGGCCGCCGCGCCGGCTCTATGGGCGGAGCCGGCTTGCCAGCGTGAGCGTGCGGCCTCTACTGGCGCCATGCGCGTCGCGGTCCTCGTGCCCTGCTTCAACGAAGAGGCGGCCATCGGCCGGGTGGTGGCCGACTTCCGGGCGCATCTGCCGCACGCCCCCGTCCACGTCTACGACAATGGCTCCACGGACCGCACCCGCGAGGTCGCCGCGGCGGCGGGCGCGGTGGTCCGCACCGAGGCGCACCGGGGCAAGGGCAACGTGGTGCGGCGCATGTTCGCCGACGTGGACGCCGACGTGTACGTGCTGGTCGACGGCGACGCGACCTACGACGCCTCCGCCGCGCCGGGCATGATCGCGCGCCTGCGGTCCGAGAACCTCGACATGGTGGTCGCCGCCCGCGACGAGGTGGACACCGCCGCCTACCGGGCGGGCCACCGCTTCGGCAACCGCCTGCTCACGGGCGCGGTGAAGCAGCTGTTCGGCGATCGGTTCGACGACATGCTCTCCGGCTACCGCGTATTCTCGCGCCGCTTCGTGCGCTCCTTCCCGGCGCTGTCCACCGGCTTCGAGACGGAAACGGAGCTCACCGTGCACGCGCTGACGCTGCGCATGCCGATTGCGGAGGTGCGCGCGCCCTACTTCGCGCGGCCGGAGGGCTCGGCCTCGAAGCTGAACACCGTGCGCGACGGGGTGCGCATCCTCATCACCATCGCCAACCTGCTGCGGCGCGAGCGGCCCGTGCTGTTCTTCGGCGTAACGGGGGCTGTGCTGCTGCTGGCGGCCGCAGCCTCGGCGGCGCCGGTGGTGCGCACCTTCCTGCAGACGGGGCTGGTGCCGCGCCTGCCCACCTGGATCGCCGCCGCGACCCTGGCGCTGCTGAGCTTTCTGTCGTTCAGCGTGGGGCTGATCCTGGACAGCGTGGCCCTGTCGCGGCGCGAGGCCAAGCGGCTGGCCTACCTGCGCCACGAGGCCCCCGCCTCGGCCTGACTTGCCGCGCGCGGCCGGAAGCGCGAGCGTGCGGCATGACCCTGCGCCTCGCTCCGTCCTCCCTGGTCCTCGCCGCCCTGATCGCGATCGGGGCGCCCACCGCCGCTCCGGCCGCCGAGCCCGCGGAGGCGCACGACGTGCGCATCCGGCGAGACACCTGGGGCGTGCCGCACGTGCTCGGCCGCACGGACGCCGACGCCGCCTACGGCCTGGGTTTCGCGCAGAGCGAGGACGACTTCGCCACCCTGCAGGAGTCGGTGCTCGCCTCGCGCGGCAAGCTGGCGACGCTGACGGGGCCGGCGGGCGTGCCCAGCGACGCCTTCTTCCAGTTCCTCGACGTGCAGAAGACGGTGGACGCCGGCTACGAGCGCGACATCCCCGCCGACACCCGCCGCGTGGTGGAGGCGTACGCCGCCGGCGCGAACCTCTGGGCCGCGCGCCACCCGGACAAGGTCGCGCCGGGCGTGCTGCCCATCACCGGCCGCGACCTCGCCGCCTTCACCGTGCTGCGCGGCCCGAGCTTCTACGGGCTGGACGGCGTGTTCGCCGACGTGGCCGCGGGCAAGGCGCCGTACACGCGGATCGACACCGGCCTGGAAGCCAAGGGCTCCAACGCGGTGGCCGTCGCGCCGTCGCGGTCGGCCGACCGCCACACGCGCCTGCTGTTCAACTCGCACCAGCCGTGGACCGGGCCGCTGACCTGGTACGAGGTGGTGGTGGAGAGCGGCGAGGGCTGGCACGTGGCCGGCGCCGTCTTCCCGGGCGCGCCCTTCCTCCTGGGCGGCCACAACGCCCACCTGGGCTGGGGCGCGACCGTCAACCATCCCAAGCTGGCCGACGTCTACCGGCTGACGATCAACCCCCAGAACCCCGACCAGTACCGCCTCGACGGCCGCTGGCGCGACTTCGACAAGCGCACCGCCGCGATCCAGGTGAAGGGCGCGGACGGCGCCATGACCACCGTCACGCGCGAGATCCTGCGGTCGGAGCACGGGCCGGTGCTGCGCACGGCCAACGGCGTGTTCGCGATCCGCTACCCGACCTCGGGCGGCGTGCGGCAGCTCGCCGAGTACCGGGCCATGAACAAGGCGCGCGACATGGGCGAGTGGCGCGCGGCCCTGGCCATGCAGGCGCTGCCCTCGATCAACTACGTCTACGCCGACGAGCGCGGCCACATCGGCTACGTCTCCAACGGCATCTACGCTCAGCGCAAGGAGGGCGTAGACTGGAGCGGCGTGATGCCCGGCGACCGCTCCGACCTGATCTGGCGCGGCGTGCGCCCCTACGCAGAGACGCCGCAGATCTGGGATCCGCGCTCGGGCTTCGTGTTCAACAGCAACAACACCCCGTTCCGCGCCACGGACGGCTCGGACGACCTGAGGCCCGACGCGTACCCGGCCTCCATGCAGATCCAGCCTCTCGGCGACATGACCAACCGCGGCTGGCGCGCCATCGAGACCTTCGGCGCGGACAAGTCGATCACCGCGGCGGCGTTCGACCGCTACAAGTTCGACATCGCCTACAGCGACCGCTCCGACGAGCGCGCCTGGGTGAACGCGATCCTGGCCGCCGACGCGTCGCATGACACCGACCTCGCCGCCGCGCAGGCGGTGCTGAGCGCGTGGGACGGGCGCATGGACCTGGACAGCCGCGGCGGCGCCCTGGTCGCGGTGATGTGGCTTCAGAAGCGCGCGCATCCGGAATGGACGCCGCTGCAGCTGGTGCGCGGCTCCGCCCCGCTGGTGAAGCTCGCCACCGGTCGGCTTGACCCGCGCTGGGGCGACGTGAACCGGCTGCGCCGCGGGACGGTGGACCTGCCGCTGGACGGCGGCCCGGACACCTTCCGCGCCGTCTACGGCCGCCCCGATCCGGACGGCAAGCTGCACGCGATCAACGGCGACAGCTACGTCATGTTCGTCGACTGGGACGCGCAGGGGCGGCTCACCTCGCGCAGCGTGCACCAGTTCGGGTCGGCGACGCAGGATGCGGCCTCGCCGCACTACGCCGACCAGTCGCCCCTCTTCGCGGCGCACCGGACCAAGCCCGTCTGGTTCACCGAGGCCGAGCTGAAGGGCCACGTGGAGCGCGACTACCGCCCCGGCGAATGATCCGCGGCGGCCGCGACGGTGGCGACGAGCCGCTCCAGGTCGGCCGGGCGGCTCAGGCGGTGGTCGCCGTCGCGCACCAGGGTGAACACCACGTCGTCGCCGGCGAACGCCTCCGCGAACGCGAGAGCGTGGCGCCAGGGCACGGACTCGTCGCGGCCGCCCTGCAGGATGCGCACGGGCGCGCGCACCTCGACCGGGCCGGGCAGCAGCGTCCAGCGCGCGCCGTCCTCCATCAGCGCGGCGGAGTAGGTCTGGCCCTCCGCGTCGGTCCAGGCGCCGTCGCGGGCCATGACGGCGCGGTCCGCCGTCGTCATGCGCGGGCCGACCAGCGCGCTTGTGAAGTCGGGCGCGGGGGCCACCAGCACCAGGGCGGCGGCGCGCTCCGGGCGCGCGAGGGCGGCCAGGGTGGCGACCCAGCCGCCCATGGAGGAGCCGACCAGCAAGGCGGGGCCGTCGACAAGCGAGTCGAGCACGTCCAGCGCGTCGCGCCGCCAGTCGGTGATCGTGGCGGTCTCGAAGGCGCCCCCGCTCTCGCCGTGCCCCGTCCAATCGAAGCGAAGGAAGGCGCGCCCGGCCGACTTCGCCCGGTCGGCGAGCGCCTGCGCCTTGGTCCCGGTCATATCCGAGCGGTAGCCGCCCATCCACACGACGACCGGCCCGGCGCCCTCGACCCGTCGCCAGGCGAGCGGCGCGAGGCCGGGCCGCTCGAGCCGGCCGGCCGCCTCCACGCGCCTCAGCTCCGCAGTCGCGCGCCGGTCTTCTCGACGGCGGCGACGATGCGGGCGCTGACGGCCTCCAGCTCGGCCTCGGTGAGGGTGGCTTCGCGCGGCTGCAGCCGCACCTCCAGCGCGACCGACTTCGACCCGTCCGGCACGCCGGGGCCGCGGTAGACGTCGAAGACGCGCGCCTCGGCCACCAACGCCTTGTCGGCGGAGGCCGCGGCGCGGACGAGGTCGCCCGCCGGGCGCGCCTCGTCGGCGACGAAGGCGAAGTCGCGCCACACGGGCTGGAGCGCGGGCAGGTCGGCGGGGCCGCGCGTCTTGGTCGGGCGGCGCTTGGGCTCGGGCAGGCCCTGCAGGCGCAGCTCGAAGGCGTAGAGCGGGCCCGGCGCGTCCATCGCCTTCAGCACCGACGGGTGCAGGGCGCCCCACTCGGCGACGACCGCCTTGGGGCCGAGCTGCAGACGCGCCGACTGCGCCGGGTGCCACCACGGGGAGGTGGCACCTTGCGCGGTCTGCAGCGAGGCGACGGGCGCACCGAGCTCGGCCAGGAGCGCGAGGAGGTCTCCCTTCAGGCGGAACAGCGGCGCGGAGCCGTCGCCTTCCCAGCCGCGGGGCGGGTGCGCCGCCAGGAGCGCGGCGACCACGGTGGACTGGTCCTGCGGGCGGTCGCCGGCGAACACGGGGCCGATCTCGAACAGGGCCGCGTCGGGCCGCCCGCGCGCGGCGTTGCGCGCGGCCGCTTCGATCAGGCCGGGCATGGCGCTCGGGCGCATGCAGTCGAGTTCGGCGGCGATGGGGTTGGCGAGCACCAGCGCCTCGCCGCCCCCGCCGAACAGCTCCGCATTGCGCCGCGAGGTGAAGGACCAGCCCACCGTCTCCGCCCAGCCCAGCGCCGCCAGCGCGCGCCTCGCCGTGCGCACGCGCGCCTGCAGGGGCGTGAGCACGCCCTGCGGACGAACGGGGGCGACGGGCAGGGGCGTGGCGGGCAGGGCGTCGTAGCCCTCGATGCGCGCGACCTCCTCCACCAGGTCGGCGGGGCCGTCGACGTCACGCCGCCACGTGGGCACGCGCACCGTCCAGAAGGCGGAAGGACCCGCGGAGCCGCCCGAGGCGCCGGCCCCGCGGTCCACCTCGAAGCCGAGCGCCGTCAGGATCTCCGCCGAGCGCGCGGGCGGGATCTGCAGGCCGGACAGGCGCTGCACCTCGGCGGGGTTGAAGATCACCGGCTCCGGCGGGGCGGGCAGGGCGCCGGCCTCGACCACGGTGGAGGCTTCGCCGCCGCACAGCTCCAGGATCATGGCGGTGGCCAGCTCCAGCCCCTCGCGCACGAACCCCGTGTCGACGCCGCGGGCGAAGCGGTACTGGGCGTCGGAGAACAGCGACAGGGTGCGGCCTGTCTCGGCGGTCGCGGCCGGGTCGAAGTAGGCCGCCTCGATGAACACGTCGGTGGTGGCCTCCGAGCAGCCGGTGGACTGGCCGCCCATGACGCCGCCGAGGTCGATGGGCCGCTCGCCGCCCGCGTCGGCGATCACGCACATGGCGGGGGTGAGGTCGTAGCGGCGCCCGTCCAGCGCGATCAGGTGCTCGTCGCCCCGCTCTCCCTCGACGCCGGCCGCGTGCAGGCCGTGACGCACGACGAGCTTGGGCCCGATCAGGTGGCCCGCGTCGTAGACGTGCAGCGGTCGCGCGCGGTCCAGCGACAGGAAGTTGGTCACGTCCACCAGGGCGTTGATCGGGCGCAGACCCACGGAGCGCAGGCGCTCCTGCAGCCAGGCCGGGGACGGCCCGTTGCGCACGCCGCGCACCAGCCGGCCCGCGAAGTAGGGGCACAACTCCGGGGCGGTGATCTCGACGGCCACGGAGCAGGGAAAGGCGCCCGCGACGGCCGGCGTCGGTTTGCGCTTGAGCGTCCCCGCGCCGGCGGCGGCGAGGTCGCGCGCGATGCCGCGCACGCCCAGCCAGTCGGGGCGGTTTGGCGTGACCTCGAAGTCGATCACCGGCTCGAGCGCGAAAGCGCGGGCGGCGGGGATGCCGAGCGCCAGGTCGTCGGGCAGCTCGACGATGCCGTCGCTCTCCTCGGCGACCTCCAGCTCCCGGGCCGAGCAGAGCATGCCCATGGAGACGACGCCGCGCACCGGCTTCTCGACGAGTGTGACACCCAGGCCGGGCACGTGGGCGCCGATGGGCGCGTAGATCGTGGTCAGCCCGGCGCGGGCGTTGGGCGCTCCGCAGACGATCTCGCGGCGGCCGTCGCGCGTGTCGACCTGGCAGACCTGCAGGCGGTCTGCGTTGGGGTGGCGCTCTGCGGAGACGATCTTGGCCACTGAGAAGGGGGCGAGCTTCACGCCCGGGTCGTCCACGTGCTCCACCTCGAGACCCGCCGCCGTCATCGTCTCGGCGATGGCCGAGGCGGATAGCGTCGTGTCGAGGTGGTCCTGCAGCCAGGAGAGGGTGAACTTCATGCGGCGCGCTTAGGCGGCGGGGCGGTAGGCGTCCAGTCCCGCCTTCCCGTCGTCAGCTCCCCAGGACACGCACTGACGCTTCCCGCGCGGCGGACTGGGCCTGCGCCAGCGCGGCCTGCAGCGCCTCCCAGTCCGAGGCGCCGCCCGCGCGGGCGAGGAGGGCGCGCAGGCGCTCGGGCTGGGCGGCGGGGTCGCCCGCGTCGGGCAGGGCGAGGCGGAGCACCTGGGCGAGGGCGCCCTGCAGCCGCCACGCTCGCGAGAGCACGGCGAGGTCGTCAGCGTCGCCCGCGCCCGCCGCCGCGAGCGCCTCCAGCGCCTCGCCGGTGTTGGTGCGCAGGGGGCCGCCGTGTGCTGTCCCCTGCAGCTGCAGGAGCTGGGCGGCGAACTCCACGTCGACCAGCCCGCCGGGAGTGAGCTTCAGGTCCCACGGGTCGCGCGGCGGGCGCTCGCGCGCCATCAGCGCGCGCATGTCGCGGACGTCGGCGGCGGTGGCGGCCGGGTCGCGTCGATGGCGCAGGGCGCGCTCGACGACGGCGGCGACGTCGGCGGCCAGGGCGGGGCTTGAGCTCCAGACGACGCGGGCGCGGGTCAGGGCCAGGAACTCCCAGGTCTGCGCCTCGCCGGCGTAGTAGCCCTCCAGCCCGGCGAGGCTGACGGCCACCGGGCCGGCGGAGCCCGAGGGGCGCAGCTGCAGGTCCACCGTGTAGAGCCCGCCCTCCGCCGTGGGCGCCGACAGGGCGGCGACCAGGCGCTGGGTGAAGCGTGCACCCACCGTCTCCACGCTCCAGCCCTTGCCGGCGGTCAGCGCGCCCGGCGGGGCGCGGTGCACGGTCATCAGGTCGAGGTCGCTCTCCGCGGTCATCTCGCGGCCGCCGAGCTTGCCGAGCCCCACGACCGCCAGCTCGCCGGAGAAGCCGCCGCCCAGCCGCTCCACCTCCCCGAGGGCGAGGGGAGCGAGCGCCTCCACGCAGGCGTCGGCGAGGGCGGCGAAGGCGGCGCCCGCGGCCGGAGCGTCGGCCAAGCCCTCTAGGACCTGCACGCCGATGCGGAACGTCTCCTCGCGATGCGCGCGGCGGACGGCGTCCAGCCCCGCCTCGTAGCCGGGCGCGCGGGCGACGGCGGCGAGCACGGCGGCGCGGACGGCGGCGGGCTCCAGGGCGGCGAAGAAGCCGGGGTCGAGCAGGGCGTCCAGCGCCGCAGGACGCCCGGCGAGCGTGGCGGCGAGGCGCGGGCTGAGCGCCAGCACGCCTGTCAGGAGCTCCAGCAGGCGCGGCTGGGCGAGCAGCAGCGACTGCACCGACACGCCCGACGCCAAGCCGGAGAAGAAGGCGGCGAAGCGGGCGAAGGCGAGGTCGGGCGCGCCCGTGGCGGCGGCGGCCTCCAGCACGCGGGGCGCCAGCCGAGTGAACAGCTCGCGCCCGCGCGCGGTGCGGGTGGCGGCGATGCGGCCATGGTGCCAGGCGCGCACGGCGCCGGAAGCTGCGCCCGGGTCGGCGAAGCTCATGCGCGACAGGGTGGCGAGGGTGGCGGGGTCGTCGTCCACGCCGGTGAAGACGAGCGAGCCCGCCGGGGTGGAAAGGTCCTCCTCGGCCTCGAACAGGTCGGCGTAGCGGGCGTTCACCGTCTCCAGCGTGGTGCGCACCTCGGCGTCGAAGGCGGCGAGGTCGTGTCCGGCCAGGGCCGCGACGGCCGTGCGGGCGACGGGGTCGGCGGGCAGCACGTGGGTCTGGGCGTCGGCGATCATCTGCGCGCGGTGCTCCCAGGCGCGCAGGCGCACGTAGGCGGCGGCGAGGTCGGCGGCCGCGTCGTCGTCCACGCGGCCGGCGGCGTGCAGCGCCTCCAGGGCGTCGAGCGTGCGGGGACTGCGCAGGGCGGGGAAGCGGCCGCCGAGGATCAGCTGTTGCGTCTGGACGAAGAACTCCACCTCGCGGATGCCGCCGGGGCCGAGCTTCAGGTCCGCGCCGGCGGGCTCGAACACGGCGGGGTCGAGGTCGCGCGCGGCGTGGATCTGGCGCTTGATGCTGTGGATGTCGGCGATGGCCGCGTAGTCGAGCGCGCGGCGCCAGACGAAGGGCTGCAGGGCGTCGAGGAACTGCGCGCCCTCGGCGGCGTCGCCGGCGCAGACGCGCGCCTTGACCATGGCCGCGCGCTCCCAGTTCTGGCCGACGGTCTCGTAGTAGCCGAGCGCCAGGTCCACCGGCACGGCGAGAGGGGTCGACGCCGGGTCGGGCCGCAGCCGCAGGTCGGTGCGGAACACGTACCCATCGGCGGTGCGCTCGGAGAGCAGGCGCGACAGCGTCTGGACGAGGCGCAGTGCGATCTTCTGCGGCTCGCGGCCGGGCGCGACGGGCAGCTGCGTCGGGTCGTAGAAGACGCTGACGTCGATGTCGGACGAGTAGTTCAGCTCGCCCGCGCCGTGCTTGCCCAGGGCCAGCACGAACAGGCCCGGCGCGGGGCCGGCCTCGCCGTCGACCGCGAGCAGGAGGCGGCCCGCCGCTCGCTCGGCCGCGGAGGTCGCGGCGAGCGCCGTGCGCACGGCGGCGTCGGCGAAGCGCGTCAGCGCGGCGGTGACGGCGTCCAGGCCCCACGCGCCGCCGAGATCGGCCAGGGCGGCGAGCAGGTGCAGCTCGGCCTTGAGCCCGCGCAGGGCCGAGCCCGTGACGGCGAGGTCGGCGGCCGGGTCGAGCGCTTCCGTGCGGGCGAGGAGGTCGGTCAGCACCGTGTCCGGATCGGCGGCGAGAAGCCGCGCCAGCCGTGTCGGGTCGCGCGTCGCCAAGCCCGCGAGGTAAGGCGAGGCGGCGAAGACGGGGGCCAGCGCCGGCCAGACGTCGCCCTCCGCCCCGTGCAGGCGGGAGCGCACCGCCCCGGCGGCGGCGCGGTCGACCAGGGGACCGCAGGGCTGCAGGCGGGGGCCGAGGGCGCTCACCACCGCGTCATGGCGCGAGCGTCGGCGGGCGTCCACGGCTTCCCCCGCCTGTCCCGCGCCGCTAGACCGCCCTGGCCATGACCGACCTCTCCGCCCTGGAGCACGACCTCGTCGCCGCCGCGGGCGCCGCTCCCGACCTGTCCGCCCTGGAGGCGGTCCGCGTGGCCGCGCTCGGCAAGTCGGGCTCCGTCTCCGCCCTGCTGAAGGGCATGGCCGCCTTGTCGCCCGACGAGCGGCGTGTGCAGGGCCCGCTCGTCAACGGCCTGCGCGACCGGGTGACCGCCGCCGTCGCGGCGCGCCGCGAGGTGCTGGATGCGCAGGCGCTGGAGGCGCAGCTCGCCGCCGAGCGGGTGGACCTGACGCTCCCGCCGCCGCCCCGCCGCCGCGGCTCGGTGCACCCGACGCTGCAGGTGCTGGAGGAGATGGTCGCCGTCTTCGCCGACATGGGCTTCGCCGTGGCGGAGGGGCCCGACATCGAGGACGATTTCCACAACTTCACCGCGCTGAACTTCCCGCCCAAGCACCCGGCGCGCGAGACGCACGACACCTTCTTCCTGCGTCCCGACGCCGCGACCGGCGAGCGCAAGGTGCTGCGCACGCACACCAGCCCCGTGCAGGTGCGCACCATGATGGCGGGCGCGCCGCCGTTCCGCATCGTCGCCCCCGGCCGCACCTACCGGAAGGACAGCGACGCCACGCACACGCCCATGTTCCACCAGATCGAAGGCCTCGTGATCGACCGCGGCGTCCACATGGGCCACCTGAAGTGGACGCTGGGCGAGTTCGTGCGCCGCTTCTTCGAGACCGACGTGGTGACCACGCGCTTCCGCCCGCATCACTTCCCCTTCACCGAGCCCTCGGCGGAGATGGACGTGCGTTGCGACCGCTCGGGCGGCGAGATCCGCATCGGCCAAGGCGACAGCTGGCTGGAGATCCTGGGCTGCGGGATGGTGCACCCCAACGTGCTCAGGAACTGCGGCGTCGACCCGGACGAATGGACCGGCTTCGCCTTCGGCATGGGCGTCGACCGGCTGGCCATGCTGAAGTACGGCATGCCCGACCTGCGCGACATGTTCGCCTCGGACACCCGCTGGCTGGAGCACTACGGCTTCAGCGCCTTCCAGGCCCCCTCGTCCGCCGCCGGCCTGAGCTGACCGGCGGCGCGCGCGGCGCGCGTCAGCCGAAGTAGTTGGCGCGCATGTCGTCGAGGAGCCCCACCTCGCGCGGCTCCCAGCCGAGGGCGGCGCGGGTCTTGGCGCTTGACGCCGGGATGTCCGAGCCGATGAACATGGACAGGAAGCCGAAGTGGCCTCCGGCCTCTTCGGCCGTGAGCGAACGCGCGGGCACGCCCAGGCCCTCGGCGATCGTCTCGGCGATCGCGCGCATGGGGACCCCCTCCTCGCCCGAGGCGTGGAGCATCGACCCGGGAGAGGCCTTCTCGACCGCCAGCCGGTAGAGCCGGGCGGCGTCCAACCGGTGGCCGGCGTTCCAGCGGTTCGCGCCGTCGCCGATGTAGGCGGCGAAGCCGTGGGTGCGCGCGGCGTTCACGATCTGCGTCATGAAGCCTCCGCGGTCCCCGGCGTCGTGCGTGGTGGGCGACAGGCGGACCACGGCGCTGCGCACCCCGCGGTCCTTCGCGCTCAGCACCACGTGCTCGGTGCCGCTGCGGCCGGGCGCGTCGGGGCTCGGCAGGTCCTCCTCGGTGGCGATGCGGCCGGGCGCGGCCAGGGCGGTGCCCGAGGTGCCGATGAAGGGCTTGCCCGTGCCCTCCAGCGCGGCCAGCAGGCGCTCCACCGCGGTGCGGTCGACGACCATGTTGCGCATCCAGGCGTCGGGCGAGGAGAAGTCGTGGATGAAGGCGAGGTGGATCACGCCGTCGGCCTCGCGCGCGCCCGCCGCCAGGCTGTCGGGGTCGTTGAGGTCGCCGCGGTGCACCTGCGCACCCGCCGCCTCCAGCTTCTCCGCGTTGGCGTCGTTGCGCGCGAGGCCCAGCACCTCGTGGCCGTTCTCCAGAAGCTCCTTCACCACGGCCGAGCCCACGAAGCCCGCCGCACCCGTCACGAATACGCGCATGGATCACCCTTTCACTGCGTCGAGGACGGGAGATGGCGCGACCGCGCGGGGCGGTGAAGACGAGGCGTCATACCGGTAGCGGGCCTACCCGTCTCGCTGCAGCAGCGTGCGCACCCGCTCGGCGTCGACGGGTCCGGCGGGCGTGTAGACGATCAGCGACAGGTCCGGCCGGCTGTCGACCGCCAGGCTGGTGTATTCGAGGTGCAGCCGGCCGACGGCGGGGTGGTCCAGCGTCTTCTCGCCCCCGGCCAAGGGGCCGACGTCGTTCTCGCGCCATAGCCGGGCGAAGTCGGGACTGCCCGCGCTCAACTCCTCCACCAGGGCGGTCACGGCCGCCGATCCGCCGGTGCGCGAGACGAGCAGGCGGAAGGCGGCCACCGCGCCGCGGGCGTCGCGGTCCCACTCGGGCATGGAGGCGCGGAAGGCGGTGTCGAGGAACATGAGCCGCATGATGTTGCGCTCGCGCGGGGCCAGGGCGGCGAAGTCGAACAGCACGCGCACCGCGGCGCGGTTCCAGGCGACGATGTCGCCGATCGGCGTCTTGGCCACCGCCGGGCTCGTCTCCAGGGCGTCGAGCAGACGCTGCACCCGCGGCGACACGCCCTCCGGCTCGCGCCAGCGCACCTCGGGCGGCCGGCCCTGGGCGAGCAGGAACAGGTGCTCGCGCTCGGCGGGCGTGAGCACCAGCGCGTCCGACAGGCGCTGCAGCACGTCGGTGGAGGGGGCCCCGCCGCGCCCCTGCTCCAGCCAGGTGTACCAGACGGCGCTCACCTCGGCGCGCTGGGCCACCTCCTCGCGGCGCAGGCCGGGCGTGCGCCGGCGCACGGCGGGCAGGCCGAAGCTCGTGGGGTCCAGCCGGGCGCGGCGGTCCTTGAGGAAGGCGCCGAGGTCGCTGGGGTCGAGGGTGGTCGTCATGCGCGGGCCGGGTCTCGGGAGGAGCCCCGATCATAGCCCTCCCGCGGCCGGGCGCGAGGCGCCGCCGGTCAGGCCGCCGCAGAGCGGCGCGGCGCGGCGCGGGCGGGCAGCCAGACGGAGGCGGTGGTGCCCACGCCCGGCTCGCTGTCCAGGCGGAACTCGCCCTCGTGCAGGGCGGTGAGCGCCTTGACCAGGGCGAGGCCGAGGCCCGTGCCCTGCACCGTCTTGGACTGCTGGCTCTCCGCCTGCTCGAAGGGACGGCCCAGCCGCGCGAGATCCTCCTCCGAGATGCCGATGCCCGTGTCCGCCACCCACAGGCGCACGCGCTCGCCGTCCGCCCCGGCGCCCACGGTCACGCGGCCGCCCGCGGGCGTGAACTTCACGGCGTTGGAGAGCAGGTTCAGCAGCACCTGCTTCAGCGCCCGCTCGTCGGCCACGAGCTCGGGCAGGCCCGCGGGCAGGTCGAGCACCAGCTTGATCGCGCCCGCCTCGGCCCGCGTGCGGACCAGGCGGACGGAGTCCTCCACCAGCTCGGCCACGTCCAGGCGCTGGAGGTGCAGCGTCATCTTGCCGGCCTCGATCTTGGCCATGTCGAGGATGTCGTTGATGAGCGCGAGCAGGTGCTGGCCCGAGGCGTGGATGTCCTGCGCGTACTCCTCGTAGCGGGGGTCGCCGAGGGCCCCGAACATGCCGGAGGTCATCATCTCGCTGAAGCCGATGATGGCGTTCAGCGGCGTGCGCAGCTCGTGGCTCATGTTGGCCAGGAACTCGCTCTTGGCGGCGTTGGCGCCCTCCGCCCGGACCTTGGCCTCGTGGTACTTGCCGGCCAGGTCGCGCAGCTCCTCGCGGCTGACCTCCAGCCGGGCGACGGCCTCGCGCAGGGCGGTCTCGTTGGTGCGCAGCTGGCCCTGCTGGCGCTTGATGGCGGTCACGTCGGTGGCCGTCATCACCAGGCCGCCCTCTTTGGTGGAGCGCTGGTTGATCTGCACCCAGCGGCCGTCGGCCAATTCGTGCTCGCGGCGGCTGACCGCGCGGCGCTCGACGGCGGGCGGGCGGGCGTCCTTGAAGGCGAGGGCGGCGATGCGCTCCACCGTCTCCCGCAGGGCGCCGGGCTTGAGCAGGCGCGTCTCCAGGCGGAAGAAGTCGCGGTAGGCTCCGTTGCACAGCACCAGCCGTCCGCGCCGGTCCCACAGGACGAAAGCCTCGGACACGCTCTCGATGGCGTCCTGCAGGCGGGTCTCGGCGGCCCGGGCGCGGGTGTGCGCGGCGCGCTCCTCCGTCACGTCCACGGCCACGCCGATCAGGGTGCGGTACCTGCCGGAGGCGGGGTCGGCGGCCTGGCCGCGCATGTCGATCCAGGCGAGGCCGCCGCCCGTGCGCGGCGTGGCGAAGGAGACGTCGAAGGCGCCGAAGGCCTCCGCGGCGGTCAGCGCCTGGCGGACGCGGTCGCGGTGATCGGCGGTCACGCGCGCCAGCACCTCCGCCCCGGCCGCCACGCCCGCGCCGCCCCAACCGAGCATGGCGCCCGTGACCTCGGACAGGAACACGCGGTCCGTGGCGAGGTCCCACTCCCAGATCCCCGCGCGCGCGGCCTCGACCGCCATGCGGAAGCGGCGCTCGCTCGCGCGGCTCTCGCGCCGGTCGCGCTCGGTCTGCTCCATCCGGCGAAGCATCAGGATCGTCAGCGCCCCGCCGGCCGTGAGCGGAGCCAGGAGCGCCAGCACGTCGGCGACGCGGGGGTTGAGCCCCGCCGCCCCGACCCGGGTGGAGGCGATCGCCATGACCTCGCCCGCGCGCGCGGAAGCGACCGGGCCGCCCTGCACGTCGTCCGCCGCGTCGGCCCAGGCGCGGGCGGGGTCGAGGCTGAAGGCGGCGGCGAGGTCGGGGCCGCCGTCTAGGCTGCGTCCGGCGCGGTCGAACAGGCGCACGCCGTCGGGCGAGGGGTGCGGCGGGGCGGCGGCCACCACGACCACCGCGTCGCCGGTCCGCGCCGCAGCCGCAGGAGTGGGGCCGGCGCTCGTGCGGCCGCCCCAGGGCGACGGGGCGGAGGCCGAAGCGGATGCGGCGGCGGCCGTGAGCACCGCCGGCTCGCCGCGCACCCCC
>CAXTBN010000037.1:18992-28200 GCA_964242895.1 uncultured Caulobacteraceae bacterium | reverse complement strand
AGGCCCATCATCATCATCCGGGCGACCCAGAAGAAGATGATGTCGAAGCCGGTGACCAGCGTATCGGTCGGGTAGAACCGCGCGAGGTCGGGCGTGTCCTGCGGCCAGCCCAGCGTCGAGAAGGGCCACAGGCCGGACGAGAACCAGGTGTCCAGCACGTCGGGGTCGCGCCAGACGGCGATCTCGCCGGCGAAGGGGTCCGACGTGGGCTTGGCCCAGGCGCGCTCCGCCTCCGCGCGGTCCTCGCAAACGGCGACGGCCGAGGCGCCGTAGCGACGGAGGGCCTGCTCCACCGCCTCGCCCTCGCTCTCGGCGACGAAGGTGAACACCGTCTTGGGGTCGAGCACGAGGCGGCCATTGGGCTGGCGCTCAAGCGCCAGGCCGTACCAGACGGGGATGCGGTGGCCCCACCAGAGCTGGCGCGAGATGCACCAGGGCTCGATGTTGCGCATCCACTCGAAGTAGGTCTTCGACCAGTTCTGCGGCTCGAAGACGGTGGCGCCCTGCTCGACCGCGGCGATGGCGGGCTTGGCCAGGGTGGCGGCGTCCACGTACCACTGGTCGGTGAGGAAGGGCTCGATCACCACGCCCGAGCGGTCGCCGTAGGGCCGCGCGATCAGCCGCTCCTCCGCACCGCGGTACAGGCCGAGCTCCTCGATCTCCTGCAGCACCAACTTGCGCGCGACGGAGCGGTCCTGTCCGCGGAAGCGCGGCGGGATGGGACCATCCATGCGGCCCTGCTCGTCCATCACCGAGATCAGGCTCAGGTCGTGCCGACGCGCCACCTGGTAGTCGTTGAAGTCGTGGGCCCCGGTGATCTTGACCGCCCCCGAGCCCTTCTCGGGATCGGGGTATTCGTCGGCGATCACCGGGATCAGGCGGTCGGCGATGGGCAGGCGCACCATGCGGCCCACGAACTTGCGGTAGCGTTCGTCGTCGGGGTGCACGGCCACGGCGCCGTCGCCCAGCATGGTCTCGGGACGCGTCGTCGCGATCACGATCTCGGAGACGCCGTCGATCGGCTCGCCCTCCAGCGGGTAGGCGAAGGACCACATCAGGCCCTTCTCCTCGCGAGTCTCGACCTCCAGGTCGCTGACCGCGGTCTGCAGCGCCGGATCCCAATTCACCAGGCGCTTGTCGCGGTAGATCAGCCCGTCCTGGTGCAGCATCACGAAGATGCGGCGCACGGCGGCGGACAGGCCCTCGTCCAGGGTGAAGCGCTCGCGGCCCCAGTCGCAGGAGGCGCCCAGGCGGCGCAGCTGGCGCGTGATGGTCCCGCCGCTCTCCGCCTTCCAGCGCCACACGCGCTCCACGAAGGCCTCGCGGCCCATGTCGCGGCGGCCCATGTCGCCCTCGGCGGCGAGCTGGCGCTCCACCACCATCTGCGTGGCGATGCCCGCGTGGTCGGCGCCCGGGAGCCACAGAACGGCGCGGCCGCGCATGCGGTGGAAGCGCGCCAGCACGTCCTGCAGCGTGTTGTTGAGCGCGTGGCCGATGTGCAGGCTGCCCGTGACGTTGGGCGGCGGGATCACCATGGTGAACGGCTCGGCGTTCGAGTCGCGCGCCAGCGCCGCTTCGGGCGCGAAGGCGCCGGACTCCTCCCACGCGGCGTAGAGGCGCGGCTCGGCTTCGGCGGGATCGAACGTTTTGGGGAGCATGGGGAGGTCTGCAGACGGGAGAAGGCGGCGTCCGGGCCCGGACGCCGCCTTCTCTAGAGACGCGGGGCGGGTCCGGCGAGACCCGCGGCGGAGCGGCGGGTCAGTAGGTGCGGCGGCGCGAGATGCGCTCCACCTCGTCCTGTACGCGCGCCTCGACGATGGCGGGCAGGTGCTGGTCGAGCCAGTCCTTGAGCATGGGGCGCAGCAGCTCGCGCACCACGTCCTCCAGGGAGCGGCCCTGCGCCGGCATCGACAGGCTTGAGGCCAAGGCGCCGAAGTGGTCGGCCGCCCGGCCGGCCGCGCCCTCCCCCACCAACGGCCCGTCGCCACGCGACGCGACGGCGGGAGCCGGAGCCGGAGCCCGAGGGGCGGCGGGAGCCGGCGACGCGGGCGCGAAGTCCAGGTCACCGAGCGAGCTCGCGGGTGCGGCCGCGGCGGGCGGAGGGGGCTCGGGCGCGCGCGGGGGTGGAGCCATGGTCGGAGCGGGCGCCGGCTCGGGTTCGGCTTCGACCCGGTCCGTCAGCTCCAGCACGTCGTCGTGGTGCGGCGGAGCCGGCTCGGCGTGCGCCGCGGCGCCCATGGGCGGCTCCGGCGGATCGCCGGGGCTGGTCGCGGTCTCCGCCGCGGAGGAGGCGGGAGCGTCGTCCTCCGAGATGATCCGGCGGATGGAGGCCAGGATCTCCTCCATGGTCGGTTCGGGGGCGTTGGTTTCGGACATGCGCCGCTCGCTTGCGAGGAGAATCCCGACGCGACCGTAGGCGCGCCGCCTCGCTCCGGCAATGCGTCCCTCGACCCGCCTAGAAGCTGAAGCCGCGCGGCGCCGCGAAGCCCGGCATCAGCGGCGGCGTGGCGTCGAAGATCTCGCGTCGGGCGAGCTGGCGGTCGTCGCCCTGCAGGTAGAGCCGCGCCTTGCCGGTCGGCCCCATGCGCTCGATCACGGCGAGGCGGCCGCCCTCGGCCAGGGCGTCGGTCCAGCTCTTGGGGGCGCGCTCGACGCCGCCCTCGCTGATCATCACGTCGAAGGGGCCGAGGCCGCCGAGCTCGTCCACGCGGCCCACGCGCACGGACACGCCCTCCTCCGCGAGGGCGGCGGTCAGGAATTCGGGCGCGCCCTCGGTCGGCTGCAGGGCGGTGACGTGCAGGCCGATGCGCGCCATCACCATGGCGGCGTACGGCGCGGCGATGGCGAGCGCCCGCTCGCCGCGGCGCGGGGCGAGCACCTGCATCAGCTTGGACACCTCGCGCGGCTCGCCCAGGAACCAGTCGGGGGCGTACTCCATGCGCGCCTCGGCATAGGCCAGGGTCGCGCGGCCGGGCGGGCAAAGGCGCTCGCGGGGGACGACGCGCATGGCGTCCTGCACCTCCAGGTCGGTGACGTCGTTTGTGCGCACCTGGTTCTCGACCATGTTGGTGCGGGCGGTCGCGATCGAGGCGGCGGTCATCGGGGCGCGACGGGCTTTCGGCGGGCGGCGGAGGCCGGGACGTGATCGGGGGCGTGTCTACGGCCGGCGCCGCCGGGTGGCAACGCGCCGCGCCCGCCAGCCCCTCGCTTGCGGGCCGGGATGCGCTTCGCTAAGCGACGCGGCACGCGGCCGGCCTGGTGGCGGAGTGGTGACGCAGAGGACTGCAAATCCTTGCACCCGGGTTCGATTCCCGGCCAGGCCTCCAGCGCTCCGGTGAGCGCTCCCGTCCACGGACCGTCCCCTTGAGCGAACCCCACGTCGTCATCGTCGGAGCGGGCCACGCGGGCGGCTCCGTCGCCGCCTTCCTGCGCCAGTTCGGGTTCGGCGGCGCGATCACCCTGGTCGGCGCCGAGCCGCTGCCGCCCTACCAGCGGCCCCCGCTGTCGAAGGCGTGGCTGAAGGGCGAGGCTGGTGCGGACGAGCTCCTGCTCAAGCCGGAGAGCTGGTACGCGGAGAACGCCGTCGATCTGCGGCTGTCGTCCGCCGTGGCCGCCCTGGACCTCTCCGGACGCGCGTTGGAGCTGGCCGACGGCCACCGCATCGCGTTCGACAAGCTCGTCATCGCCACCGGCGCACGGGCGCGCGCCCTGCACGTGCCGGGGGCCGACCTTTACGGCGTGCTCGCCCTGCGCGACGCGGCGGACGCTGAGGCGCTGAAGACCTCGCTCGGCCCGGGCCGGCGGCTGGCGGTGATCGGCGGCGGCTACGTGGGGCTGGAGGCGGCGGCGAGCGCCCGCGCCCTGGGCGCCGAGGCCGTGGTGATCGAGCGCGAGCCGCGCGTGCTGGCGCGCGTGGCCTGTCCGGAACTCAGCGACTTCTTCACCGCCTACCACCGCGACCGCGGCGTCGTGTTCGAGCTCGGCGCCGACGTGCGGGCGCTGGAGGAGGTCGACGGCCGCGTCAGCGGCGTCCGCCTGGGCGACGGCCGCGTGCTGGCCTGCGACGCCGCGCTGGTGGGCGTCGGCGCCATCCCCAACGACGAGCTGGCGCGCGCGGCGGGTCTGCCCTGCGACGGCGGTGTCGTCGTCGACGCCCAGGCGCGCACCGCCGCCCCCGACGTGTGGGCCGTCGGCGACGTGACCCGCCGCCCCCTGCCCTTCTACGAGGACCGGCCGTGGCGGCTGGAGAGCGTGCCCAACGCCCTGGAGCAGGCGCGCCAGGCCGCCTGCGCCATCGCCGGCCGCCCCGCCCCGCCCGCGGAGACGCCCTGGTTCTGGTCGGACCAGTACGACCTCAAGCTGCAGATCGCCGGCCTGCCGTTCGAGGCCGACCGGCGCGTGGTGCGCGGCGATCCCGCCGCCGCGCGCTTCGCCGTGTTCCACCTGATGGCCGGCCGCGTGCGCGCGGTGGAGGCGGTGAACGCCGCGCCCGAGTTCATGGCCGGCCGCCAGCTGATCGCCCGGGGCGTAGCCGTCGATCCCGCGCGGCTGGCCGACCCGGCCGTGCCGCTCAAGTCGCTGATGGCCTGAACCGGACCGGACCGGTACGGTTCGCCATGGCCGACGCCCCGACCTCCGCGCCCGCCCGCCCCGCGCCCGACGCGCCGCGCACGAGCCGCTTCGCCACGCTGAAGGCGGCCAACGTGGTGGTGGCGGTGATCCTGGTCGGCTTCACCGTGTGGGCGCTGCGCGGCATCCTGGAGCCGTTCGTGCTGGCGGTGTTCCTGCTGCTGATGATCGACGGCATGGCGCGCGCCTTTTCCGAGCGCATGCCGCGCTTTCCCAAGGCGGCGGCCCTGCCGGTCGCGATCGTGGCCATCCTGGCGCTGTTCGGGCTGGTGATCACGCTGGCGGTGCAGAACGCCGGCGACTTCCTCAAGCATTCGGGCGAGTACAGCCAGCGGCTCAACGCCATCCTCGACCAAGGTTCGCAGCGGCTGGGGCTGGAGACCTCGCCCACGGTGGAGGACCTGATCCACCGGCTGAACCCCGGCCGCTACGCGGGCGAGGCGGCGCGCGCGGTGGGCCACGCCGGCGAGGCGACCGTGTTCGTGCTGATCTACCTCGGCTTCCTGCTCGCCTCCGGCCGCGGCTTCCAGGCCAAGATCGACGCCCTGTTCCCGCGGCGCCGCGAGCGGGGCGAGGCCGACCGGATCTTCCGGCGCATCCGCGGCGGCGTGGAGAGCTACCTGTGGGTGCAGACGGTGGTGGGGCTGATCATCGCCACCGCCTCCGGCGTGCTGCTGGCGCTGTTCGGCGTTCAGCACATCTTCTTCTGGTGCCTGATCGTGTTCGTGGCGAACTACGTGCCGGCGATCGGCGGAGCCGTGGGCGTGCTGTTCCCCGCCGCCTTCGCCCTGGTGGAGGCGGACGTGATGTGGAAGCCGGTCGCGCTGGTGATCGCGCTGGAGACCGTGCACTTCTTCGTCAACCACGTGATCCAGCCGCGCATGCAGGGCGACAGCCTGAACGTGGACCCCCTGGCCGTGCTGCTGGCGCTCGCCTTCTGGGCCGCGATCTGGGGCGTGACGGGCGCGTTCCTGTCGACGCCGCTGACGGTGGTGGCCATGGCGGTGCTCGCCGAGTTCCCCGCCAGCCGCGCCATCGCCATCCTGCTCTCCGGCGACGGCCGCCCCTTCCCGGTGCAGTCGGACAAGACCGAGGGGCCGGAGAAGGACGCGCCGGCCAAGTCGGCGAAGGGCGCCACGGCCGCCGCATCCGCCTGAGCGCCGCACGTCAGCCGCTCGAGAGCGGCCACAGCCAGGCGGCGCCGCGCACGCCCGAGCTGTCGCCCCAGCGGTTCTTCACCACCCGCGCGACAGGCGCGTCGGTGAAGGTGTGCGGGCCCAACGCCTGCTCCACAGCCGGGTAGAGCGCGTCCACGTTGCTCATGCCGCCGCCCAGCACGATCACGGCGGGGTCGACGATGTCGCACACCACCGCGAGCCCGCGCGCCAGCCGGGACACGTAGCGCGCCAGCGCCGCGGCCGCCGCCGGCTCCCCCGCCTCCGCCCGGTCGGTCAGCTCCTGCGGAGACGCGCCTCCGTCGCGGGCGAAGGCGGGGCCGGACACCCACTGCTCCATGCAGCCGAGGCGGCCGCACCAGCAGCGCGGACCCGGGTGCTCGTCGCCCTCCGCCCAGGGCAGCGGCGTGTGCCCCCACTCGCCGGCGATGCCCCCCGCGCCGGGCACGAGCCGCCCGTCGACCACGCCGCCGCCGCCGCAGCCGGTGCCGATGATCACGCCGAAGGCGACCTTGGCCCCCTTGGCCGCGCCGTCGGTCGCCTCGGACAGGGCGAAGCAGTCGGCGTCGTTGGCGATGCGCACGCGCCGGCCGGTCGCCTCCGCCAGGTCGCGCGCCAGGTCGCGCCCGTTCAGGAAGGTGGTGTTGGCCCCGCGGATCAGCCCCGTCGCGGGCGACAGGGAGCCCGGGATGCCGATGCCGAGCGGCGTGCTCGGCTCCGCCACTGCGGTGGCCAGGTCGGCGACGGCGCGCACCAGGCCGTCGTAGTCCCGGGGCGTGGCCGTGCGGCGGCGCTCGCCGAGCGCGCCGTCCGCGGCCATGGCGGCGGCCTCGATCTTGGTGCCGCCGAGGTCGACGCCCAATCGGTGCGAGGAGGACTCCATGGGGCGCGCCGGTCTCAGGTGGTCAGGGGTTGGAAGCGGCCCGCCGGCGCGGCGGCCAGCTCGCGCCAGTCGAGCTCCTCGACGAGGCGGTGGAAGGCCTCGTCGCCGATCACGCCGTCGGCGCGCAGGCCGTGCAGGCGCTCGCGCTGGAGCACGAGCACCTCCAGGCGGAGGTCGTCGTGCTCCGTCGCGGCCTGCGGGGCGGCGGTGTCCTCGGCCACGCGTCGCGCCGCCTGGAGCTCGTCGCGGAGCGCCGCGGCGGCCCGCCCGTCCCGGCCCGCCAGCGCGCCGAGCGCCGCGTCCAGCGCCTGCATGCGGCCCGCGGAGACCTCCCGCTCGACCACCCCGTCCGGGTGCAGCCGCAGCAGCTTCAAGAGGGGCGGCAGGCTGAAGCCCTGCAGCACCAACGTGCCGAGCACCACGACGAAGGCGCACAGCACGATGGTGTCGCGCCCGGGGAAGTCCTCCGGCAGGGCGAACGCCGCGGCGAGCGTCACCAGCCCGCGCATGCCGCACCAGCTGACCAGGAGCCCCCCGCGCCACCCGGCCCGCCGCTCCTCCCCCGCCTCAGCCTCGTCCGTGGAGGGCGACGCCCGCACGGCGGCCACCCAGCCGAGCACGTAGATCAGGCGCACCGCCACCACCGTCGCCAGCACCAGCGCCGCCAACACCAGCGCCCGCTCCCGCGCGGGCGCCGGCAGCCGCTCCAGGATCGGCCGGGCCTGCAGGCCCATGAGCGTGAAAGCCATCACGTTGAGCACGAACACCGCCGTCTCCCACACCGAGTAGGAGGCGACGCGCAGCCGCGGCTGCGTGCGGCGCGGCGCGATGCGGGCGACGACCATGGCGTACACCACCGTGGTGATGATGGCCGACAGCCCCAGGCGGTCCGCCAGGAGCCACACGCCGAAGGTGGAGACGAACTGCACCACCACCGAGCTGGGGGCGTCCTCGATGCGGCGGCTGACCGCCATCACGCCCCGGGCCAGCAGCCAGCCCACGACCGGGCTCGCGACCGCGCCCAGGATCAGCCACGGCGTCTCGTGCGCCAGGCTGATCCCCGCCGTCGCCTCCACCACCGCCATCCGGTAGATCAGGAGCGCCGTGGCGTCGTTCAGGAGGCTCTCGCCCTTGAGGATGGAGAGCACGCGCTCCGGCGGCCTCAGCTGCGACAGCACGGCGGAGGCGGCCGCCGCATCCGGCGGGGCGACGATGGCGCCCAGGGCCACGGCGGCGGCGAGGGGCAGCCCGCCCCAGCGCATCCCCACCGCCGTGACGGCCGCGGTGGTCAGGAGCACGGCCACGCCCGCCAGCGACAGCAGGGGCACGGCCACCGACTTCAGCTCGCGCGCCGAGGTGTCGTAGGCCGCGTCCAGCAGCACGGGCGCGACGAACAGCGCCAGGGCGAGGTGCGGGTCGATGGCCGGCGGCGTGCGGCCGAGCGGCAGGAAGGCGATCCCCGCACCCGCGAGCGCCAGCAGCGCCGGGTAGGGCGCGCCGATGCGCCGCGACAGCGCCGTCAGCGCCACCGCCGCCAGCAGCAGGGCGAGGGTCCACTCGAACAGGTCCACGCCGCCAAGCTAGAGGAGGCCGCGCGCCGACGCGACCCTGGCGGGCGGAGGCCGGAGAAGCGCGGCCGGAACGGGAGCGGGCGCACGCCGTTCTCACGGCCAAGGTCGGCCGGAGGGGCGGACCGTTCGCAGACCGGAGAACGTCCATGCGGTCCATCCTGCTCTTCTTCGTGGGGGTGCCGATCCCCGTGATCCTGCTGCTGGCCCTCTGCACGCACCACTTCTGAGGAGACGGCGATGTCCCTCGATCCGCGCACCGAGTTCCTGGGCGAGGCCACCGCCCCCGTTTCCTGGTCGGCCGTGCTGGCCGGCGCGGCGACGTCGCTGGCGGTGTCCACCGTGCTGACCGTGCTGGCGTCCGGCTTCGGCTACGCCCTGGCGCCCGGCGCCCTGGCCTCCCACGCCTCGCTGGCGGCCTTCACGCCGGAGGTCGGCGCCGGGGCGGTGGCGGCGCAGGTCGTGTCGGCCGGGCTCGGCGGCTACCTCGCCGGCCGGCTCCGGCCCGTCTGGATCGGCGCGCACGGCGACGAGGCGCACTTCCGCGACACGGCGCAGGGCCTGCTGTCCTGGGCGGTGAGCACGGTGGCGGGCGTGCTGCTGGTGGCGGCCGTGCTGGCGCCCTACGCCGAGGGGCTCGCCGGCGCGTCGGCCGCCGCGGGCGCGACCCCGACGGCGCACGCCGCAGACATCGCGGCGCAGTCGTCGTTCTTCATCGGCGTCGGCATGCTGCTGAGCGCCTTCACCGCCGCTGTGGCGGGCCGGCTGGGCGGGCTGCGCACGGAGGAGATGAGCGCGCGCGCGATCGCCTGACGCGGTCGCGGCGCTTCCCCTGCCGGCGGCGCACGCGCTAGCTTCGCGCATGCGCCGCCGCACCTTCCTCGCCGCCGTCCCCCTCGCCGCCGCGCAGGCGCCCACCGCCGCGCCCGCCGGAAGGCCCGCTCCGTTCCAGC
>CAXTBN010000037.1:0-18892 GCA_964242895.1 uncultured Caulobacteraceae bacterium | reverse complement strand
GCCGCCGCGCAGGCGCCCACCGCCGCGCCCGCCGGAAGGCCCGCTCCGTTCCAGCCGCCCGGGGCGGACCGGTTCGAGCGCGACGACGTGCACGCGGGCGACCGGCCGGTGGGCGCCTCCTTCGCCTCGCGCTCGGCGGCCTACGGCAAGACCGGCGCGGTCGGCGCGGCGCACCCGCTGGCGGTGCTGGCGGGCGTCGAGATCCTCAAAGCGGGCGGATCGGCGGTGGACGCCGCGATCGCCGTCAACGCCTGCCTGGGCTTCCTGGAGCCCACCAGCTCGGGCGTGGGCGGCGACGTCTACGCCATGGTCTGGGACCCGCGCGCCGGGCGCGTGGCGGGCCTCGCCGGCTCCGGACGCTCGCCCCGCGCGCTCACGCTGGAGACGGCCCGCTCGCGCGCGAAGAACGGCGCCCTGCCGCCGCTCGGCGCGGTGACCGTCTCCGTCCCCGGCGCGGTGGACGGCTGGTGGACGCTGCACCAGCGGTACGGAAAGCTGCCCTGGGCGCGCCTTTTCGACCCGGCGATCGCGCTCTGCACGGGCGGCGTGCCGTGGGCGCCGGTGATCGGCTGGTACGCCGGGCGCAACCTGCACGGCTTCACCCGCGCCGGCTCCGGCGTGGAGGAGACCGCCAACGCGCTCAAGGTCTGGGCGCCCAACGGCGTGTACCCCGCGCCGGGCGAGCTGTTCCGCAACCCCTACCTGGCCCAGACCTACCGCGACATCGCCGCCGGCGGCCGCGACGCCTTCTACGTGGGCGAGCGCGCCAACGCGGTGGAGCGCTACTTCCGCCGCATCGGCGGCTGGATGACCGCCGACGACCTGGCCCGCCACCGGTCCGAGTGGGTGACTCCGCTCTCCACCGACTACCGCGGCGTGACGGTGCACGCGCTGGCGGCCAACACGCAGGGCGTCGCCACCCTGCAGATGCTCAACATGCTCGAGCGCTTCGACATGCGCGGCGCCGGCTTCCAGTCGCCGCTGTCGATCCACCTGCAGGTCGAGGCCAAGCGGCTGGCCTATGAGGACCGCGCGCGCTTCTACGCCGACCCCGACTTCGCCCATGTCCCGACCGACTGGCTGGTCTCCAAGCCCTACGCCCGCGAGCGCGCCGCCCTGATCGCGCCCGACCGCATCAACGACGCGGTGCGTCCCGGCCAGGCGCCGAGCCACGGCGACACCACCTACTTCACCACCGCCGACGGCGACGGGATGATGGTCTCGATCATCCAGTCCAACTTCCGGGGCATGGGCTCGGGCCTCGCGCCCGACGGGCCGGGCGGCCAGCCGGCGGGCTTCATGTTCCAGGACCGCGGGCAGCTGTTCTCGCTCCGGGACGGCCACCCCAACGTCTACGCGCCGGGCAAGCGGCCTTTCCAGACGATCATCCCCGGCTTCGCCACCCGGCTCGGCGCGCCCTGGATGAGCTTCGGCGTGATGGGCGGCGACATGCAGCCTCAGGGGCAGACGCAGATCATCGTCGACCGCGTCGACTACGGCCTGGACGTGCAGGCCGCCGGCGACAGCCCGCGCTGGCATCACGAGGGGTCCAGCCAGTCCATGGGCGAGGACGCGCCGGGCCTCGGCCCGCGCGGCGTGCTGCGGCTGGAGCACGGCGTGCCCGCCGCCACCCGCGCCGCCCTGGAGGCGATGGGCTGGCCCATGGGCGCGAGCGATGGCGGCTTCGGCCGCTACCACGCCATCGAGGCGCGCGCGTCGAGGGGCGAGCGCGTCTACGCCGCCGCCAGCGAGATGCGCGCGGACGGCCTCGCGATCGCGTACTGACCTGACGACCACCGGGAGAGACGCGCATGTGCGACGACGACATCCACCAGGGCCTGACCTACGACCCCGGCCTCTCCCGCCGCGCCTTCGGGCTGGCGGTCGGCGCGGGCGCGGCCCTGTCGGCCTCCGCCGCGCTCGCGCAGGCCGAAGTGGTCGAGACGGACGTGACCGTCTCGACCGCGGACGGCCAGGCCGACGCCGCCCTGTTCCGTCCCGCCAAGGGGACCCACCCGGCCGTGCTGATCTGGACGGACATCCTGGGCCTGCGCCCCGTGTTCCGCGACATGGGCCGGCGCCTGGCGGCGCAGGGCTACGTCGTGCTCGTGCCCAACCCGTACTACCGCAAGCTGCGGGCGCCCGTGGTCGGGCCGGACTTCGACTTCTCCAAGCCCGAGAGCCGCGCGGTGGTGATGCCGCTGATGGCCTCCTTGACGCCGGAGGGCGCGACGGTCGACGCGCACGCCTTCCTCGCCTTCCTAGGCGCTCAGCCGCAGACCGACCGTCACGCCAAGGCGGGCGTGCAGGGCTACTGCATGGGCGGCCCCCTCGCCTTCCGCACCGCGGCCGCGGTCCCGGACCGGATCGGCGCCCTGGCGACCTTTCACGGCGCGGCCCTGGTCACGGCCGCGCCCACCAGCCCGCACCTGCTCATCCCGCAGATGAAGTGCGAGGCCCTGTGCGACATCGCCGACAACGACGACAAGCGCGAGCCCGCCAGCAAGGACGTGCTGCGCAAGGCGTTCGCGGACGCGCACCGGCCGGCCAAGGTGCAGGTCTACGACGGCTGCCAGCACGGCTGGTGCGTTCGCGGCTCGGCCGTCTACAACGAGGCCGGGGCGGAGCGGGCGTGGGACGAGCTGTCCAAGCTCTACGTCCACGCCCTGGCCTGAGGCTCGCATGCGCTACCTGCACACCATGGTCCGCGTGGCGGACCTCGAGACCTCGCTGAAGTTCTGGCGCGACCAGCTGGGCCTCGTCGAGATCCGCCGGATGGACAACGAGGCCGGCCGCTTCACCCTCGTCTTTCTCGCCGCCCCGGAGGACGAGGGCCGCTCGCGCGCCGAACGCGCGCCCGAGGTGGAGCTGACCCACAACTGGGACCCGGAGACCTACACAGGCGGTCGCAACTTCGGCCACCTCGCCTACGTGGTGGACGACATCCACGCCAAGTGCGCCGAGCTCGCCGCGGCGGGCGTGACGATCAACCGCCCGCCCCGCGACGGCCGCATGGCGTTCGTGCGCTCGCCCGACGGCATCTCCATCGAGCTCCTGCAGAAGGGCGAGGCCAAGACGCCGGTCGAACCCTGGACGTCAGCCCCCAACATCGGGACGTGGTGACCCTTGAGCCGCTCATCTCCGCGGAAGCGGGGACGAGCGGCTCAAGAACTCACAGCACGCCCAGCATCTCCGCCACCAGCGGGTGGCGCACGATGTCCGGGTCGGCGAGGCGCACCACGGCGATGTTGCTCAGCGCCTCCAGCTTCTCCGCCGCCAGCGCCAGCCCGCTGACGCCGGGCAGCAGGTCGGACTGCGCCGGGTCGCCGGTGACCACCATGGTGGAGGTCCAGCCGAGGCGCGTCAGCAGCATCTTGAGCTGGCCGTAGGTGCAGTTCTGCGCCTCGTCGATCACCACGAACGCGTTGTTGAGCGTGCGGCCGCGCATGAAGCCGACGGGGGCGATCTCGATCAGCCCCTCCTGCATCAGCGCGCGCACGCGCTTCATCGACATGCGGTCCGAGAGCGCGTCGTAGAGCGGGCGCAGGTAGGGGGCGAGCTTGTCCTCCATGTCGCCCGGCAGGAAGCCGAGGCTCTCGCCCGCGTCGACCGCCGGGCGGCTGAGCACGATGCGGCCGACCTTGCCGGCCTCCAGCGCCTCCACCGCCTTGGCGATGGCCAAGTAGGTCTTGCCCGTGCCGGCGGGGCCCAGCGCGAGCACCAGGTTCTTGGCGTCGATCGCCTCCATCAGCCGCGCCTGGCCGGAGGACTTGGGCTTGACGGTCTTCAGATAGCCCTGCTCGCGCTCGTCGCCGCCCAGCGGCGACCAGCCGGCGTGCCGCTCCACGGGGAAGCGGCGCACCTTGGGATCGTTGGCGGTGAACTCGCCCGCGTCGAACTCGCCTTCGCGGACCAGCCGCTTCAGGGCACGCTTGGTCATGGAGCACTCCAGTGG
Source organism: uncultured Caulobacteraceae bacterium (assembly GCA_964242895.1). Taxonomy (GTDB): domain Bacteria; phylum Pseudomonadota; class Alphaproteobacteria; order Caulobacterales; family Caulobacteraceae; genus JASLDZ01. The sequence continues at coordinate 14,937 of CAXTBN010000037.1, read as the reverse complement.
GGAGGAGACGAAAAAGGCGCGTCCGGGACGGACGCGCCTTGGGGGAGAGCGGAGTCGGTGGCGGCGACGGGCGGGCCGTCGCCGAACGGGAGAGAAGGCGGACGTGGCGCCACTCGGAGCTCCGCGGCGGCGACTCGGGACAGCCGAATCGCCTGGACCGAGGTTGAGCCTAGCTGCTTTCCGATGTCTTGAAGGTGACGGTCAGGGGGTGCGGCGATGCGTACAGGGGACGTCTACCGGCTGGGCGCCGTCGCGCCCGAGCTGCCGCCCGAGGGCGAGTACTGGATCGCGCCGGGCGCGGTGGTGCTCGGCCGCGTGCGGTTGGAGCGCGACGCCAGCGTCTGGTTCGGCGCCGTGCTGCGCGGCGACAACGACCCGATCGTCGTGGGCGAGAACTCCAACGTGCAGGACGGGAGCGTGCTGCACACCGACAGCGGCTCGCCGCTGACCATCGGGCGCAACGTGACCATCGGCCACCAGGCCATGCTCCACGGCTGCACCGTGGGCGACAACTCGCTGATCGGCATCAAGGCGACGGTGCTCAACGGCGCGCGGATCGGGCGGAACTGCCTGATCGGCGCGCACGCGCTGATCCCGGAGGGCCGGGAGATCCCCGACGGCTCGCTGGTGATGGGCGCGCCCGGCAAGGTGGTGCGCGAACTCGACGAACGCGCGGTGCGGATGCTGGAGGCGAGCGCCCTGCACTACGTGGAGAACTGGAAGCGGTACGCACGCGAGCTGCAGCCGATCTGAGCTACTCGGCGAGCGCCTTCTCCAGCTGCGCCTTGGTCATCTTGGAGCGACCGGGGACGCCGCGCTTCTGCGCCTCGGCGTAGAGCGCCGCCCGCGTGCCCGGGCCGGGCGCATCGGCGGCGGCGCCGCCCTCGTGGTAGGGCGCGGTCTTCTGCGCCACATCCTTGGGCTGGGCGGAGAACTGCTTGCCCTTCTTGGTGTCGGCCCGCTTCTTGGCGGTGGTGCGGGCGTACTCCTTCTCCGTGAGGTGCTCGCGCGCGTCCTTGGGCAGATAGCGCTCGCCCGTCTCGCCGGACGGCTTGCCCGACTTGGTGCCCCACTCCTCCTTGGTCCACTCGGCCAAGTGGTTGTGCGGGTCCTTCTTTCCCTCGTAGCCGCCGCCCTCCGACTTGTACTCGCCGACCGCGAGCTGCGCCTTGCGGGCCGACCACTGGCCGGGCTTGCCGCCCTTGTCGCCTGCGGTGACTTCCTCCTTCACCTTCTCCCACAGCTTCGGATCGGTCTTTTCGGCGGTCCCGGACACGGCGGCTCTCCCTGGCTGGAGGGCCAACCGCGTCCGCAAGGCCTTGTTCCCTCAGGCCTTCATCGGCCGGCCGCCCATGTGCTTGACCATGCCGCGCGCGGCCAGGAAGTAGTGCAGCGAGCCCCACAGGTAGAACAGCGCCATGATGCTGATCCCCTGCCGCGTCGACAGGCCGATGGTTCCGCGGCAGGCGGCCACCACCGACGCCGCGGCGTGCTTGGCGGGAACGCCGCCGGGGCACGCGGTCGCGTAAGCCGGCCCGCCGTGAGCCCCGCCGAGGGCGCCGAACAGCGAGGTACAGGCGGCGTGCACGCCGGGATGGTCGAAGTTCCAGCCTCCCAGCCGGTCGATCAGCCAGCCCGCGATGGGCGGCCCGCCGCCCAGCGCGATGAGGTTGAGGAACAGGAACAGGATGGCGGTCGCCGTGGCGCGGCGGCGCACGTCTACCGAGTTCTGCACCACGCCGAAGGTCGGCGCGAGGTAGACGTAGGCGAACATGCCCGGGAACAGCATGGACAGAGCGGTCGACTGCCAAGTCGCTTGGTTGAACGACAGGATGTAGAGCGGCGACGCGATCAGGAGGCCGATGGCGGGCACCAGCGCGTACCAGATGGCCGACCGCTTCCCGAGCCGGTCGGTGACGAAGCCGCCCAGGATCGTCCCGACGCCCGCGCTCAGGCCCGAGATCAGGCCGTAGATCAGCCCCGTCTGCGCGAGCCCCAGGCCGAAGTTGCGGATGTAGTGCGGCGGGATGAACGCCCCCATGCCGTAGCCGGCGAAGGAGGCCAGGGTGATCCCCATGGTCATGTGGAATACGGGCGGGATGCCGAACAGAGTCCTGGCCACCGCAGCCGTCTCGCGCAGCTCGCCCATGAGGCCGCGGGGCGGCTCGGCGGGCGCGGCGAGGTCCTCCACCAGCCGCGGCGCGACGATGTCCGAAGCGCCGCGGGCGGGCTCCTTGACCAGCAGGCGGAAGGCGAGCGCCAGGAGCACGCCGGGCAGACCCACGGCGATGAAGGCGATCCGCCAGGAGTAGTGCTGCGCCAGCCAGCCGCCCGCCACCGCGCCGACCATGGTGCCGAGCGGGATGCCCAGCGAGAAGATCGACAGCGCCGACGCGCGCCGGCGCGGCTCGTAGAAGTCCGAGATCAGCGAGTGCGCGGGCGGCGACAGCCCCGCCTCGCCCACTCCCACGCCGAAGCGCATCAGGGCCAGCTGAGCATAGCTGTGCGCCATGCCCGACAGGGCGGTGAACCCCGACCAGACGACCAGCGAGACGGTGATGATCCACGTGCGGCTGCGCCGCTCCGCCAGCCGCGCCAGCGGGATGCCCAGCAACGTGTAGAGGAGCGCGAAGTAGAGCCCGCCCAGGAGGCCGAGCTGGGCGTCGGTGATCCGCAGGTCCTCCTTCACCGCCTGCCCGATGGTGGCCAGGATCGTGCGGTCGATGAAGTTGAACACGTACGCGGTCAGGAGCAGGCCGAGCACCATGCCCCTGTAGCCCGGGGCGAAGACGGGGCGCGGCCCGCCGGGCGCGGCCTCTGCGGCGGTCTGGCTCACCCTGACGTCACTCCCGGTGTTCTTCTCTCGTTGCGGCCACGCTATCGGAGCGCGGTGGGGCGCGCCAGCGCGGGCGAGGGAGGCGGCCATGGAGCTCGTGATCGGCGACAAGGCCTGGTCGTCCTGGTCCATGCGGCCGTGGCTGGTGCTGAAGCACGCGGGCCTGCCCTTCACCGAGCGGCTGGTGCGGCTGAGGCGCGAGGATACGCGCGAGGCCCTGCGCGCGGCCGGTTCGCCCTCCGGTCAGGTCCCGGTGCTGAAGATCGACGACCGCCTCGCCATCTGGGACAGCCTGGCGATCTGCGAGTGGGCGGCCGAGCGGGCGCCGCAGCTGTGGCCCGCGGACGCCGACGCGCGCGCGCTGGCCCGGTCCGCGGCCGCGGAGATGCACGCGGGCTTCCCCGCGCTGCGGTCGGAGTTCTCGATGGACCTGCACGCGCGGACGCCCAAGCCGCCCTCCCCCGCCGCCCAAGCCGAGCTGCGCCGCCTGGTCGAGCTCTGGGGCGGGCTGCTGCGCCGCTCGGGGGGCCCGTTCCTGCTGGGCGGCTGGTCGATCGCCGACGCCTTCCACACGCCCGTGGCGACCCGCCTGCGCACCTACGCGCTCGACCTGCGCGCGTTCGGCGACGACGGCGCGGCGTGCGCCTACGCCGAGCGCCTGCTGCGCGAATCGGAGTTCCTGGCGTGGGAGGCTGGGGCCTAGCGCCGCCTCACATCAACCCGCGGCTCTTCAGGCTCTCCACCCCGTGGCGGCCGACGATGATGTGATCGTGCACGCCGATGCCCAGGGGCTTGCCGGCGGCGACCACCTCCTTGGTCACCGCGATGTCGGCCGCGGACGGCGTGGGGTCGCCGGACGGGTGGTTGTGCACCAGGATCAACGACGAGGCCGACAGCTCCAGCGCGCGGCGCACGACCTCGCGGGGGTAGACCGGCGCGTGGTTGGTGGTGCCGTGGTTGGTCACCTCGTCGCGGATCAGCTGGTTCTTGGTGTCGAGGTAGATGACCCGCACCTGCTCGCGCGGCTCGTGCTGGAGCGTGGTGCGCACGTAGTCCAGGAGAGCGCTCCACGAGGAGATCACCGGGCGCTTGGCGACCGTCGCGCGGCCGGCGCGCTGCAGGAGCTCGTGCAGCAGGTTCAGGTCCAGCGCCACGGAGGCGCCCACGCCCGGGAAGGCGGTCAGCTCGGCCGGCGAGGCCGCCGTCACCGCCCCGATGGAGCCGAAACGCTCGATCAGCGCCTTGGCGAGCGCCTTGACGTCCCTCTGCGGGATTGAGCGGAACAGGAACAGCTCGAGCAGCTCGTAGTCGGGCAGCGGGCGCAGGCCGCCCTCCATCGCCCGCTCGCGCAGCCGCTCGCGGTGGCCGAGGTGGTGGGGCTTGGGCGCCTCGCTCAAGCGGCGGGGCTCACGCCGCCAGGACGGGCGGCTTGAACAGGCCGGCGGGCGAGCCGGTGAATATCTCCACCCCGTCCTCGGTGACGCCCACGGAGTGCTCGCACTGGGCGGAGAGCGACTTGTCGCGCGTCACCGCCGTCCAGCCGTCGGCCAGTACCTTGGTGCCCGGCTTGCCGAGGTTCACCATTGGCTCGACGGTGAAGATCATGCCCGCCTGCAGCACGTCGCCCGTGCCCGGCCGGCCGTAGTGCAGCACGTTGGGCGCGTCGTGGAACAGGCGGCCGAGGCCGTGGCCGCAGAAGTCGCGCACCACGCTCATGCGGTTGCGCTCCACGACATGCTGGATGGCGTGGCCCACATCGCCGAGGCGCGCGCCCGGCTTGATCACGGCGAGCCCCGCCTCCAGCGACTCGTAGGTGACGTCGATCAGCCGCCGCGCCCTCGGCCCCACCGAGCCCACGCCGAACATGCGCGAGCTGTCGCCGTGCCAGCCGTCGAGCACCACGGTGTGATCGATGTTGACGATGTCGCCCTCGCGCAGCGTCCGCTCCGAGGGGATGCCGTGGCACACCACGTGGTTGATCGAGGCGCAGATGGTCTTCTCGTAGCCGCGGTACCCGAGGCAGGCGGGGAAGGCGCCGTTGTCGAGGGTGAACTCACGGATCAGCCGGTCGAGGTCGTCGGTGACCGCGCCCGGCACGACGTAGGGCGTGATCATGTCGAGGCACTCGGCCACCAGCCGGCCGGCGCGGCGCATGCCGGCGAACGCCTCCGGCCCGTGGATGCGGATCTGCTCGGAGCGGAGCAGCGGGTCGAGGTCGTTGGCGAGCGTCATGGGGCGGTCTTCACGTCTGCGGCGCGTCCGCCCAGGGGATGCGGTGCGAAACGCGCACCTCCTCCGGGCCGACCACGCAGGCATAGCACAGGACCTCCACGCCGTGCCTCCCCGCGTGGTCGAGGGCTGCGGCGTAGGACGGGTCGAGGTCGCGGCAGGCGGAGAAGCTGTCGCAGTCGGTGCGCTGCACCACGAACAGCTGCACCGCCCGGTCACCCACGGCCGCCACGCGCTCCAGCTCGCGCAGGTGCTTCTCGGAGCGCGCGGCGCGGCAGTCGGGGAACTCGGCGAGGCCCGGCATGCGCATCAGGTGGCAGTTCTTGACCTCAAGCCAGCAAGGCGGTCGCCCCGGGCTCTCGAGCAGGAAGTCGATGCGGCTCGCCTCGCCATAGCGCACCTCGCGGCGGACGGAGGCGTAGCCGGCGAGCTCGGGCATCGCGCCCGCGGCCAACGCCTCGGCGACCAGCGCGTTCGGCAGCTGTGTGTTGACGCCCACCGGCGCGCCGTCGGCCTCCACCAGCTCCAGCGTCAAGGGCAGCTTGCGCGTGGGCGAGGCCGAGCGCGAGAGCCACACGGTCGCGCCCGCGTCGGAGAGGCCCAGCATCGCGCCCGGGTTGGCGACGTGGACGACCGTCTCTTCGGCCTCGCCGTCCAGCACCACGTCGGCGAGGAAGCGCTTGTAGCGGCGCACGAGGCGGCCGCGCGCGAGCGGTTGCGGGAAGCGCATGCGGCGGACTACTCAGCGGCGCCGCCGGAGGGAAGCACCGCCATGGCCGACCCAGCCCCCTCCCCCGACCTCGTCACCGCCGCGGTGCTGGTGATCGGCGACGAGATCCTGTCGGGCCGCACCGCCGACACCAACATCGCCAGCATCGCCCGCTTCCTCGGCCCCTATGGCGTGGACCTGCGGGAGGTCCGCGTCGTGCCCGACGACCACGCGGAGATCGTGGACGCCGTGCGGGCGCTCTCCGGCCGGTGGGACTACCTGTTCACGACCGGCGGGATCGGCCCCACCCACGACGACATCACCGCCGACGCGGTGGCCGAGGCCATGGGCGTGGAGCTCGCCGAGGACGCGGAGGTGATCGCGCTCCTCACCGCGCGCATGGGGGGCGAGCCGCCCAACGCCGCGCGCCGGCGCATGGCGCGCATCCCGCCCGGCGCGGCCAAGATCGCACATCCGCAGGGAGGGCCGCCCGGCTTCAACGTGGGCAACGTGTTCGTCATGGCCGGCGTGCCCGGCATCATGAAGGGCATGCTGGAGGACGTGGGCCCGCGCCTGCGCACGGGCGCGGTCACCCACGCGCGCACCCTGCGCGTGTTGGGCACCGGCGAGGGCGTGCTCGCCGCGCCGCTGGAAGCGGTGGCCAAGGCCCATCGCGATATGAGCCTCGGCTCCTACCCGTTCTTCACGCCGGAGGGCTACGGCGCCAACCTGGTCGTGCGCGGGCGCGACGCGGCGCGGGTGGACGCGGTGGTGGACGAGCTGCGCGCGGCGCTGGAGGCGGCGGGCGTCCCTGGGGCTGAGGCGGTCGACGGATGAGCGACGAGCGATGGTGGATCGAGGCGCAGGGACGCGCCTGGGGTCCGTACGCCGTCGAGCGCCTGCCCGGCTTCCGCGACGAGGGCCGGCTCGGCCCCGCGAGCCGGGTGGCGTCCACGCCGGATGGCCCGTTCGCGGCCGCCGGGGACACCCCCGCCCTGGCCGACCTGTTCGTCCCGGCGTCAGACCCCCGCGCTTCGACGCGCCGGGCGGACGCTGCGGCCGCGGAGCCTAGCGATGCCTACGCGGCCGCGACTGCCTCACGCACGCTCCTGGTCGTCACCGACGCGCCGGAGGGCGAACTCGCCCCCTTCGAGGCCGCCCTGGCGGGTCACGGTGAAACGCTGCGCGTCCGGTCCGGCCTGTGGCTCGTGCGGGCGCGCGAGGGCGCGGGGCCGCTGCGGAACGCCCTGTCGCGCCGGCTGCGCGGACCCGCCATGCTGCTGGTGACCGAGGCGCCGCTCGCGGCGGCGGCCTGGTTCAACCTCGACGGCGAGACCGACCGCGCGCTGCGCCGGCTGTGGGCCGGGTGAAGGCTATTGGATCACGCCCAGGCGGCGGGCGCTCTCCTGGGTGATCTGGCCCCGCGGCAGGTGGTTGTCGCGCTGCCAGCGGCTGAGCGCCTCCATGGTGTCGGGGCGCGCCACGCCGTCCTCCGGCCCTGCGGGGTAGCCGCGGGCGTTCAGCGACTGCTGCATGCGCGCCATGGCCCAGGGGGCGAGACCGTTGGGGCACACCACCTGCGACCAGCCCGCCCGCTCCGAGCGGTGGACGTGCGTCACCGTGCGGTAGACCGCCGGGGTGGTCACGGTCACCGCGTGGCCGGGCTGCACGATGCGGCACTCGCGCACGGTCTTGTAGATCGCGGGATGCGCGTGCTCGACCGTGCGCTCCGGCCGCAGCAGCACAGGGCGCTCGACGCGGTGGCGGATGGGCGGGCCCTCGACCTCGCACGAGCAGCCCGGCGAGGTCTGCACCATGCGCACGCGAGTGACGTAGCGCGCCGGGACCAGCACGCGGCACAGCACCTCGCCCGTGGGGTGGACGCCGTAAGCGCCGGGCTCGCCGTCGCCATAGCCGATCGCGCCGCGGCCGCGTCGCCACTCGACATGCGCGGGGGCGATCAGCACGCGCTCCATCACCCGGCGATACGTCGGGGCGCGGCTGACGATGCGGGTCGGGCCGGGCTCGAAGGTGTAGCTGACGTCGGTGCGGTAGAGTGCGGGGATGCGCGTGGTCTCGGTCCAGGCCGCCTTCACCAGCACGCGGTGCTCGGTCCACTGGGAGACGGCCGGGACCCACCGCTGCTCGGTGCGCGCCGGGCGCACCAGCACGCGCTCGGACGAGACGTGCGACGGCCCCGCCTCGTGCACCTTGCCGAAGCACTGGCCGGGCGTGGCGCTGGCCGGCGGACGCGGTCCGGGATGGAACTCGCCCGCCGCCGCGCCGCCCAGGCCGCCCGCCGCGAGCGCGGCACCCAAGATGATCAGCGTCGTGCGCCGCATGGCCGTTCGATCCCCTGCAAGCCCCGGTGTGTCAGCTTGACACGCCGGACCCGTGTTGCGCACTCCCGTGGCACGCGCGGCGCCACACGCGGCGCGCGAACGCCCCACGAGCGAGCCCTCCGCCCATGATCTCCCGCTACGCGCGCGCCGAGGCGGCCGCCGTATGGTCGCCCGAGACCCGCTACCGCATCTGGTTCGAGATCGAGGCGCACGCCGCCGACGCCATGGCCGAGCTCGGCGTGATCCCGCACCAAGCCGCCGAGGCCATCTGGGCCAAGGGCCGCGACGTGGCCTGGGACGCCGAGCGCATCGACGAGATCGAGCGCGTCACCAAGCACGACGTGATCGCCTTCCTGACCCACGTCTCCGAGGTGGTCGGGCCGGAGGCGCGCTTCCTCCACCAGGGCATGACGTCGTCCGACGTGCTGGACACCTGCCTGGCGGTGCAGCTGACCCGCTCCGCCGACCTGCTGCTGGAGGACGTCGAGCTCGTGCTGGCCGCCCTCAAGCGCCGCGCCTTCGAGCACCGGATGACGCCCACGGTCGGGCGCAGCCACGGCATCCACGCCGAGCCGACCACCTTCGGCCTCAAGCTCGCCGGCCACTACGCCGAGTTCGTCCGCGCCCGCGAGCGCCTGGCCATGGCGCGGTTCGAGGTGGCCACCTGCGCCATCTCCGGCGCCGTCGGCACGTTCGCCAACGTGGACCCGCGCGTCGAGGCGCACGTGGCGGAGAAGCTGGGCCTGGCCGTCGAGCCCGTCTCCACGCAGGTGATCCCGCGCGACCGCCACGCCGCCTTCTTCGCCGCTTTGGCCGTGGTGGCGAGCTCGGTCGAGCGGCTGGCGACCGAGATCCGCCACCTGCAGCGCACCGAGGTGCTGGAGGCCGAGGAGCCGTTCGACCCAGGCCAGAAGGGCTCGTCGGCCATGCCGCACAAGCGCAACCCGGTGCTGACGGAGAACCTCACCGGCCTCGCGCGACTGGTGCGCTCGGCCGTGGTGCCTGCGCTGGAGGACGTGACCCTCTGGCACGAGCGCGACATCAGCCACTCCGCCGTGGAGCGCGGCATCGCGCCGGACGCCACCGTCCACCTCGACTTCGCGCTCCGCCGCTTGGCCAGCGTGATGGAGCGGCTGGTGATCTACCCGGAGAACATGCGGAAGAACCTGGATCGCCTGGGCGGCCTCGTGCACAGCCAGCGCGTGCTGCTGGCCCTGACGCAGGCGGGCGTCTCGCGCGAGGAGGCCTACGCGGCCGTGCAGCGCAACGCCATGCGCGTCTGGCGCGGCGAGGGCCCCTTCATCGACTTCTTGAAGGCGGACCCCGAGGTCTCGTCCGCCGTGCCGGACGCGGAGCTCGAGGCCTTGTTCGACGACGCCTACCACTTCAAGCACGTGGGCACGGTGTTCGCCCGGGTGTTCGGCGCGGGCTGACGCGGCTCACGACTGTCTGGCGGCGAGGAAAGTCACGAGGTCCCACGCGTTGCGGATCGCGAGCATGAGCAGCGCCAGAAGCGTCAGCGCCACGGCGTAGGGCGCATGCCCGACCGCCGTCGCCGTCGCCCCGCAGGCCAGCGCCAGCGCCAGGCAGACGACCACCGGCGCGACTCCGTAGCACCAGAAGTCCGACCAGTGCGGCCGCTCGGCGCGGTGGAGCTGCGCGGCGACCGTCAGCATGTTGACGCAGCCCGCGGCGGCGGCGGCCGTCATCACCCAGGCGGCCGAGCGCGCTTCGCCTTCCGGCACGAGCGCCAGCGCGCTCTCGGCGATCACCAGCGCCAGCAGGAACACGGTCGGCGTCGTGTAGAGCCGCGCCCCCGCCGGCGAGGCGGGCCGGTTCGAACTGGCCGACAGGGTGGAGACGATGAACAGCAGCGCGACCAGCGCGCCCGCCGCCTCCCCCGTGACCTGATAGAAGGCCTGCCAGCCGTTGAACACGCGTCGCTCCGTCAGCCGGCTTCGATCTCGCGCCGGGCCTCCGCCATCAGCTCGGTCATCTTGGTCCGCAGCTCCGCGCCCGAGATCGTCACGGCCCTGGCCTGCAGGTCGGCCATGACCTTGTCGTAGACGTCCTCGTCGCCGGGGTGCTTCAGGTCGGCGCGCCAGACGGCGGTGACGTAGTCGCCCAGCGCCTCGCCCGAGAGCCCCATCCGCTCGCCCGCCCACTCCGCCAGCTTCCGGTCGCGACGCGCCTGCGCCTTGAACTCCATCTCCTCGTCGTGCGCGGCCTTGGCCTCGTAGCCCCTCTCGCGGTCGTCGAACGTCGTCATTCAGTCGCTCCTGATGGGCCCGCCGGGGACGGCTCGGCCGGCCGCACGTCGTGAAACCGCGTGTAGTCGATGGTCCAACGCCCCTCCCCGTCGCCGGGTGGCGTGATGATGTCGGCGAAGTGCCGGCCCCAGACCAGCTCGTCGGCCATGTAGGACGTGCGGGCGTGCACGCGCTGCGACGACGTCTCGTCCACCCCCGCCACCGTGACGATGAACTCGGCGTTCACCTGGCGCATCCAGGCGTCGTCCCGGCCGTGCAGGGGGCTGGTCTCGTCGATGACGTGCATCATGGTCCAGCTGACGGCGAACAGCGGCGAGCGCGCGCGGCGCAGGGTCATGGGCGCGAACACGCGCATGAACACGCCGTCGGTGACCAGCTGGCTGGCGAGGGTCAGCGTCGCCTCGGCCTCGAGGATCTGGTTCGCGCGCTGGTTGGCCGCGCGCATCATCAGCGTGGGCCGCCCTTCGAACGGGGCGATCACCGCGACGTCGCTGAACAGGATGCGCGCGCTGGGCCGCGACACGCGCGCGAAGGTCAGGCCCGTCAGCACCGCGGTGAGGAAGATGGAGGTGAACGCCTCCGTCGCCACCAGCACGTTGGTGTAGCCGTCGTGCGGGGCCATGGCCCCGTAGCCGATGGTGCCCAGCGTCTCGACGCTGAAATTCAGTGCGTCGACGAAGCTGTGCGGCCGCGCGCCGGTCAGCCCCTGCGTGTCCGGCCAGTAAAGGACCGCGAACACCAGGTTCGCGCCCGTGTAGACCAGGGCGGCCGCCAGCACGAAGGTCCACCACCGCATGGTGAGCAGGTTGTGGTAGACGTCGCGCCACGCCGGGTTGTGGTCGCCGCGCACGACGAAGCTGCGCCGTCTCGCGGGATCGGTCTGCGCCAGCCGGGCGGGCCGGGCGCTCCGATATTTCTCCATGAGGGCGGCTTGATCGTCGGCCATGCGGCCAGCTTAGCCGAGCGTGCATGGGCGCGGCCATGGGCGCCTGCGTTTGCGCCGCCGACCGCGTTCCTTTAGGTTCCCGGCAGACCCATATGGGCGGCGAGGCCGCCTCGACGGCCCCGCGCGGTTGAGACGCCGCCGGGGCCTTTCACGTTCGGCGAAGACCCGCCCCGGAGCTTAGCCATCCCCATGACCACCCGCCGCAAGAAGATCTACGAGGGGAAGGCCAAGATCCTCTACGAGGGTCCCGAGCCCGGCACGCTGATCCAGTACTTTAAGGACGACGCGACCGCCTTCAACGCCCAGAAGAAGGCCGTGCTGGAGGGCAAGGGCGTGCTGAACAACCGGATCAGCGAGTTCATCATGTCCCGCATGAACGCGGTCGGCATCCAGAACCACTTCATCCGCCGGCTGAACCTGCGCGAGCAGCTGGTCAAGGAACTTGAGATCGTGCCGCTGGAGGTGGTGTGCCGCAACGTGGCGGCGGGGTCGCTCTCCACCCGCCTCGGCATACCCGAGGGCCAAGTGCTGCCGCGCTCGATCATCGAGTTCTACTACAAGAAGGACGAGCTGAACGATCCGCTCGTCACCGAGGAGCACATCACAGCTTTCAACTGGGCCACGACGCAGGACATCGACGACATGCTGGCGGCGACGCTGCGCGTGAACGACTTCCTGTCCGGAATGTTCGGCGCCGTCGGCATCACGCTGGTGGACTTCAAGATCGAGTTCGGCCGCCTGTGGGAGGACGACGAGTTCAGCCGCCTGATCGTCGCCGACGAGATCAGCCCCGACTGCTGCCGCCTGTGGGACGCCCAGACCAGCGAGAAGCTGGACAAGGACCGCTTCCGCAAGGACATGGGCAACGTGGTCGAGAGCTACACCGAGGTCGCCCGGCGCCTGGGGATCATGAAGGAGATGCCCACCGTCATCCAGGGCGGCCTGGGCAACTCGGTGCACTGAGTACGCGCGCGATGAAGGTGCGGATCGACGTGTTTCTGAAGCCCGGCGTGCTGGACGTGCAGGGCAAAGCGATCGAGGGCGCGCTCTCGGGCTTGGGCTTCGCCGGCGTGAGCGAGGTGCGCGTCGGCCGCACCATCACCCTGGACCTGGCCGCCGCGGACCGCGCGGAGGCCGAGGCGCAGGCCAAGAGCATGTGCGACCGCCTGCTCGCGAACGCGGTGATCGAGAGCTATCGGGTCGAGGTGGCGTGAAGTCCGCCGTCGTCGTCTTCCCCGGCTCCAACTGCGACCGTGACTGCGCCGTCGCGGTCGAACGCTCGACCGGCTCGAAACCGGAGATGGTGTGGCACGCGGAGACGGAGCTCGCCCCCGACTTTGATCTGATCGTCCTGCCGGGCGGCTTCTCCTACGGTGACTACCTGCGCGCGGGAGCGATGGCGGCGCAGTCGCCCGTCATGCGCGAGGTGGTGCGGGCGGCCGATCGGGGCGCAGCTGTGGTGGGCGTGTGCAACGGCTTTCAGATCCTGTGCGAGGCGGGGCTGCTGCCCGGCGCCCTGTTGCGCAACGCCCGGCTCAAGTACGTCTGCAAGCCCGTGCGGCTGCAGGTGGCCAACGCGCAGACCCGCTTCACCGCCGGCTTCGGCGAGCGGCGCGAGGCGGTGATGACGGTGGGCAACGGCGAGGGAAACTACTTCGCCGACGACGCCACGCTGGACGAGCTTGAGGGCGAGAGCCGCGTCGTGTTCCGCTACGTGGACAACCCGAACGGCTCCGCGCGCGGGGTGGCGGGCATCGTCAATGCGCGCGGAAACGTCCTCGGCCTGATGCCGCACCCGGACCGCGCCTTCGAGCCCGAGCTCGGCTCAGCGGACGGGGCGGTGGTGTTCCAGAGCGTCGCGGCGAGCTGCTGAGCCCGCCACGGACGGCTCAGGCCGCCCGTCGCTCCGGCGTGAAGGGGACCGCCGCCTCGAAGGCGGGCGCCCGCGGATCGGTCTCAAGCGCGTAGAGCAGGATGTCCATGGCGGCGTCTCCCGGTCGCTCGTTTCGGCGACCCGCAGGAGAGCATGCGCCCCATGAACGGCGGCTGAGAGAGGGCGCGCCGCCGATGCGACGACGCGCCGCCCACCGCTTAGCTGGGATGAGCCTCGCTCTCGGCCTCGGCCTCGGCGGTCGGGTCCGCCTTCGGCGAGGGCGCCCAGCCGCTCCGCTCCAGCGCCTCGACCGCCTGGTCGGCCCCGTCGCCGATCTCGCCCGGGCCGAGCTCGCCGTCCATGACGGCGTCGTCGGGGATGCCCGGGCCCGTCTCGCCGACGGTGTCGTCGAGCGGCCGGCTGTTCGGGCCGGTGGAGATCCCCCGCCCGTCAGCCATCAGTGCGTGCCCTGGTCCGGCGAGCCGCTGGACGACATCGCCTTGTTGGCGGCCGTCGTCTTCGGCCCCTGCTCCTCGCGGTGGGCGTGCGCCTCGCGATTGGTGTTGGTGCGACCCTGGGCCATGCCGCCGGAGGGCTCGTCGAGGTCGGCGTAGTCGCCCACCTCGCCCGCTGCGGGCGCGGCCATCGACGCATCGCGGAAGTCGGGGGCGGCGTAGCTCTTGGCCTCGCCGTGCGCCTCGGCGTTCTCGTCGCGGCCCTGGTCGTTCGGGCCGCTGGTCTCGGGTTCGGTGACCGCGTTCTGCGCGGTGGCCTTCTCGCTGTCGACGTTGCCGTGGGGCATCATGCTCTCCTGTTGCCGTCGGGTTCGCTGTCGCCCGCCGTGGCGGCGTCGTCGCCGTCGATGGCGGGATAGGTGGGCTCATCAGCGGGCGCCTTCTGCGCCTCCGTGTCGGGCAGGCCGGTGAGACCGGACTTGGGCGCGGTGGCGCGCATCAGCCGCTCGGCCTCGGTCTCGTCGTCGCCTCCGGCCGGGTCGCCCTGCATCATGAGGTCGCGCGCGCCGACGCCGAGCCCCTGCTCGCGCCCGCGCGTCACCTCGACGGCGGAGGGGTTGTAGACGTCGTCCGGCCCGGTGCGGTCGTCTTCGATGTCGGGGTCCGGGGGGGTCTGCGGCTCGGCCACGGACGGCTCCTTGCGTGTCGGTCGGTAGGAGAACAGGCCGGCGCCCCTCCCGTTCCGCGCACCGGCAGACAGGCGGGGCTCGATCCGCTAGGCACGCCGCCATGACCGCGCCCGTCTCCACCGTCGGCAAGACCCCCATCCAGAAGACGACGGCCGAGCTCGCCGCCGAGTACGGCCTCAAGCCCGACGAGTACGCGCTGATCCTGGAGCGCCTCGGCCGCGAGCCCCTGCCGGTGGAGCTGGGCGTGTTCAGCGTCATGTGGAGCGAGCACTGCTCCTACAAGTCGAGCCGGCTGCACCTGCGCAAGTTCCCCACCACCGGCCCGCGCGTGATCTGCGGCCCCGGCGAGAACGCCGGCGTGGTCGACATCGGCGACGGGCAGGCCTGCATCTTCAAGATGGAGAGCCACAACCACCCGAGCTTCATCGAGCCCTACCAGGGCGCGGCCACGGGCGTCGGCGGCATCATGCGCGACGTGTTCACCATGGGCGCCCGCCCGGTGGCCCTGCTCAACGCGCTCCGCTTCGGGTCGCCCGAGCACCCGCGCACCCGGCGGCTGGTGGCGGGCGTGGTGGCGGGCATCGGCGG
>CAXTBN010000036.1:15173-28879 GCA_964242895.1 uncultured Caulobacteraceae bacterium | reverse complement strand
TTCTTCGCGTCGGCGAAGAGCATCATGGTGTTGTCGCGGAAGAACAGCTCGTTCTCCACGCCCGCGTAGCCCGAGCCCATGCCGCGCTTGATGAACAGCACGGTGCGCGCCCGCTCCACGTCCAGGATCGGCATCCCGAAGATGGGGCTCTGCGGGTCGGTCTTGGCGGCGGGGTTGGTGACGTCGTTGGCGCCGATGACGAAGGCCACGTCGGCGGTGGCGAACTCGGCGTTGATGTCCTCCAGCTCGAACACCTCGTCGTAAGGCACGTTGGCCTCGGCCAGGAGCACGTTCATGTGGCCGGGCATGCGGCCGGCGACGGGGTGGATGGCGTACTTCACCTCGACGCCCTCCTCCTTCAGCTTGTCGCCCATCTCGCGCAGCGCGTGCTGCGCCTGGGCCACCGCCATGCCGTAGCCCGGCACGATGATCACCTTGCTGGCGTTCTTCATGATGAAGGCGGCGTCCTCGGCCGAGCCCTGCTTGACCGGCCGCGTCTCCTTGGCCCCGCCGCCCGCCGACGCGGCTTCCGCGCCGAAGCCGCCAAGGATCACGCTGACGAAGGAGCGGTTCATCCCCTTGCACATGATATAGCTGAGGATGGCCCCCGAGCTGCCCACCAGGGCGCCCGTGATGATCAGCGTGGTGTTCTCGAGCGTGAAGCCCAGCGCCGCCGCGGCCCAGCCCGAGTAGCTGTTCAGCATGGAGACCACGACGGGCATGTCCGCCCCGCCGATCGGCACGATGAGCGTGACGCCCAGGATCAAGGCGATGGCGAACACGCCCCAGAACGCCCAGGTCGCCGCCCCGCCGCTCGCCGCCAGCACCACGACCAGCACGACCAGCGCCACCGCGAGCGCGATGTTCAGCAGGTGGCGGCCGGGCAGCAGGATCGGCGCGCCGCTCATGTTGCCGTTGAGCTTGGCGAAGGCGATCAGCGAGCCGGTGAAGGTGACCGCGCCGATGGCCACGCCGACCGAGAGCTCGATCAGGCTCTCCAGCTTCACGCCTCCAGCCGGGTCGGCGATGCCGTAGGCCGTCGGCGTGTAGAGCGCCGCCGTCGCCACCAGGCACGCCGCCAGCCCGACCAGCGAGTGGAAGGCGGCCACAAGCTGCGGCATGGACGTCATGGCCACGCGCCGCGCGATCACCGCGCCCACGCCGCCGCCGACCGCCACGCCGCCCGCGATCAGCGCGAGCGTGATCCCGTCCAGCGCCCCCTGCCCCCACAGCGTCGCCAGCGCGGTGGCCACGGCGATGGCCATGCCGATCATGCCGAGCTGGTTGCCCCGCCGGCTGGTCACCGGGCTCGACAGCCCGCGCAGCGTCAGGATGAAGAGGACGCCCGAGGCGAGGTAGAGGACGGCGGCGAGGTCGGCGTTCATCTCAGGCGCGCCGGTCGGCGGCGACGGCGTCGACGCCTGCGGAGCTGGCCGTCGGGCGCTCCTTCTTCCGGTACATGGCCAGCATCCGCTGGGTGACCAGGAAACCGCCGAAGATGTTCACGCTGGCCAGGGCCACGGCGAGCGCACCGGCGCCCTTGGAGACCCACACGTGCGCCCCCGCAGCCTCGCCGGCCGCGCCGTGCGCCGCGGCGGCCAAGAGCGCGCCGACCACGATCACGGAGCTCACCGCGTTGGTCACGGCCATCAGCGGCGTGTGCAGCGCAGGCGTGACGCTCCACACCACGTAGTAGCCGACGAACACGGCCAGCACGAAGATCGCCAGCCGGAACACGACGGGGTCGACCAGCTCCATCAGGCGGCTCCAGCGGCGGGGGGCGTGTCCATGCGGTCCTGCGGAAGCTTGAGCTGCGGGTGGACCACCGCCCCGTCCCGCACCACCACGGCGCCCTGGAGAATCTCGTCGTCCCACTGGGGCGCGAGGTTCCCCTCCTTGTCGAGCAGCAGGGCCGACAGGGCGAACAGGTTCTTCGCGTACAACGCGGAGGCGTCGGCGGCGATGCGGCCCGCCATGTTGGAGACGCCCACGATCTGCGCGCCGCCCGCGGCGGTCACCACCTCGCCGGGGCGCGAGCCCTCGACGTTGCCGCCCTGGTCCACCGCCAGGTCCACGATCACCGAGCCCGCGCGCATGGAGCCCGCCTGCTCGGCGGTGACGAGGCGAGGCGCCGCGCGGCCGGGGATCAGGGCGGTGGTGATCACCATGTCCTGCTTGCGGATGTGGTCGCTGACCAGCGCGGCCTGCTTGCCCTGATACTCGGCGCTCATGGCCTTCGCGTAGCCGGCGGCGGTCTCGGCGGCGCGGAACTCGTCGTCGATCACGGCCACGAACTTGGCGCCCAGGCTCTCCACCTGCTCCTTGGCGGCGGGGCGCACGTCGGTGGCGGTGACCACCGCGCCCAAGCGCCGCGCGGTGGCGATGGCCTGCAACCCGGCGACGCCCGCGCCCATCACGAACACCTTGGCGGCCGCGACCGTGCCCGCGGCGGTCATCATCATCGGCATGGCGCGCCCGTAGGCCTGCGCCGCCTCGATCACCGCGCGGTAGCCGGCGAGGTTCGCCTGGCTGGAAAGCGCGTCCATGCTCTGCGCGCGGCTGATCCGCGGCACGAACTCCATCGACAGCGCCACGGCTCCCCGCGCCGCGAGCGCGTCGAGCGCCGGCCGGGCGTTGAAGGGGTCGAGCATCGCCACGACCATCGCGCCCGGCTTCAGCGCGGCGGTCTCCTCGGTCGACGGCGCCCGCACCTTGAACAGGATGTCCGCGCCCGAGAGCGCCGCCGCGGCGTCGGGCGCGATCTCCGCGCCGGCGGCGGCGTAGTCGGCGTCGGGGAAGGCGGCCGCGGCGCCCGCGCCGGCCTCCACGGCCACTGAGGCGCCGGCGGCCGTGAGGCGCTTGACGCTGTCGGGGGTGGCGGCGACGCGGGTCTCGCCCGCCGTCGTCTCCCTCGTCACCGCGATGCGTGCGCCCATGCCCCCTCCGCCTACGGACAGGAGCTTAGGGACGCGCGCGGCGGCCTGTCCAGCCGCCAGTCCGGTCGCGGGGGGCGAGCGCGCGTCAGAGCGTGTCGACGCTGGCCGGCTGCTTGCGCAGGAAGATCCCGCCCGCGATCAGCAGGATCACCGTCGGCGCGGCCGCGCCGATGAAGCCGACGCGCGTGCAGAACATCAACGTGAGGAACAGGATCAGCCCCGCCACGGCGAGGCCGCCGAAGCGCACCAGCCCGTCGAAGGCGCGGTAGGTGGAGCGGTGCTCGCCGATCTCCATGTCGCCGCGGTCGTAGGCGGCGTCGGCGGGGGAGGTGGGGGCGTGGGGCTCGACCATGGTCTTCCGGGCGTCGCTGTGCAGGCGGGGAACGGCGGGCGCGGACCCTAGTTGCGCGGCCGCCGCGCTTCAAGCCGCCGGCCGTCGCCGCTTGACCCCTGCGCCCCAGCCGCCACCCTCCCGGCATGAGCGCGCAAATCACCCCCGCCGCGGCGGACCCGGAACGTCCGGCCGACGCGGGCCCCGCGCCCGCCGCCGCACGCCGGCCGGCGCGCCGCAGCGCCGGCGCGGTGCTGCGCTCGCTGGGGCGGCCCAAGGTGGGGCTGATGCTGGCGCTGGGCTTCTCCTCCGGCCTGCCGTTCATGCTGGTGGGCAACACGTTCAACTACTGGCTGGCGGACGACCGGCTGGACCTCAAGGTGATCGGCTTCGCGTCCTGGGTGGGGCTCTCCTACACCCTGCAGTTTCTGCTGGCGGCGGTGGTCGACAACCTGAAGCTGCCCTGGCTCGCGCGGCTGGGACGGCGGCGGAGCTGGATGCTGCTGACCCAGGTCACGGTGGCGGCGGGCCTGTTCGGCATGGCCGCCAGCGACCCGCGCACCCACCTGGCGCAGTCGGTCGCCTTCGCAGTCCTGGCCGCCTTCGCCTCGGCCTCGCAGGACGTGGCCATGAACGCCTGGCGCATCGAGACCGCGGTGGACGCCGCCGAGCTCGACCTGCTCACCAGCGCCTACAGCCTGGGCTACCGCGTCGCCAACATCCTGACGCAGGCGGTGATCCTGTTCATGGCGCAGGTGATGGGATGGGCCGCGTCCTACGGCGTGTTCGCCGCGCTGATGGCGGTGGGCGTGGCGGCCACCCTGGCCGTACGCGAGCCCGCGCGCGCCGACGCGGTGCTCGACGCCCGCGAGCGCGCCTGGTCGCCGCTGCGCGCGTGGCCCTTGCGCGCCTGGGACGTGGTCGCCGGGCCGTTCATCGCCTTCTTCCGGAGCTACGGCGTGGCGGCCCTGCTCGTGCTGCTCGCGGTGACGGGCTACCACCTGTGCGACTACCTGCGCGGCCCCATGATCGCGCCCTTCTACGTGCAGCTGGGCCTCTCCAAGCCGCTGGTCGCCTCCCTCCGGCTGTCGATCGGGATCCCCACCGCCCTGCTGGGGATCGCCGCGGGCGGCCTCTACGCCGCGCGTTTCGGACACCTGAACGCGATGATCGTCGGAGGCGTGCTGCAGCCCCTGGCGGTGGCCTCCTTCTCGCTGCTGGTGCTGACGGGGCCGAGCGCCCTCGCCTTCGGCGCGGTGCTGGCGTGGGACGACTTCTGCACCGGCTTCGCGGGCGTGGTGCTGATCGCCTACATCTCGACCCTGACCACGCTGGGCTACACGGCGACTCAGTACGCGCTGCTGGTGTCGGCGGTGAACTTCACGGGCAAGACGCTGAAGGGCTTCAGCGGCTCGTGGGTGAAGGGCCTGGCGCACGGCGGCCGAGACCTGCTGCACGCCTACGCCCTGTACTTCGTCTACTGCGCCCTGGTGGCGATCCCGGCGCTCCTGCTGGTGCTGGCGCTCGCCTGGATCCGCCGCCGCCCCGCGCCGGCCGACGCCGTCGCGGCGGCGCTCAGTGCGCCAGCGTGATGCGGCGAAGGCCCAGCCCCAGGACGCGCGGATCGCCCGAGCCCGGCAGCGCTGCGTTCGGCGACAGGGCGTCCGGCAGGTCGATAACCACCTCCACCGGGCGGCCTGGCGGAAGCAGTTCGACCGGGGCGGAGACCTGCAGACTGCGGTAGCCGCCGCCCTCCAGCGACCACGTCGCCAAGCGGCGGCCCGCGACGGAGGCGTAGGCGCGCTGCGGCGCCCTGTCGCCCGGCTGGTAGCCCAGGCCTTCGAGCGAGACGGTCAGCCAGCCGCCCGCTAGCCGGTCGGGACGGGGCAGGCGCAGCACCGCGCGGCGCCCGTCAGACCACACCCCGCTCGGCTCCGGCCTCGACCAGCCGGAGGCGAGCGCCGCATCGAACGCGGGCGTGCCCAGCGCCAGGGCGAGGTCCGGACGCGTGGCCCTGATCAGCTGGGTTCCGGCTACGGGCGTCAGCCCGGGCGTGCCGGCGAGGTCGCGCCCGCAGATCCAGATTCCCGAGGTCGAGAAGCAGTCGCTGCGGCCTCCGAATAGGGTGGTGACGGCCGAGGAGGCCCCGTCGTCGCCCATCAGCACCGTCAACCGGCGGTCGCCGGGCGCGGCGTCGCGGAGGGCGTCGGCGGGCGGCGGCCGCGTGCAGGCGCCGGCGGGCTCGCGCGCGGTCTCGGCCGAGTTGATCGACGCGCCCTGCCGCTGGGCGATGATCGACAGCTGCCGCGCCGCACGCTGGTTCGGGTAGGAGCCGGTGCAGAAGAAGCCGGGGTAGATGCGCACGTCACGCCGCGCGAAGGCGGCGCCGCGCAGCGCCGCGGGCACGTGCAGCGCGTCGGGCCTGGAGAACTGACTGCGCAGGCCGACGAGCATCTGGCTCATGTCCGCGGCCTGGAGCAGCACCGCCGCGAGGAGCACGCCGGCGCGCAGGCGCGCTCCGGCCGCCCGGTCGAGCACCACGAGCCCGCCGGCCGTCAGGGCGTAGCCGACCGTCCAGAAGAAGCGGCCATGGCACCGGAATAGCGCGAGGGGCTCCATCCAGGGCCGATTCGGCAGCGGTACGGTCAGGAGGTGGATCGTGCCCAGGTAGGGCTTGGTGCCGAGAGCGTACGTGGCCAACAGGCCCAGCGCCGCGGCGAGCGGCCCCCAGCGCCGCGCCCACGACGGGTCGGTGGCTTCGGCGTCCCGCCCCGCGCTCGAAGCTTTCCGCCAGGAAACCTTCGCGGAGCGCGGTCGGTGCTCGCGCCACAGGAGGAGCGCCGCGCAGAACAGAACCAGCAGCACGCCCGCGCCCAGGTAGTTGTAGCCCTCGTAGACTTGCCCGCCGGTGGGATCGAAGCTGTGGGTGAACCAGCCGCCCGTCCACTTCTGACCCGCCAGCGCCGAGCCCTGCGGCAGGAACGGCGCGATCAGGTTCATCTCGTAGAGGCCGAGGGCGGCCACGCCGCCCGAGCCGCCCCGGCCGACGAAGTATCCCACGATCCAGGCTGCGGCGAGGACCGCGGCGAGATAGGCGCCGCCCGCCCAAGCCGCCCGCCGCGCGGCCCCCTCCCGGCGCTGAAGGACCTCGCTCGCCAGCGACGCCGCCAGCATCAGCGTCACCGGCGGCACGTGGTAGGCGTGGACGCCCACGGCGAGCACGCCCAGCGCTGCGAAGCCCGCAGCCCTCCATCGCGTGAGGCCGTGGCGGATCACTTGAACGCAGAGCGCCAGGGCCAGGATCTGGATCGCGTGCCCGGAAAGCGCGATGTGGCCGATCTGCCGTCCCAGCCAGGCGGGGACCAGGAGGGCGAGCAGGCTCCCGGCCAGCAGCGTCGTCCAGCGCCGGACGCCCGACACGCGCAGCAGCGCGTACATGGCCGCCGGCTGCGCCAGGCAGGAGAGCAGCAGGAACGATCCTAGCAGGCTGAACGTGCGCCCGAGGTGCAGAAGCTTGAGCAGCGCCGTCAGCCAGGGGATGCTGTCGGTGTAGACCAGCGAGACCCGGTCGGGTGCGATCAGGGTGTCGGGCGTCAGGATCGGCAGCGACCACGGCGCGCGCAGGCCCGCCAGCTCGCCGGCCAGCATCTGCCCCATGTCGCCGTGCGGGTTGGACCAGTAGGCGTCGCCCGCGCCCACCAGCCGCAGGCCGTACACCAGCTGGAAGCCGATCAGCGCCACGACCAGAGCGGCGGCGAGCGGCCAGCGCGCGGCCGGTGTCCGGCCGTCGGCCGCAGGGATCGGGGGGGAACTCAAGACGCGCGCACTCCGCTGACGGCGCTCGTCTAACGGGCGCGCCGAAGCGTTTCGACTCTGAAGCGCAGGCGCGGTTGTCGCAGGCGGCGGGGGCGGCTAGAGGCGGCCCGCGCACACGATACGGCGAAGGGGGCGGGATGACCGAGACGAACCCCGCCGTCCGCACCGCGCCCTTCCGCCTGCTGTACGCCTGGCGCGTCCCGCGGGCGCCGTTCACGCTGGCGGACGTGGCGGTGTTCGCCCTGGTGATCGGCGCCCTGGCGCTGATCGCGCTCGGCGGCCGGCAGACCCTGACGCCCCTGCCCGTGCAGAGCGGCGCGATCACCCTCGATCCTCTGGCGCTGCCCGGCTACGCGCTGCGCACCACGCTGCGGATGTTCGCGGCCATGGCCGTGTCGGTGCTGGTCACCTTCGTGTTCGGCTTCTGGGCGGCCAAGAGCCGGCGCGCGGAGATGGTCATCATCCCGCTGGTGGACGTGATGCAGTCCGTGCCGCCGCTGGCGTTCCAGGCGCTGACGCTCGCCTTCTTCCTGGGCCTCGCGCCCGGGCGGACCTGGGCGGCGGAGCTGGCGGCGGTGTTCCTGGTGTTCACCAGCCAAGCCTGGAACATGGTGTTCAGCTTCTATCACTCCTGCCGCACCGTGCCGCGCGACCTGGAGGAGCTGTCCAACTCGCTCCGGCTGGGCGCCTGGCGGAGGTTGTGGGCGCTGGAGGCGCCGTACGCCGCGCCCGCCCTGATCTGGAACGCCATGATGTCCATGTCGGGCGCCTGGTTCTTCGTGGTGGCGAGCGAGATCTTCGACGTTGGCGCCACGCACATCTCGCTGCCGGGGGTCGGCTCCTACGTGCAGACCGCGATCGAGCGGCAGGACCTGCCCGCCATCGGCTGGGCGCTCCTCGCCATGGCGCTGGTGATCCTGGCCTACGACCAGCTGATCTTCCGCCCGCTGGTGGCCTGGTCGGACAAGTTCCGCTGGGGCGAGGGCGTCGGCCGCACCACCACGGCGCACTCCTGGGTGCTGGACTTCATGCGGCGCGCGACGCTGGCGCGCTCGGTCATGAAGCCGACGGCGTCGGTGCTGAGCTCGCTGGCGAGCGTGCGGCTGGGGAGGCCGCTGGCCATGGCCCCGCCCGCGCGGCGTGTGATCGAGAGCCGCGGGGCGGACTACGCCTGGTGGGCGCTGCTGGGCGCGCTGGCGCTGCTGGCGGCGTGGCGCGCGACCACCTTCGTCCTGGCGCACCTGGGCGGGTCCGAGCTGTTGCTCGCCGTGTGGCTCGGCGCGGTGACGCTCACCCGCGTCATGGTGCTGGTGATCCTGGCCAGCGTGCTCTTCCTGCCGCTGGGCGTGTGGATCGGCATGCGCCCGCGCGTCACCGCGGCGGTCCAGCCCGTGCTGCAGTTCCTGGCGGCCTTCCCGAACAACCTGCTGTTCCCCCTGTTCACGGTGGCGATCGTCACCTTCCGGCTGACGCCCGACATCTGGCTGTCGCCGCTGATGATCCTGGGCTCCGCCTGGTACATCCTGTTCAACGTGGTGGCGGGCGCGGCGTCGTTCCCGCCGGACCTGCTGGAGGCGGCGGCGTCCATGCGCCTGCGCGGCTGGGCGTGGTGGCGCAAGGTGATCCTGCCCGGCGTGTTCCCGGCCTACTGCACGGGAGCGATCACCGCCGTGGGCGGCTCCTGGAACGCTTCGGTGCTGTCCGAGGCCGTGGAGTGGGGGAACACCCACGTGGAGGCGCACGGCCTGGGCGCCTACCTCGCCGACGCCAACCACGCCGCCGACCTGCCGCGCGTGGTGCTCGGCACGGTGGTGATGGTGGTCTACGTGGTGCTGCTCAACCGGCTGTTCTGGGAGCCCGTGTTCGCCTGGGGCGCGCGCCGGCTCCGCTCGGAGTGACGCCCATGCCCACAGTCACCGCAGCCCGCCCCGCCCCGCCGGCGCGCCGCCCCGCGCCTGAGACGCTGCTGGAGGTGAAGGGCGTGCGCCAGACCTACGCCCGCGGCGCCGGCTCCGACCTGCTGGTGCTCGACGGCGTCGACATGACGCTGCGCTCCGGCGAGATCGTCGGGCTCCTCGGCCGCTCCGGCTCCGGCAAGTCCAGCCTGCTCCGCATCATCGCCGGCCTGATCCCGCCGGCGGGGGGCGAGGTGCTCTGGCGCGGGCGGCCGCTGAAGGGGCCGTGCGAGGGCATCGCCATGGTGTTCCAGAGCTTCGCCCTGTTCCCCTGGCTCACCGTGCAGCAGAATGTGGAGATCGGGCTGGAGCCGCTGGGCGTGCCCTCCGCCGAGCGCCGCTCGCGCTCGCTGCACGCCATCGACCTGATCGGCCTCGACGGGTTCGAGAACGCCTATCCCAAGGAGCTGTCGGGCGGCATGCGCCAGCGCGTCGGCTTCGCGCGCGGCCTCGTCATGCAGCCCGAGCTGCTGCTGATGGACGAGCCCTTCTCCGCCCTCGACGTCCTGACCGCCGAGACCC
This sequence comes from uncultured Caulobacteraceae bacterium, assembly GCA_964242895.1. GTDB lineage: Bacteria > Pseudomonadota > Alphaproteobacteria > Caulobacterales > Caulobacteraceae > JASLDZ01. The sequence goes on along the minus strand of CAXTBN010000036.1, from coordinate 19,319 downwards.
TGCGCACCGACCTGATCGACCTGTGGGCGGAGGGCAAGCTGCCGCTCCGCTCCATCCTCATGGTCAGCCACAACATCGAGGAGACGGTGCTCATGTGCGACCGGGTGGCGCTGCTCAGCGCCAACCCGGGCCGGGTCGAGGCGGAGATCCTCATCGACCTGCCGCACCCGCGCGACCGCGGCGACCCGCGCTTCCGCCAGTTGGTGGACGACATCTACGCGCGCATGACCAACACCGCCGCCGCCCAGCGCGCCCAGGCCGCGCGCACGACGGGCGCCGCCGCCTCGAGCGGGGTCGGCGTGGCGCTGCCCGCCGTCTCCACCAACCTCCTCGCCGGCCTGATGGAGGAGCTGACGGGCGCGCCCTTCGACGGCCGCGCCGACCTGCCCGAGCTGGGCGAGGACCTGCAGCTGGAGGTGGACGAGCTGTTCCCCATCGCCGAGACCCTGGCGCTGATGCGGTTCGCCATCGTGGAGCAGGGCGACATCCAGCTCACCGACATCGGCCGCCGCTTCGCCGACGGCGACACCGACGACCGCAAGCGCCTGTTCGCCGCCCAGCTCACCGCGCACGTCCCCCTCGCCGCCCTGATCCGCCGCGTGCTCGACGAGCGCGAGAGCCACCGCGCGCCCTACGCCCGCTTCGTCGAGGAGCTGGAGGACCACATGAGCGAGGAGTTCGCGCAGGAGACCATGCGCGCGGTGATCCAGTGGGGCCGCTACGCCGAGCTGTTCGCCTACGACGACGAGAGCCGCGCCTTCAGCCTGGAGGACGCTGTCTAGATTGCACGGACGCCACCTTCGCCGCGCTTTGTTGCAGCCTGGAAAGCTCTGGCGAAGTTAACGCTGCAGGGCTGCTCGTGGCGCTTGCGCCGCCGCTCCGCTCGGCTATCGCATCGGTTCCGACACGTGACGGCCGCGCGACGGCCGCGTGAAGGAGTTCACCCGACCCATGACCCGCACCCAATGGCTGGCCGGCGTCGCCGCCGCCGCGCTCGCCGGCCTTGCGGCCTCCGCCTACGCCGCCTCCGTCCCGGTCAAGACCGCCGACCCGCTGGACCCGGGCGTGACCACGCCGCACTACGGCCGGTGGGGCTTCGACCTCGACGGCCGCGACACCTCGGTGAAGCCGGGCGACGATTTCTTCCAGTACGCCAACGGCGGCTTCGTCGACCACCTGGCGATCCCGGCGGACCGGACCAGCTACGGCAACTTCGTCACCCTCTCCGTCCTGTCGGAGAACCGCGTCCACAAGATCCTGGAGGACGCGGCGGCGGGCCGGGGCGGCGAGGATCCCGCGCTGCGCACCAAGCTCGGCGCCTACTACACCGCCTTCATGGACGAGGGCCGGGTCAACGCCCTGGGCGCCGCGCCCCTGCAGGCCGACCTCGCCAAGGTGCGGGCCGCGCGCACCCGCGACGACGTCGCCGCCCTGATGGGCGACAAGAGCCTGCCCACCGACAGCTTCTTCGGCGCCTACGTCTCGCCCGACGCCCGCGACCCGCTGCACTACACGGTGAACATGGCGACGGGCGGCCTGGGCCTGCCCGACAAGGACTACTACCTCTCCGACACGCCGCGCTTCGCGAAGACCCGCGCCGCCTACCAGGCCTACATCGCGCAGATGCTGACCCTGTCGGGGTGGAGCGACCCGCAGGGCAACGCCGCGGCCATCCTGGCCATGGAGACCGACCTCGCCCGCGCGAGCTGGGATCGGGTGCAGCGGCGCGACCGCGATAAGACCTACAACCCGACGACGGCCGGCGAACTGCAGGCCATGGCCCCCGGCTTCGACTTCAAGCGCTACCTGTCCGCCGCCGACCTGTCCTCGGCCGACAAGCTGGTGCTGAGCGACAACACCGCCTTCGCGCCCAAGGCCAAGATCTTCGCCGACACGCCCCTGCCGGTGCTGCAGGCGTGGCTGGCGTTCAACATGGCCGACACCATGGCGCCCTACCTGTCCCAGCCCTTCGTCGACGCGCGCTTCGAGTTCCGCAACAAGACGCTGCAGGGCCAGCCCGAGCAGCCCGTGCGCTGGAAGCGAGCCGTGGCAAGCGTCAACGGCGCGCTCGGTGAGGGTGTCGGCAAGATCTACGTCGACGAGTACTTCCCGCCGGAGGCCAAGGCGCAGATGCTGGCGCTGGTGGGCAACATCAAGACGGTGCTCTCCAAGCGCATCGACGCCCTGGAGTGGATGACGCCGGCCACGAAGATGCAGGCGCAGCAGAAGCTCGCCGCCTTCACCGTGAAGATCGCCTATCCCGACAAGTTCCGCGACTATTCCGCGCTGCAGGTTTCACCCACCGACCTGTACGCCGACGCCAAGGCCTCGCGCACCTTCGAGTGGGACTACCGCGTGCGCCGCCTGCACCAGCCGGTGGACCGCAGCGAGTGGGGCATGACCCCGCAGACGGTGAACGCCTACTACAACTCGACGCAGAACGAGATCGTGTTCCCCGCCGCCATCCTGCAGCCGCCGTTCTTCGACCCCAAGGCCGACCCGGCGGTGAACTACGGCGGCATCGGCGGCGTGATCGGTCACGAGATCAGCCACGGCTTCGACGACCAGGGCAGAAAGTCCGACGGCACGGGCAAACTCACCGACTGGTGGACCAAGGCCGACGCCGACGCCTTCAAGAAGAAGACGGACATGCTGGGCGCGCAGTACTCCAAGTTCACGCCCATCGCGGCCATGCCGGACGAGCACGTCAACGGCCAGCTGACCATGGGCGAGAACATCGGCGACGCAGGTGGCATCAACTTCGCGTTGGACGCCTACCACGAGAGCCTGCACGGCCGGCCCGCGCCGGTGATCGACGGCCTGACGGGCGACCAGCGCGTATTCCTCGCCTGGGCGCAGGTGTGGCGCGGCAAGACGCGCGACGACGCCATGGTGCAGCGCCTGCACACCGACCCGCACTCGCCCGAGCGCGCCCGCGTCAACGGCCCGATGCGCAACGTCGACGCCTGGTACAAGGCGTTCAACGTCCAGCCCGGCGACAAGCTGTACCTGGCCCCCGAGGACCGCGTGAAGATCTGGTGACCCGCCGGGACAAGCTCGACGAAGCAGGACAAGGCGGCCGTCGACCAGCGCGATGAGGTCGACGAGTGCGACACGACCCGTCCCCTCCCGTTCGCGGGAGGAGACGGGGGTCAGCCCTCCCGGTGCACGGCGAAGCCGGCGAAGCTCTGGTTCACCGGCATCAGCTCCAGCCGGTTGACGTTCATGTTGGGCGGCAGGGTCGCCACCCACCAGATCGCGTCGGCGATCTGCTCGGCCGTCAGCGCGCCCACGCCCTTGTAGAGCGCGTCGGAGGCGGCCTGGTCGCCGCCGTTGCGCACCACGGTGAACTCGGTCTCGCACATGCCGGGCTCGATCGAAGTCACGCGTACGCCGGTGCCGTGCAGGTCGGCGCGCAGGTCGAGCGAGAACTGCAGCACGAAGGCCTTGGTGGCCCCGTACACGGCCCCGCCCCTGTACGGGTAGGTGGCGGCCACCGACGACAGGTTCACGATCGCGCCCCGCCGCTCCACCAGCGTCGGCAGCAGCCGGTGCGTGACGGCCAGCAGGGCGTCGACGTTGGTGCCCGTCATGGTGCGCCACTCGGCGAGGTCGGCGTCCTGCGCCGGCGTGAGGCCCTGGGCGAGCCCGGCGTTGTTGACCAGGAGGTCCACGCCGCGAAACGCGTCCGGCAGCCCGTCCACCGCGCGGGCCAGCGCCGCCTCGTCGCGCAGGTCGAAGGCGAGCGGGTGAAATCCCTCGCCGAGCTCCTCGCACAGCGCGTCCAGCCGGTCGGCGCGCCGGCCCGTGCCCGCCACGCGCCAGCCGCCCGCCACGAAGCGACGCGCCAGGGCGGCGCCGAAGCCCGCGGTGGCCCCGGTGACGAAGGCGGTCTTGGCGGTGTCGGACATGGCGGGTTCCCGGGAACGGACGAGGGCGGCCCGCTCGTAGAGCCCGCGGCGTCCTCGGTCGAGCGGGGCCGCGTCGGAACCGCTGCGGCCCGACGGACGCTCCGACCTGCGGGGGTGTTCGGAAGTTCAGGACAGACGCATGCACCCGTTGACGCGCACCGGCCTCGCCGCCCTCCTCGCCGCCGCCGCGACCACGCCCGCCCTGGCCCAGGGCTACGGAGGTCAGGGCTACGGA
>CAXTBN010000036.1:0-15073 GCA_964242895.1 uncultured Caulobacteraceae bacterium | reverse complement strand
TACCCGCCCTCGACCTACGATCGCGGTGCGAGCTCCGGCTACCAGCCGTCCAGCGGCCGCCCGTCCTACAACGACCCGAACGCTCGCCCGGGCGACTACGACCGGGCGGGCGGCTACGCGCAGCCGGAACAGTACGACCAAAGGCAGGGCCAGGGCGGCGGCCAGGAAGACCCGCAGGAGCTCGCCCGCCGGCTCGGTCTCACGCCCTCGCAGCGGGGCGCCTTCGATGCCTACCAGCGCGCCTTCCAGCCCGACGAGGCGCGCCAGCGGCAGGAGGAGGACGAGATGCGTCGCGCGCCCTCGCTGACCACGCCCCAGCGCCTGGACGCGGCCCGCGCCGCCCTGGGTCGCGACCGCGCCGACTTCGACCGCACGGACGCGGCCACGCGCGCCTTCTACGCCCAGCTGAGCCCCGGCCAGCGCCGCACCTTCGACCAGCTCACCGCCCCGCAGATGGACGACGGCGGCGGCCAGGACGGAGGCGGCGGCCCGAGCCCGACGCAGCCGTCGGCGCGCCCGCCGCGCTGATGATGGGGAGAATTGGAGCGGGCGAAGCGATTCGAACGCTCGACCCTCACCTTGGCAAGGTGATGCTCTACCCCTGAGCTACGCCCGCTCCGGACCCTGGCGGCGGGGGGCTGGGAAGCCGCCCCGCGGGGAGGCGCGCCTTTAAGCAGAGGGCCGGGCGTCGCGCAAGCGCCCGGCCGCCCCGATCAGCGCCCGATGCGCGGCGTCTTCAGGCGGCGCTTGTTGACGTGGTCGCGCGGGTTGGGGCCCAGCTGCTCGGGCAGCTCGCCGGTGAAGTAGAAGCGCTGCCACGCCTCGCGGATCGTCTCCGGGTCGCGCTGGCCGAGCTTCTTGTTGAAGTCGTCGCGCCGCTTGGTCCAGGCGTCGTACTGGCCGCGCAGCTCGGGGTCGGCGTTCATGGCCCGGGTGATGGGCTGGACGTCGTCCATGGCCCGGTGCGGGATCATGGTGATGAAGCAGAAGGGCTCGCCCTTCTCGAAGCGGACGCGCCCGGGCCGGGTGAAGATCCAGTTCATCGTGAAGGGGAAGGGCAGCCAGTCGGTCTCCACGACGCCCGTGAGCGCCTGGATTCCGTCCTTGGGCAGGTTGGGCGGCCCCTGGCACACGAGGTCCCACCCCTGCGGCGTGCGGAACAGGTAGCCGGGGTGGAAGGTGAGCACGCCGCCCATGAAGTGGCTGTGGGCGAAGTCCTTGAAGTCGGGGTTCGGACGGTCGGGCCGCAGGGTGATGTCCTCGATCCCCGGGCCGCCGTTCCACTCGGCGGTGAAGCCCATCGGGCAGACGATCTCCCAGCCCGTGGTGTTGGCGACCGAGAGCGGCAGGCAGCGGTAGGGATGGCGCTCGGCGAAGCGGTCCATCCAGCCGCGCTGTGGCCGGCCGGGAATGATCTCCGGCGGGCGTGCGGCGACGGGGTAGCACTCGAGCTCGGTGGGGGCGACGGGACGCGGCATGGGTCTAGCGGCTCCCCTCGGGCGGGCGGGCCGGGGTGGCGGCGGCCGTGGCGCGGAAGTCGGTCCCGCTCTCGGCGGCCAGGTACGCGAAGCTGACCCAGGCGGCCACGTTCTGGTCGAGCTGGCGGCGGTCGACCTTGTCCAGCGTGTCGTCGGGCGTGTGGTGGAAGTCGAAGTAGCGCGTCCCGTCCTGCTGCAGCGCCGCCAGGGGCACGCCGCGCAGGTTCTCCAGGTCGGACCCGCCGTCCGTCGCGACCTCGGGCGAGACGTAGCCGCCGATCGGGCCCAACACCTGCTGCAGGGTGCGGCCGAACGACGAGCGCGCGGCGCCGGCGGGCAGCGACACGGCGCCGATGTGGTCGGCCCCTTCGTCGCACTCGCCGGCGATGGCCATGCGCGCCTGCTCGGCGGCGGGGTGGGCGGCGGCGAAGGCGAGGTTGGCCTGCCCGATCTCCTCCGCACCCCACCAGACCACGCGGATCGTGCGGCGCGGGTGCTGCGGCAGGTCGGCGATCAGTTTGGCGGCGGCCGCGGTGATGGCCGCGCCGGCCCCGTCGTCGATGGCGCCCGTGCCCAGGTCCCAGCTGTCGAGGTGGCCGCCGATCACCACCGCCTCGTCCGGCCGCTCGCGCCCGCGCACCTCGCCCACCACCGTCTCGCTGTAGCCGCCGGGCGTCACCGTCGGCGTGAGCGTCAGATGCAGGCGGACCGGACGGCCGCGGAGCGCGATGCGATCCAGCTGCTCGGCGTCCACCGCCGTCAGCGCCGCCGCGGGGATGCGCGGCGCGTCGGGCAGGTAGGTCATGGCCCCCGTGTGCGGCGAACGCCGCACGTCCGTCGCCAGCGAGCGCAGCAGGTAGGCGACCGCGCCGCGCCGCGCCGCCTCCGACGGGCCCAGCCCGCGGATGCGGTAGTACGCGCCGTAGCCGCCGCGCGGCATGGGCTGGGTGACCACCGCGATCTTGCCCGCGAGCGAGCCGGCGGGGGCGGAGAGCATGGCGTCGTAAGAGCGGAAGATCGCCGCCTCCGCCTCCACCCCGCCCGGAGGCGTCGCGACCGAGCCGCCCAGGGCGGCGATCACCAGCCGCTGCGGGAAGGGCGAGGTCACCTCGGCGGTCTCGACACCGCGGGTCCACACGTCGTGGGTGAAGCGCTCCTTGTGCACGTTCTCGAAGCCGAGCGCCCGCATGCGCGCCACCGCCCAATCGCTCGCCCGGTGCATGGCGTCGGAGCCGGCGGGGCGCGGGCCGATCTCGGTGGTCAGCCCCTCCAGGATGGACCAGGCGGCGTTGTCGCCCCCCGCGGCCCGGTCGCGCAGCATCTCCGCCGTGCGCACGGTCCCGGCGGGGAGCAGCGGCGCGAGCTCGGCCTCGGGCGCGCGGCGTGCAGCGCGGGCGGTCTGCGGGTTCTGCGCCGGGACCGCGCCGGGCGGCGGGGAGCCGGCGGGCGTCTGCGCCAAGGCGCCGCTGGAGACCACCGCCGCCGCCGTCGTCAGCGCGGCTCTCAGACCCGTCTTCATCCCAGGCTCCGCCTCAGGCCCGCGGAGGAGCCCGCCGCCGCATCAGCCACGCCCGGGCGCTGCGCTCAAGCCCGCGAGATCGTCAGCGCGTCGCCCGGCCCCGCGCGCGCCAGCACCGCGAGCAGGTCGTCGCGCGCCAGGGCCACGCAGCCCTCGGTCGGCGGATACCCCGGCTTGGCGCAGTGCAGGAAGATGGCCGAGCCGCGCCCGGGCTCCGGCGGGTCATCGTTGTGCCCCAGCACCACCACGACGTCGTACAGCTCGTCGTCGCGCCGCAGCCGTTCGGCCGAGTGCTGATGGGGGTGGGTGACCGGCCGGTTGTAGGCGGGGTCGGCCGGGTCGTCGCTCCAGCCGTCGACCGCGCCGATCGGTGCGGTCGGGAGCGCCGTGACGGGTCGCGCCAGCCGGTCCGCCCGCCACAGGACGCGGCGCAGCGGCCAGGTCCCGAGCGGCGTCGCCCCGTCGCCCTCGCGCTTGGCGTCGGCCTCGACCACGCCGCCCCGGCCGAGCGCGCAGGCCGCCTCGCCGAGGTCGGAGACGAACCGGCCGTCCGAGTAGGCGTTCAGGCGCATGGCCGCGGAGCCTAGCCGGCGGCGGGAGCCCGCGCCATGACGCCCACCCGCCGCACCGCCATGCTGGGCCTCGGCGCCCTCGCCGCACCCGCGTCCGCCCGCGCGTCAGCCGGCCCGGAACCGCTGCGCGAGCCGGCGTTCGATCCGGAGACCTGGTTCGAGGGCCGCACGGACGCCTACGGCCTGTTCGAGGCGCTCGGCCGCGCCCGCTTCGGCTTCAGCACGTGGCTGCAGGGCGAGCGCGCGCCGGACGGCCTGATCCTGCGCGAGCGCTTCCTCTACGACACTGGCGAGCGCTGGGAGCGCACCTGGCGCTTCGCCCGCGCCGGCGAGGGCGCCTGGTCGGCGGCGGCGCAGAACACGCCCGCGCCCGGCCGCATGGTGGTGCAGGGCTCGGCGGCGCGCATGGTCTACGTCGCCGACATGCCGACCGGCGGCAAGCTGCAGCGCCTCCGCTTTGACATGCGGCTGAACCGGGTGGGACCGGTGGTGCAGAACCGCTCGGACGTGTCCAAGTGGGGCGTCCCGATCGGCCGGCTGACCATGACCTTCGTCAAGCCGGGCTCCGGCACGGGTGACGCCGACGCCATCGGCGCCATGCCGCCCTTCCCCGTCCCGCGCGCCCGCTGACCGGTCTGGGCCCGCTGTGGCGGCCAGCGCCTACGCGAGCGCCTCCACCAGCCGGGCCATGAACGCCGCACCGCGCTGCATCTGCTCGAGTTCCACGTACTCGTCGGCCTGATGCGCCTGCTCGATGGAGCCCGGGCCGCAGATCACCGTGGAGAAGCCCGCCTCCTGGAACTGGCCCGCCTCCGCCGCATAGCTTACGGCTCGCGCCGGGCCGTTGTCGCCGGCGAGGCGTCGGGCGAGCGCTTCGGCCGCGCCTTCCCGTTCGGGGGCCAGGGCCGGGGTGAGCGAGCGACGGCGGACGGAGGCGCCCGCCTCAGGGGCGCGCGCCTTCAGCAGGGCGTCCAGCGCCTCCACCTCGGCCAGGAACGGAGCCAGCACGGCCATGGGGTCGAGGCCGGGCGGAGTGCGCAGGTCGAACAGCGCCTCGCACTCGCGCGCCAGGATGTTGGCCGCGGTGCCGCCGTGCAGCACGCCCACGGTCAGCGTCGGATAGGGCGGGTCGAAGGGCGCGGCCTGCGCCTCGCGCCGCAGCCGGTCGGCGAGGGCGTGCAGGCGGGCGAGCAGCGGCACGGCCTCCATGATCGCCGACACGCCGTGCTCGGGCAGGGAGGAGTGCGCCTCGCGCCCGCGCACGGTGAGCACGAAGGTGGCCACGCCCTTGTGGCCGCTGACGGCCTGCATGTCGGTGGGCTCGCCCACGATCACCGCGGCGGGGCGGGGCAAGTCGCGCACCAGCTCGGCGATCATGTCGGGGGCGCCCAGGCAGCCGACCTCCTCGTCGTAGGAGAACGCCAGGTGCGCCGGCCGGGAGGTGCGGGCGGCCAGCACCTCGGGCGCGGCGGCGAGCGCCAGGGCGAGGAAGCCCTTCATGTCGCACGTGCCGCGGCCGAGCAGGCGGTCGCCGCGGCGGGTCAGCGTCCACGGGTCGGTGGTCCACGGTTGGCCGTCGACGGGCACCACGTCGGTGTGGCCGGAGAGCACGATCCCACCCTCGGCCGAGGGCCCGACCGTGGCGTGGAGGTTGGTCTTGGTGCCGTCGGCGTTGGGCACGCGGCGGCCTGTCACGCCGATCCGCGCCAGCTCGGCCTCCACGTAGGCGATCAGGTCGAGGTTCGGCCCGCGCGAGGTGGTGTCGAAGGCGACCAGCCGCTCCAGGTGCGCCAGGGCGCGGGCGGCGAGCGCTTCGGGGTCGGCGGGCATGACCGGAACGTAGACCTCCGCGCCCCGTTGGCCCAGCGCCCGGCGAGGGCGCGGAGGCGGAGGCCGGCGTGATCACGCTCTACACCTGGAAGACGCCCAACGGGCGCAAGATCTCCGTCGCCCTGGAGGAGCTGGGGCTGGCCTACGCCGTGGTCCCGGTCGACCTCTCGACGGGCGCGCAGCGCGACCCGGCCTACCTGGCGCTGAACGCGAACGGCAAGATCCCGACGATCGTCGACGAGGAGGGCGTGGACGTCCGCACCGTGGTCTTCGAGACGGGCGCGATCCTTCAGTACCTGGCCGACAAGACCGGGCGTCTGATGCCGCACGCCGGCCAGGCGCGGGCCGACGCGCTCGGCTGGCTGACGTGGACGGTGTCGAGCCTGTCGCCGATGCTGGGCCGCTGGAACGGTTTCCGGCGCATGGACCCGCCCGATCCCGGCGGGCTGGAGGTGTTCTCCAAGGAGGCGGTGCGCCTGTTCGAGGTGATGGAGCGCCGCCTGTCCGAGCGCCCGTTCCTCACGGGTGAGGACTACGGCGTGGCCGACATCAGCGCCTGGACCTGGACTTCCGCCATCCTGCCCCAGCTGCGCCACGACGTCGGCCACTGGCTCGGCCCCACGCCGCACGTCGACCGCTGGGTCGAGGAGATCGGCGCGCGCCCGGCGGTGAAGCGCGGGATGACCGTGCCGGACGTGTGAGGCGTCAGGCGGCGGCGGCGATCCGCTCCAGCAGCTGCGGCTGCAGGTCGAGGTTGGCGCAGCAGATGTCGGGCTGGTCGGGCGACCAGGGCGCGCCGTCGGCGGTGTGGACGATGCCGCCCGCCTCCGTCACCAGCAGCGATCCCGCCGCCACGTCCCACGGCTTAACGTCGCGCTCCCAGTAGCCGTCGAAGCGGCCGGCGGCGACGTAGGCCATGTCGAGGGCGGCGGAGCCGAACCGGCGCACACCCGCGACCCGGGCCGAGAACTGGTGCAGCTCCTTCAGGAACTGGCCATGGCCCGGCTTCCCCTGGAAGGGGATGCCCGTGGCGAGCAGGCAGTCGGACAGATTGCGGCGCGCGGCCACGCGCAGCCGGCGGCTGTCGCCGAGCCAGGCCCCGCGGCCCTTCTCCGCCCAGAACAGCTCGTCGGTGGCCGGGTTGTAGGTGACCGCGGCCACCACGCCCGCATCTCGCCGCTCCAGGGCGATGTTCACGGCGAAGTGCGGCAGGCCGTGGAGGAAGTTGGTGGTGCCGTCGAGCGGGTCGATGATCCAGGTGTGCGTCTTGTCCGTGCCCTCGACCACGCCGCGCTCCTCCGCGAGAAAGCCGTAGCCCGGGCGCGCCTTGCCGAGCTCGGCGACCAGCGTCTCCTCCGCCTGCAGATCGGCCTTGGAGACGAAGTCGGACGGGCCCTTGCGGCTGACCTGCAGCTCGCTCACCTCGCCGAAGTCGCGCTTCAGCCGGCGTCCCGCCTTGCGGGCGGCGTCGATCATCACCTGCAGGAGCGGGGAGGCGGTGGCCATGGGGGAACGGTCCAGCGTCGCCGAGGCCGTTGATCTTGGCCGTCGGCGGGGCGACTTAAGCGGGGTGGGAGGCGGCGGAACCTAGAGGGGCCGCTCCGCCCTCGCAAGTTTGGCCAGGTTTGGAGCCCGGATGGCGCAGGCGCGCACGCTGCTGGTGGTCGACGACGACGCGGAGCTGCGCGAGTCGCTGGCCGAACTGCTCGAGCTGGAGGAGTTCCGCGTCGTGCAGGCCGCCACGGCGGCGGCGGGCTTCGAGGCGGCCGGCGCGGTCAAACCGGACCTCCTGATCCTCGACGTCGACCTGCCCGACGGCGACGGCCGCGACCTGTGCCGTCGCCTGCGCGACGCGGGAACGGCGGCGCCGATCCTGATGCTGACGGGCGCGGCGGAGGACGCCGACGCCATCCGCGGCCTCGACTCGGGCGCGGACGACTACGTGGTCAAGCCGTTCCGCTTCGCCGTGCTCTTGGCCCGCATCCGGGCCCACCTGCGCAGCCACGAACAGTCGGAGGCGGCGGTGTTCTCCATCGGCCCCTACCGCTTCCACCCGGCGCAGAAGCTCTTGCTCGACGCGCGCGGCCGGAAGGTGCGGCTGACGGAGAAGGAGACCTCCATCCTCAAGTACCTCTACCGCAAGGGCGGCGACCCCGTCGGGCGCGAGGAGCTGCTGACGGAGGTGTGGGGCTACAACGCCGGCGTCTCCACTCACACGCTGGAGACCCACGTCTATCGCCTGCGCCAGAAGGTGGAGCCCCCGGGCGCGGACAAGCTCATCGTGACGGAGGCCGGCGGCTACCGCTTGGCCGGGTGAGCTCGCCGGCCCTCAGGGACGGGTGGCGGGAGCTCGGGCAGGCGTCGCCGACGCGAGCGGGACGGCCGCCGCCGCCGCCGCTGCAATCGGCGCAGGCGCCGGGGCGGGGGTGAGGCTGTCCAGCGGGGTGGAGAGCTGGGTCAGCACGCCGTGCAGCCGGCCGTTCTGGTACACGGCGACCGACGCCGGGTCGGCCACCTCGGCGGAGAGGCTGCGGCCCAGGGGCGCGCGGAAGGCCTCGCCGGGTTGCAGCACGCGGGCGAAGACAATGTTACGGCCGCCGTCGCGCACGATCAGCGCCGCCGAGCGTCGCGCCTGCAGCAGCACCCCGCCGGTCGCGGCGCCGGCCACCGGAGCGCGCGTGGCGAACACCGGCGTCGGGGCGGGCAGGTCGAGCGCCGGCGAGGGCGGGGCCGCCGCCGCGCCGGGCGTCGTCGCGCCCGCGGGCGTCGCGGCCGGGAACAGGCCCGGCGTGAGGTACGGGGCCGGCATGGTGGACTCGACCGGAGCGGCGATGGGCGCGCCGACGCGCACGGCGCCGCTGGGCGCGGGCGTGTCCGCCAGGGTCGAAGCGAGCGGCGGCGCGGCGGGCTCGTCGCTGTTCAGCGCGCGCTGGGCGATGTTCCACGCGGCCACGCCCGCCAGCAGCACCACGGCGGCGACGGTGAGGGCGGGGTTGCGACGGCGCTCCTCCCCCTGGACGCCGACGGGGTTGCGCAGGGGCTCGTCGGTCTCCGGCCAGTCCAGCTTGAAGCGCTCCACCGCGCCCTCGCCGTCCAGGCCCAGCGCCTTGGCGTAGTTGCGGACATAGCCGAGGGCGAAGGGGCGCGACGGCAGGGCGGAGCGGTTGCGGTCCTCCAGCGCCTGCAGGTGGGCGCGGCGGATGCGCGTCACGGCCGCGACCTCGGCCAGGGACAACCCCTTGTCCTCGCGCACGGCGCGCAGGTAGGCGCCCAGCGTGTCGTAGTCCTGGGGCGAAGGGCCGTCGGCGCGGTCGACCGGACCGACCACCCGCAGGTGCGTGGAGAGGGTTCCGGTGTCGAGCGGCGCCATGGGGCTCGTCCTGGTCGGGTGACGACGGGATCCCCACAGCTTCACCGTGCGGCCTCCCTGTCGAGAGTTGATGTCAACGAGCCGATATCAGTGGTTAAGACCCGCCTCAATCCGCTCAGAGTGCGACATTTAGTTTGCGCGCCAGGGTTTCGATCTCGTTGCGCACCGATCCGGCCCCGCTCTCGATCAGCCGCGACACGCCTCGGCCCGCCGCCTCGCGGTCCGTCGACAGCACCATGCGCTTGACCGGCCCCACCCCCGCCGGCGGCATGGACAGGCGGTCGAAGCCGAGCGCGGTGAGCGCGAAGGCCTCCAGCGGCCGGCCGGCCAGCTCGCCGCACACGCTGGCGGGCGTGCCGTGCTCGCGGCACGCGTCGGCGATGGTCTTCAGCACGCGCAGCGCCGGCGGCGACAGCGGATCGTAGCGGTCGGCCACGCGCGGGTTCCCGCGGTCGGCGGCGAACAGGTACTGCAAGAGGTCGTTGGTGCCGACGCTGACGAAGTCCACCAAGGGCAGCAGCGCGTCGAGGTGCCAGACCAGCGAGGGCGCCTCGATCATCACCCCCACGCGCAGGGCGCCGGGAATGGCCCGCCCCCGCCGGCTGGCCCACGCGAGCTCCTGCTCGACGAAGCCGCGGGCCGTGCGGAACTCGTCCACGCTGGCCACCAGCGGGAACATGACGTTGAGGTCGCGGCCCGCCGCCGCGGCGATCAGCGCGCGCAGCTGCAACCGCAGCAGCGCCGGCCGGTCCAGCCCCATGCGGACGGCGCGCCAGCCCAACGCGGGATTGTCCTCGCGCTCGGCCTCCATGTACGGCAGCACCTTGTCGCCGCCGAGGTCGAGGGTGCGGAACACCACCGGCCGGTCCGCCGCCTGGTCGAGCACCTGGGCGTACAGCGCGGTCTGCGCCGACAGGCGCGGCATCTGCTCGGCGACCATGAACTGGAACTCGGTGCGGAACAGGCCCACGCCCTCCGCACCCGTCTCGTCCAGGTTCTCCAGGTCGATGGCGAGGCCCGCGTTCATCAGCAGCCGCACCCGGACGCCGTCGCGGCTGACGGCGGGCGTGTCGCGGAGCGCGGCGAACTCGGCGCGGCGCTGGGCGCGCACGGCGGCGCGCGCCTCGAAGGCGCCCACCACGTCGGGGCGCGGACGCAGGTAGGCCTCGGCCGTCTCGCCGTCGACGATCACCGCGTCGCCCTCGCTCACCCGGTCGCGCAGGCCGGCGAGGCGGCCTACGCAGGGGATCCCGATCGCGCGCGCCACGATGGAGGCGTGCGAGGCGGTGGAGCCCTCCTCCAGCAGCAGTCCCTTGAGCTTGTGACGGTCGTACTCGAGCAGGTCGGCGGGCCCGAGATTGCGCGCGATCAGGATGGTGTCGTCGGGCAGGTCGCGGCGTCCGTCCGCCAAGCCGCCGACGTGGCGCAGCAGGCGGTCGGCGAGATCCTCGAAGTCGTGCAGCCGGTCGCGCAGGTAGGCGTCGCGCGCCTGCCCGAGCCGAGCGCGGTGCTCGGAGCGCACACGCTCCACCGCCGCTTCCGCGGAGAGTCCCGAACGCACCCCCTCCGTCAGCTGGCGGGTCCAGCCCCGGTCGTGGGCGAACATGCGGTAGGTCTCGAGCACCTCGAACGACTGGCCCACCAGCCCGTGCGCGCCGTCGAGCATCTCGTCGAGCTGGCGGCGCAGGGCGGCGAGGCCGCGGTTCAGCCGGCTCTCCTCCTGCCCCGCGTCCTCGGCCAGCAAGCGGCCGGAGGCGACGGGCGCCTCGTGCAGCACGGCGTGGCCCATGGCGAGCCCGTCGGCGAAACGCGCGCCCTTCAGCCGCTCGGGCCGCGTGGGCGCGAGCTCCACATCCTTGAGCTCGGCGAGGCCGACGAGGTCGCCGGACGCCACCAGCTCGGACAGGACCATGGCGATGGTCTGCAAGTCCTCGACCTCGTCCTCGGAGTAGGTGCGCTCCGTGCGGTTCTGGACGATCAGGGCGCCGATCGGACGGCCGCCGCGTAACAGCGGCACGCCGAGGAAGGCGTGAAAGGGGTCTTCGCCCGTCTCGGGACGGTAGGAGAACTGCGGGTGCTGCGGCGCGTCCTGCAGGTTCAGCGGCCGCCCGATGCGCACGATCTCGCTGACCAGGCCCTCGCCGGGCTTCAGCCGCGTCTGGTGGACGGCGGTCGCCGACAGGCCCTCGGTGGCGAACAGCTCCAAGTCGCCGACGCCGCGGCGCAGGTAGATGGAGCACACCTCGGCCACCATCGAGCCGGCGATGATGCGCACCACCATGTCGAGCTTGGCCTGGGCGGGGGCGGCCCCGGCCATGGCCTCGCGGATCTGGCGCAGCAGGCTGCGCGGACCGCGCACCGCCAGCACCCGCTCGGGCATCAGCCGCTCTCCCCGTCGTCGGCGAGGGTTCTAGCCGAGGCGCGGGGCGGGCGCGAGCGGGACGGCCCGCGTCAGGCCCGAGGATGCGCGCTGGCGTAGGCGCTCATCAGCCGCTCGGCGTCGACGCCCGTGTAGCGCTGTGTGGTGGAGAGCGAGGCGTGGCCCAGGAGCTCCTGGATCGAGCGCAGGTCCGCGCCCGCGCCCAGGAGGTGGGTGGCGAACGAGTGGCGCAGCGCGTGCGGCGTCGCGCTCGCCGGCAGGCCCATGCGGCCGCGCAGGAGCGCCATGAGTTCCTGCACACGCCGCGCACCGAGCGCGCCGCCGCGAGCGCCGCGGAACAGGGGCTCGCCGGGCGCCGGCGGCCAGGGCTGGCCGCGGACGGCGCCGTCCACCGCCTCGCGCACGGCGGGGAGCACCGGCGTCAGCCGCGTCTTGCCGCCCTTGCCCGTGATGCGCAGGGTCTCGGGCAGGGGGTGCTCGGCGCCGGTGAGGCCCAGCGCCTCCGAGATGCGCAGGCCGCAGCCGTACAGCAGGCTCAGCACCGCCGCGTCGCGCGCCGCCTCCCACGGCTCCAGCCGCACCTCCTGCGCCTCCGTGAGCGCACCGAGCGCGGCGTCGATGGAGAGCGGGCGCGGCAGCGACGGCTTCAACCGCGGCCCGCGCACCCCCGCCAGGCCGGGCGTCTCCACCCCGCGGCGCCGGTCCAGCCAGCGGTGGAAGCTGCGCACCGCGGACAGGTTCTGGCTGAGGGAGCGGGGCTGCAGCGCGCGCGAGCCCGTGGCCGGGTCGTCCGCGCGTCGGAACGCGAGGTAGGCGCGCAGCTCGGCCGCCGAGGCGGCGCCCAGTCCCGTTTCGGTGATCGCTTCGCCCCGGTGTCGTCCGAGGAAGGCGAGCCACGCGCCCACGCCGGCGCGATAGCTCTCCAGCGTGCGCGGCGAGGCGCGGCGTTCGTGCGCCAGGTGGTCGATCCAGGCGTCCAGCGACGCCTGCGCGCCGGTCACGCCCTCGGCCTCACGGGTGGACGGGGGCCCAGCGCTCGGCCGTCCTCTCGACCACGCGCGCCAGGAAGGCGACCAGCTCGCCGCCCATGTCGGCGGTGAAGCCCGCCGGGTCGGGCGAGCCGAACGTCAGCAGGCCCGGCCGCGCCTCGCCCCACAGGGCGAGCCGCACCAGGGCGGAGCTCCTGACCTCGCCGGCCACCGCGCCGAACAGCGGCTCGGACGCCACCGCCCCGCCGAAGCGGTGGCCGGCCGCGCCGAGCAGGTGCGAGGTGAAGCCGGGCGGGAGCGGGCGCCAGCCGGCGGGCGCGACGCCCTCCACCGCCAGGGCGCCCGCGACCAGGCCGAAGCGAGCGCGCGCCGCCTCGTCCACGCGCGCGGCGAGGTCGGCGTTGTGACGCGCCTCCAGGAGGTCGACGATGGCGGCGTGGGTCTGCGCCTGGGCGGCGAAGTTGGCCTCGGCGAGGGCCGTGATCCCGGCGCGGGCGTCGGCCTCGGCGGCGCGGGCGTGCTCCAGGCGCGCCAGGGCGGCGGGGCCGAACTCCACCAGGTTGGCGGCGGCGGGGCGCACGTTCAGCGCGGCCAGGAGCTCGGCGTCGCCGGTCACCAGCGAAGGGTCGTCGATCAGTTTGGCCCGCAGCGCCGGCCAGTAGCGCGGGTCCATGCGGGTCGTGCGCGCCGCCGTGTCCGTCATGTCTTCGCGCCCCATCGGCTTCTGCAGGAGGAGGCCCGCCGCTCCGGCCGACCCGCCCGCGCAACAGACCCCGCCGACGGTTAAGGCCGCGTTCGCCGTGGTGAGGCGCCACCCGCCGGCCAAGCCGCGCATTGAGTCCGCCGCATGCAGGCCTTCGCCGCCCTTCTCGACCGGGTGCAGCTGTCCAACAGCCGCAACGCGAAGCTCCGGCTGGTGCGCGACTTCCTGCGCGACACGCCCGACCCTGAACGCGGCTGGGCGCTCGCAGCCCTGACCGGCGACCTGACCTTCGACAGCGCCAAACCCGCCATGATCCGCAAGCTGGTCGAAAGCCGGATGGACCCGGTGCTGCTGGGCTGGAGCTACGACTTCGTCGGCGACCTCGCCGACACGGTGGCCCTGGTCTGGCCGCAGCGGCCGGGCGCCAACCGCGAGCCCGACCTGCAGGAGGTGGTCGATGCACTGCGCACCAGCCATCGCGCCGCCACGCCCGCCCTTCTGGAAGGCTGGCTCGACGCCTGCGACGCCGACAGCCGCTGGGCGCTGCTCAAGCTCCTCACCCGCGAGCTGCGCGTGGGCCTCTCCGCCCGCCTCGCCAAGACGGCCGCCGCCGACCTCGCGCCGCTCTACGGGCACGCGGTGGAGGTCAGCGAGATCGAGGAGGTGTGGCACGCGGTCGAGCCGCCCTACGCCGAGCTGTTCGCCTGGCTGGAGGGCCGCGGCCCCCGCCCCGACCCCGACAGTCCCGGCCGCTTCCGCCCCGTCATGCTGGCCCAGCCGCTGGACGAGGCGGACCTGCCCAAGCTCGACCCGGCCGCCTTCGCCGCGGAGTGGAAGTGGGACGGCATCCGCGTGCAGGCGGTCCGCGAGGGCGGCGTGCAGGCCATGTGGAGCCGCACGGGCGACGAGATCTCCAAGAGCTTCCCCGACCTGATGGCCGCGCTCGCCTTCGACGGCGTGATCGACGGCGAGCTCCTGGTCATGCGCCCCGACGACGCCGGCGCACTCCGCGTCGCGCCGTTCGGCGACATGCAGCAGCGGCTGAACCGCAAGGCCGTGGACGCCAAGACCATGGCCGCCTATCCCGCCGCGATCCGCGCCTACGACCTGCTGTCCGAGGCGGGCGAGGACCTGCGCGGGCTGACCTTCTCGGAGCGACGCAAGCGGCTGGAGAGCTTCGTCGCCCGGCACGCCTCCGAGCACGGCGGCTCGCGCCTGGACCTGTCGCCGCTGGTGCCGTTCGAGACCTGGGACGGGCTGGCCGAGCAGCGCGCCAACCCGCCGGAAGGCGACCCGTCGTCGGCCGAGGGACTGATGCTGAAGCGCTGGGACAGCGTCTACGAGAGCGGCCGCCCCAAGGGTCCGTGGTTCAAGTGGAAGCGCGACCCGTTCACCGTGGACGCGGTGATGATGTACGCCCAGCGCGGGCACGGCCGCCGCTCCTCCTTCTACAGCGACTACACCTTCGGCGTATGGAAGGACGGCGCGCTGACGCCCGTGGGCAAGGCCTACAGCGGATTCACCGACGCCGAGCTGAAGCTCCTCGACAAGTTCGTGCGCGACAACACCATCGAGCGCTTCGGCCCCGTCCGATCAGTGCGCGCCGACCGCGGCTTCGGCTTGGTGCTGGAGGTGGCGTTCGAGGGACTGCAGCGCTCCACGCGGCACAAGTCGGGCGTGGCCATGCGCTTCCCCCGCATCGCCCGCATCCGCTGGGACAAGCCCGCCGCCGAGGCCGACGAGATCGGCGCCCTGGAGCAGCTGCTGGAGGCCATCGAGGCCGGCCGCGCGCCGGGCGGCCCGGCGGAGATCCCGTACGGCGAGGGCTGACTCAGGCCCGCCCGAACTCCGTCGTCACCGCCAGCACCATGAAGATGGCCGCGATGAACGGCAGCTCGTTGCTCACGCGCCAGAAGCGTTCGGAGCGGCCGCTGGTCCCCGCCGCGACGCGCTTGCGGCTGGCGGCGAGGAAGCCGTGCCAGCCCAGCAGCACCACCACGCCCGTCAGCTTCGCGCTCATCCACGGCGTTCCCAGGAATCCGTAGCCGCCGCGCATGTAGGTGGCGTCGTACCAGATCAGCGTCAGGCCGAGAGCGAAGGACACGATCATCGCCGGGTTCATGATGATCCGCAGCAGACGGAGCTCCATCTCCTGGAACGTCAGGTCCATCTGCGAGCCGCGCTCCGCCCGCGTGTGGTAGGCGTAGAGGCGCGGCAGGTAGAGCAGCCCCG
>CAXTBN010000035.1:0-29772 GCA_964242895.1 uncultured Caulobacteraceae bacterium | reverse complement strand
AATCCTCCCCGGCTGGATGGCGGTGGCCGGTCGTCCCCTCGCTGCCCCCTCAGCAGCGGTGGCTTCGGGCTGATTGAGGTAGCCTTTTATGACGCTGGCTCCCTTGACCCAGAGCTCACCGCTTCCCCCGCGGCGACCTCGCGTCCGTCGTCATCGACGCACTTGCCCTCGTAGGTGGGCAGCAGAGGTCCGCAGCTTGCGGGCCTGTCGCTGAAGAAGTCGCCGTAGACGGAGGTGATGACGCCGCAGCTCTCGGTCATCCCGTAGCCGGTGCCCGCCTGGGCTGAAAAGCCCGCGGCGTCGATCTTGGCCACGAGGTCGGGCGGCACCTGGGCTCCGCCGCCGGAGAGCGTGCCCAGGCTGGACAGGTCGTGGGCGGCGAAGTCCGGATGGTGGATAAGCTCGCGCGCCATGGTCGGGACGCCGCTCATGGTCGTCACCCGCTCGCGCGCGATCAGCATCAGCGCCTCGCCCGCATCCCAGCGGCGCATCAGCACGACCACCCCGCCCATGAGGGTGGCCACGTAGACGATGCAGTCGTTGGCGGTGACGTGGAACAGCGGCGTGGTGATCAGGGCGACCGCATCGCAGGTTCGCGGGAACCGGTCCGCCCGCGATGTGACGCCTGGCGCATGACGGAAAGCGCGAACGCCGTGTTGAACTGGTTGGTGCAGCAGCCGCGATGCGTGAGCCGCGCGCCCTTCGGCCGCCCCGTCGTACCGGACGTGTGGAAGAGGCACATGTCGTCGTCGGGTCGATGTCCACGGCGGGGAGGCGGCCGGGAGAGGTCACGACCTCGTTCCACGCGACGGCGTCTCGGAGCGGTTCAACGCGGACGGCGACGACCTTCAAGCCGGCTCGCGGCGCACCGAACGTCAAGCGGCGGGCGGCATCGTGATCCTTAGAACGTCAGGCGAGGATCATGTGGGCGGCGTTCTCGCAGCGGAGCGGGCGCAGCTAAAGGGAGCGAAGATGAGGAGAGGGAGTCGTTCGCGCCTGTGGCGGGCGCATTCTGGCTCAGTCGCATGCGAGCCTCAGAGCCACCTCACAGTCACGTCCGCTCACGCGAGCGGGATGTCGCCTCTCCGGAGGAGAGCGGAAGCCCGGTCCTGGCGTCGCTCAGCCGCGGCAGGCCCTCGCCGCCGTCGCTGCGTCGGGCTTCGCGGCGGCGGGTGGCGCGAACACGGCGAAGTAGCCGATGTCGCCGGCCAGGGGCTGGAGGTCGATCAGCCGGTAGCCGGCGGCGGCGAGTTCACAGGTCAGGAGCTTCGGCGGGGTGCCATGCGCTTCCGTGGGCCGGTCCAACTCCTCGATCCCGAGCCGACCGCCGGGCTTGAACGCCGGCCCGAGCCTGGCCAGCAACCCCATCGGCTGCTCGATCTCGTGATACATGTGGACCATCACAGCCGCATCGATTGATCGCGGTGGAAGCTTTGGGTCGCCCGGAGCGCCCTGGACGACTTCGACGTTCGTGAGCCTCGCGGAGTCGACGGTCCATCGAAGCTGCTGAAGGTAAGCGGGCGTGACGTCCTCTGCGACGACACGACCCTCGGATCCTACCGCTTTCGCAAGCCGAAGCGTGTCGTATCCGCTGCCCGCGCCGATGTCCGCGACGCGCGCTCCCCGCCTCAGATGAAGGCGGGCGACGATCTGCTCCACCTCATGCGCGGCGTCCCTGTGGGCCGGATCGCTCCAGATCGGGCTGACGATGTCGGCCACCGGCCGATCGAGCTCGCGACGATCGGGGGGGATCGCGGTCGCTGTGAGGAGGGCGGCGAGCATGACACCGATCATCGAATTTCCTCCGCGGGAGAGCGGACCCGCCACGCCGAGGAGTCATACGATGCGCCTGTGCTGCGAGCGAGCCGACCGCTCGAGGGCGGCCCACGTGAACGGAAGATGCGCTCGAGACCCGCCGCTCACGGCCACGCGTCACCTCCAAGCGCCCGCTATCAACCCAGGTCCGCGGCAAGATTGCAGGCGCGCCTGTCGGAGATTGACAGGTGCTCGCGGCGGGAGAAAATCGACGGAGAAGGTCACCTCCGCCTCCACCGCGAACTCCTCACGGAGAGAGCTTTGCGGGCGGCGAGGGGATGATCGTTCGGGTCAACGACAGGCGATGGAGCGCGCGATGGCGGCGATCGGCTTCGACGGAACGCCAAGCGGCTCGGCCGCCTCCCGCTCCGGAGCAAGGCCGCTGGCGACGCTCTGCTACCGGAGCCGCTCTCCGAGGCGGCCGAGCGCTGACGAGCTGAACGAGCTGTTGTCGGACGCCCGTGAGCGGAACAAGCGGTTCGGCGTCACCGGGATGCTCGTCCACGAGGGCGACCGCTTCTACCAATGGCTGGAAGGCCCGAGCGCGGCCCTGGGTGTCCTGTGGACGTCCATCAGCCGCGATGACCGACACGAGGAAGTGGAGCTTCTGGGTGAGGGCGTCACGCCCGTCCGCCTGTTCAACGACTGGGATCTCCGTTTCTTGGAACGCGGCGACCAGTCGGCCGAGGATCAAGGGGAGGCGGTTACAGCGGCTCCCGCTGCGGAAGCGGAGGACGCCGCGGTCTCACTGGCCCGCCTGGCGCTGGCCGCCGATGACGAAGGCATGGCGCAGCTCGTTCGGAAGCTGGCGGGCGGAAACGCAAGCGCGCTTTGCCGGTCGCTTTTCGAGCCCGCCGCCCATCAGCTCGGCGACTGGTGGTGCGAGGACGTCTGCAGCAGCTTCGACATCACCCTGGCGCTAGGCCGCCTTCAGAGTCTCGTCAGAAGGTCGGATGTGAGCCGGCCCAACCT
The DNA here is from genome assembly GCA_964242895.1 of uncultured Caulobacteraceae bacterium. GTDB lineage: Bacteria > Pseudomonadota > Alphaproteobacteria > Caulobacterales > Caulobacteraceae > JASLDZ01. The sequence continues at coordinate 26,985 of CAXTBN010000035.1, read as the reverse complement.
GCGGCGCGTGGCGATCGAGGGTCGAAGCATCCTCGTCTCTCCACCCCCCCAGGAGACGCACCTGCTGGGCGCGACCTTGCTCGGCGGCTTCTTCCGGCGGGCCGGGTGGAGCGTCCAAGCCGAGTTCCCCCATGAGGACCCGGAGCTCATGGGCCTGGTCAGCACCAAATGGTTCGACGCCCTCGCGCTGACCCTGAGCGACGTCTTCACTCGGCAGGACCGCCTGGCGGCGCTGGTCCAGACCATCACGGATGTCCGCACGGCTTCCCGCAACCCCAAGATGGCCGTCATCGTCGGCGGGCGGGCGTTCCGCTTCTCGGACGATCACTCCCCCGAACAGGTCGGCGCCGACGTTCATTATGCGTCAGCCAGCCAAGCCGTTGGAGACCTGGACTACTGGCTGTTTATGCATCGCTTCAGAACAGATCGCCAAGTCGATGACGGCGAGCGGGAGAGTAAGACCTTCACCCCGCTCGACCTCGTCCGGTCAATCACGCCGGACCTGAAGCTTCGCTCGCAGAGACGGATGAATTAGGCCTCGCGATCCAGCTCGAGAGATCATCAGACGAGTGGAAGGCCGGCGGGCTCCCGCGCTGTTCGCCGCCGAACCTTCCAAGCGACAGATCAATCGCTGCAGCGCCGGCCTCACCTTCAGGAACACGAGGTAGAGGTGTTCCAGAGCGCTCAGCACGGGCGGGGAGCGGGCCAGCAGGCCCAACGGGCGTAGCAGTGGGATCGCCCGCCACATGGCCGCGAAGGCCGCGGCGCCCGACAGCAATCGCCCGTTCTCGGACGCGTGCAGCCGCTCCAGGAGATCATCCCTGGGCAGCGGACACACCGCACCGGCCTCCTGAACGTCCAGGAACGTCACGGCTCCGCGTCGATCAAGGCGACGCATGAAGGCGATCTCCCGCCGGCAGAGCGGGCAGCCGCCGTCGAACCAGACCACCACCTTGTCCATCATCGCCATATGGGGTCTCGGCCGTCGTTTTCGGCCTCGGAGAGCGGCGTCATGCGGGTTGCGGTGGTGGGGGCGGGCATGGCCGGGCTGGCCTGCGGCGAGGCGCTGGCCGCCGCCGGGCGGTCCGTGGTCCTGTTCGACAAAGGCCGGGGCGCGGGCGGCCGCATGTCCTCCCGTCGCATGGCGACGCCTCTCGGCGGGTTCGGTTTCGACCACGGGGCTCAGTACATGACGGGGCGCGATCCCGCCTTCCGCGCCCAGCTCCAAGCCTGGAGGGAAGCCGGGCTGGTCGCGCCCTGGCCCGCGGCGGGCGATGGGGCCTGGGTGGGTGCACCGGCGATGAACGCGCCGCTCAAGGCCATGAGCGCAGGCCTGGACGTCCGCTGGAAGGTCAGGGTCGAGACGCTGACGCGCGAGGCCGGAGGTTGGCGGGTCAGCGGTGAGGATCTGGACGAGGGCGGCTACGACGCGGTCCTGTGCGCGCTTCCCGCCGAGCAGGCGGCGGCTCTGCTCGGCCCCGTCGCTCCAGCTTTCGCGGCCAGGGCGGCGGCGACCCCGAGCGATCCCTGCTGGACGGTGATGGCCGGCTTCGCCGACCGCCTGCAGATTGACGCGGACGTGTTGCGGAGCGACGGCGATGTCGCCTGGGCCGCACGCAACAGCTCCAAGCCGGGCAGGTCTGGGCTGGAGAGCTGGGTCGTGCAGGCCTCCCCCGACTGGTCACGCCTCCACCTCGAGCGCTCCGAAGCGGAGGTGACGGGCGAACTGTTGTCGGACTTCTTCGCCGCAGCCGAGACGCCCCCCCGCCCGACCGTCGCGCTTGCCGCTCACCGCTGGCGGTACGCGCGCTCAGGGGCCTCAGGCGAGGGAGCGCTCTGGCACGCCGGGGCGGGGCTGGGTGCGTGCGGAGACTGGCTGCTGGGCCCACGCGTGGAGTGCGCTTGGCTTTCCGGACGGCAGCTGGCCGGAATGATCGTCTGAGGTGATCGCAACTACTGATGGCCGGGCTGGTCGCGAAGGCTGACGGCGGCGGCATGGGCGCGGGTGGAGAGCATTCAGTCCGCAGCCGATTACTGATCAACGGAAGGCGAGCCTCGTTTATCGAGTGAGCCAATTCCAGCACTTGGTCCTGGCGCTGTCCTTCACGCGCCTCCCCTTACGGCGCCTGCAACGGCCTGGCGGCTTTCGGAAGGTAGCCGCCCTCCACCAGGACGGGCGGTCGACGGTGAGGATTCGCCCGCTCGTAGTCGTAAGCCCAGGCGATCAGGTCGCCGTCCCGCCAGGGTCGTCCTGAGAGTTCGATCCCAAAGGGCAGACCGTCGTCGTAGAAGCCGGCGGGGATGGAGATCGCCGGCACACCAAGCATGTTCACCCAGGCGGTGGCGCTGTGCGGCCCGCCCGAGATCGTCCCGTCCTGTGGCATGGTCTCGTCTGGCGGCGGCATCTGCGCCGCGGGGTAGACGAGGCCGTCCAGGTGCAGACGGTCGAGCGCGGCCACGTAGGCCGCCAGCGTCTCGCGCCGGGGCTGGAGGTAAGTCTCCTCGGCCGTCGGATCGTCCTCCAGCCGGACTTGGTGGATGTCGCGCCGCGTGGACATGCCGGCCTGCCCCGCGCCGCCCACCGCGACCGGCGGCAACGGCCTGCCCACAGCGCGGGCGTAGGCGTCCACGGAGCGGTACTGCGTCGGACCGAAGTCCTTCAGGAAGATGTCGTAGCCCTCACGCAGGTAGGGCAGGGTGCAGATGCGGGAGGCCTCGTCTGCGAAGCTGTCGGACAGGATGTCCGGGGCGACCACGACCTCGGCGCCGGCCGCGCGCAGCTCCTGCACGGCCCGGAAGAAGGCGGCGCGGGTCTCGGGCTTGAGAGGCGTGCGGTTCTCCGCCTTCAGCCGGGCCGCGACGCCCGGCGAAGCCCCTGGGCACACTCCCTGGAACACCGTCGAGGTCCCGTCCATGACGAAGGCGGGCACGCCGAAGCGACGCCCCTTCAGCGCGCCCGCCTTGAGGAAGCGCGTGTAGTCCGTGGCTTGCGCGCGTCCCGCGGAACCCGCGGTGGCCGGGTCCAGCGAGTCTTCGCCCGCCATCACCGTGAGGGCCACGGCCGCGTCGGCCACGGAGCGGGCGATCGGCCCCGTGTTGTCCAGCTTCCAGTCCATGGGCGCGATGCCGGCGATGCTCACCAGTCCTCGGGTCGGGAACACGCCCACGAGGTTGCTGGTGGCGACGGGCATGCGGATGGAGTTGCCCGTGTCCGTCCCGTTGCCCAGCACGGCGAAGTCGCCGGTCACCGCCGTCACAGTCCCGCCGGACGAGCCGCCCGGCGAGAATCGCACGTCGTAGGCGTTGCCCGTGCGCCCGAAGGCGGTCGAGCGCGTGGTGTCGCTGGCGGCGAAGTCGGGCATGTTGGTCACGCCGACGACGATCGCGCCCGCCGCCCGCAACTTGGCCACGACAGGGGCGTCGCGCGGCGCCACGAGCTCATGGCCGGGCAGATCGAAGCCGCGGAAGCCGGCGGTGGTCACCAGTCCACTCACCGAGGTGTTGGCCTTGATGACGATGGGCACGCCGAACAGCGGCCCCGCCTTGAAGCCGGGCGTTCCCAGCTGCGCGTCCTCCCGCGCCGCTTCGGCCAGGGCGGCGATATCCACCCGCGTCTGCACGGCGCGGTAGAGCCCGTCGTAGCGGTCCATGCGCGCGAGGTGCCACCGCACCACCTGGCTGACCGTGTAGCGCCGTGCTCGGTAGAAAGCTTCCAGCTCGGCCATCGAGACGTCCATCAGGGCCCGATCCAGCGACGACCCGCTCGACGACGCCGCCAACGCCGCCGCCGCAATCGCTCCCGCCGCCACTCGCCTGCTCCTCGCTCGCTCCTGCTCAGCAAACACGTCGTCCGGTCGGCGAACAAGCGCTGCTCTGTCCGCCCATGAGCGGTTGCGCGCGACGCCCACGCGCACCCGGCTGAGCGTCTCCCTCCCGGAGCCGAGGTGAAGTCCTGAGTTGGCGCCCTTTCAGAAAGGGACGCCGCGGCCTAACTCGCGGGAGAGCGGGCTTCTGCAACGAAGGAGAGGAGGAGAGAGTCCTAAGTCAGGTGATCACGGATAGCGCCCAGTCGGTGTTCCAAGTGTACCGAGGCCCGTGCCTCCGCGCATCACTGGAATCGCGAGCTGAGCTTGCTGCACCAATAAATCCGACGATCGTCTTAGGTGTCTTTCTAGGAGAGCGCCGTCCCTACATGGCGTATTCGCGGCGTCGCTGTGTCAAGGCCGCGATGCTGCATGTGCCTTGCTCCGCATCAGCTTTTCAGCGAGCGCTACGGGCCGCCTCCAGCGCTTTCACGCGCGCCTTGGTCATGGCGTACCTGCAGCCTCCAAAAACGTTAGGCTCTCCCGTGCCGCCGAGCATGGATGTGCTTTGCAGGTCGCAGTCCTTGTCCCTGAACTCGATCCAGGCGCGCTCAGCCGCGACAAGTCGCTTCAGGATTTCGGCGTCTTCCTTGGCGTCGCCCGGTGCGGGATGTGTCAGCGCTTCGGTCCAGGCTTGGTACACAGCGTTCAGCCGAGCGTCTGCGAAGTTCTGGACGACGGACGTGCAGGCCATGATGTGCGCGTTGCTGCTGTCTCTGGCGACGCAGGCTTTCAGCCTAGCGTCGGCCGCGGCGAACTCCGATGCTCCTTGAGCCAGGGTGGGCCCGCAGGTCAGGACAAGGCCTGCGCCGATCAGCACGGATCTCATCATCGGCTTGGACTCCTCGCGCGGCGAACCGGTCGCCCTTAGGTTCGTGTAAGTACATCGCTTCGTCGAGCAGCAATCTCGCGCGAAGCAGCGCAATGCGGCCACTTCGACCAAGCGTCGGGGGTACGCGGCCAGCGCCGCGCCGAAGCGAACTCAGGGGAACGCCCGAGCTGAATGACGACGCGGATCGCCACGCGCGACAGGCGCCGCCCCTCGGACGGTGAGCCAAGGGCTGCTTCTGGCGCACCTTGGCCCTGCCGGAGCGAGAGGCTCTCAGACCGGTCGGCGCAGCGCGAGCTGTTGGTGCGCCTGCATCTGGTGCAGCGAGATCGCGCGTGACGGATCCGCGCCCTTCCGCTCCGCTTCCGACGCGCCCAGGATCGCGCCACCAGGAGGGCCCATGTCGTTCAATCCCATGCTGACGATGGCTGCGGCCGTTTCACTCACGCTCGCGCAGGCGCTCGCCGCTCCCGGCTCGAAGGACTGGTCCGACGTGGCCACCATCGGCGGCGGGGTGGCCGCTCAGCTGGGCTGCGCCGGTGTCTTCGTCAGCGGCCGTTCCGCTCCGGAGGTCGAGCGCGACGACGTCCATGGGATGAACCCGCTCCTGGGCGCGGCCCGCATATCCGTAGATCCGCAACGCCGCACCGTCACGGCGGTCGCCCTGCCGAACACGCCGCCGCGCGTGTCCTACTGGCGTCCAGGCGTCGGATGCACCTTGGCCGCCGGGGCGGGCCCCACGACGGCGCAGCAGGCTCTCCCCGGCGTGCCTGAGCGAACCTTCGGCCGTCGACCGGGAGCCTGGCCGAAAGGCGACGCCGCCTTTGCGGCCACCGCCGGACGCGAGCATCTCGACGCGGCGGTGAGGGCGATCTTCGACGACCTGAACGGCGCCGGCCCGCAGACCCGGGCGGTGCTGGTCGTTCAGGACGGCAGGCTTGTCGCGGAACGCTACGCGCCCGGCTTCGACGCGAACACGCGGCTGCTCGGCTGGTCCATGAGCAAGAGCGTCACCAACGGCCTGGTCGGAGCCTTGGTCGCCGACGGCCGCTTGTCCCTGGACGCGCCTGCGCCCGTCCCGGGTTGGAGCGAAGCTTCGGATGCGCGGCGCACCATCACGCTTCGCCAGCTCCTCCAGTTCACAAGCGGGCTCGCGTTCACAGATCAGGTCGTTCCGGGCGACGAGTCGACCATGCTGTTCGGGCGCACCGACATGGCCGCCTATGCAGCGGAGCGGCCGATGGTGAGATCGCCGGGGGTGGTCTGGAACTATTCCACGGGCTCCACCCTGATCCTCGCCGCCCTCGCCAAGCGCGCACTCGGCGGCGAGGCGGAGGTGCAGCGCTACCTGCGACGCCGGGTCTTTGATCCGGCCGGCATGCAGAGCGCGATCCTGGAGGACGACGTCAGCGGCACGCCGGTCGGCGGGTCCTACGTCTACGCCACGGCGCGCGACTGGGCCCGGTACGGGCTCGTTTGGCTGAACGACGGGATCGCGCCCGGCGGCCGTCGGGTGCTGCCTCACAGCTGGACGACGTTCAGCCTCACTCCCAACGGGGTCGCACCCCTGAACCAGTACGGCGCGCAGTTCTGGTTGAACGCCGGCGATCCCGCCCCTTCAGGGGCGAGGCTGATGCCTCACCTGCCGTCGGACGCCGTCTTCATGCTGGGCCACAACCAGCAGGTCGTCGCGATCATCCCATCTCGTCGAGCGGTGATCGTGCGCATGGGTTGGACGCCGGACGGGAAGCCGTTCGATGCGGACGGCTACTTCTCGCGTATTCTCGCAGCCCTCCCCTGACCCGCGGCCACCTCTCCTGCCTCTCCCGATATGCGGGTCAGCCCCACCCCGAAACAGCCGCACCTCAGACCTCGTCCTAGCTCGCCGCGTGTCGTGTTTCAGGAGCGGTGATCGGGTCGGCGCGTGGCGCATCTGCCGTGGCGACGCATCGCCTCCGAGCGCCAGGGCTCGGAAGCGCAGCCTGACTGGATGGCCCTGCACCCCTAATTTCGACAGAAGGCCGCCATGTCACGCGCCGCGTCCCGGCTTACGTCTGGGCAGGCCACGGCGAAGATCTCCGTGCCGTGCACCGTGCCCATGGCCTGACGGCATCGCGCCGGAACGCCACTCCGCATCAGCAGACGATAGAACGCGATCCCTTCGTCCCGCAGCGGGTCGCACTCATTGACCGAGATCACGGTGGGCGGCAGCCCTCTCACGTCATCATCGGTCGCGAAAGCCGGCCACGCCAAAGGGTTGCGAGCCTCGAAAGCTTCGATGCCGTAGGCCATGGCGCCGACGTTGCCGTGCAGATCGAGCAAGATTCGATTGTTCTCGGTCGAGGAGGGAAACTGCGGGAGCGGCCACTGGCCAGAGATGTAGGGACAGAGCGCGTAAAGGCCCTTGATCAGCGCGAGCTTCCCCTCTTCCTTCAATTTGAGCGCCGTGGCGATGGCGAGATTGCCGCCGCCGCTCTCACCGGCGACGATGATGCGGGTGGCGTCGATGGCCAGCGCGGCGGCGTTCTCATGCAGCCACTTCAGCCCGGAGACGCAGTCGTTCAGGCCCGCCGGAAAGGGCTCGACTTCCGGCGCTGAGGACGCGCGAAGGCAGTTCCGGAAATCGACCATCGCGACCGCGACGCCCTGGGCGGCGATGAGCCGACCCCACGACGTGTACATGCCGTTGAAGCAGGACATGGTCTGCATGCCGCCGCCGTGGATGTAGTACACGCAGGCTGAAGACGCCTCGCCCTCGGGCCGGATGAATTGCATTCGAACTCTGTTTCCATCGGGCGCAGAAGTGAAGGTGTGAGTGCTGGTCGTCAGTCCTCGCGAAGGTGCTACGTCTTCACTATCCAGCATCGCCAAGAAGGCGTCCTGGGCGAGGGCGGCGGCCTTTGCGGCTTCAGTCTCCTGTTCAGCCAGCAGGTCTTCGCGGCTCGCGACCTCGCGACCCGGCGGCGGATCCGGCAAACCGCCGAACACGGCCTTGATGCGCGGATCGATCCGGGGGTCGCTGACGATCCGATTGGCCATGGTCTTCCTCTCACGCTGCGGTCGAGACCATCCACCGTCGCGCAGTGAAGGTCTATGCGCGCGCAAGCCGGATGGAGCGGACGCGATGACCATGACGATGCAGCCGACCAGCCGTCGGCTTCAGCCACGCGGTTCGAAGGCGGCGCGCCATCGCCGCCCCGCAGGAATGAACGGGCGGTCGAGCTCAGACCGAGGAGGGCCCACGCCGACCGGGCGGTGACGGCTCAGATCTCGATCTCCAGCCCGACCTCGACCGCCTGTCTTGTTGGGATGCAGAAGTGGCTCGCAGAGCGCTCGGCGTTGCGCTGCATGGCCGCGAAGACAGTCTCACGCCACGCGGGCATCCCCGCAACCTCGGCGGTGGGCAGAACGGTTTCACGGCCGATGTAGTAGGTCATGCGGTCGAGATCGTCGTTCGAGAGCTTGGCCTGCGCCCGCACCTCCCGCAGACGCTTCGGGATGTCGAGCCGCTCCATGAAGCCGAAGCGAAGGACGACCCGCTCCAGGCCGCAGCTCAGCTGCGAGACCTCCGCGCGCTCCTCGGGAGCGGCGAGCGGCTCCTCGGTGCCGAGGACGGTCACAAGCACCACTCGTCTATGAAGCACTCGGTTGTGTTGGAAGTGCTGCGTCAGCGACAGCGGCATGCCGGTGATGGACGCGGTCAGGAAGGCTGCGACGCCCGGCAGCCGGTAAGGATCGGATGAGCGCACTTCGTCGAGGAACTCCGCCTCGGGTCTGCGCAGCCTTGCGCGAGCCGCCTCTGTCTGCACCGCGCCGCGTCGCCAGGTCAGCATCAAGAACGCCACGATCGCCGCGATCGACAATGGATACCAACCGCCGTCCAACAGCTTCATCGCGTTGGCGGAGAAGAACACAAGGTCGATGACCAGGAAGAAGCCATTCGTAACCAGAACCAGAACCGGGTTGATGCGCCACTTCAGGGCGATCAGCGCCGCAAGGAAGGTGGAGATCGCCATGAGCGCCGAAACAGCAATGCCATAAGCTCCCGCCAGCGCGTCGGACGTGCGAAACGCCAAGACCGCTCCGAGCGTGCCCGCTGCGAGCAGCCAATTAGCCAACGGCACATAGACCTGACCACGCTCGTCACTGTCGGTGTGGATCACCTGCAACTGGGGCAGGAAGCCGAGTTGAACCGCCTGCTGGGTCAGCGAGTAGACGCCGGAGATGATGGCCTGAGAAGCGATCACGGTCGCCATGGTGGCGAACAGCACCAGTGGGACGTGGGCCCACCCGGGAGCCAGCAAGAAGAAGGGGTTCGCCAGCGCCGCGGGCGAACGGATCAGGAGCGCGCCCTGCCCGAAGTAGTTGAGCACGAGCGCCGGAAGCGCCACGCCGAACCAGGCGAGCCTGATCGGGAAGCGTCCGAAGTGGCCCATGTCGGCGTACATCGCCTCACCTCCCGTCACCGCGAGGAACACTGCGCCAAGGACCGCGAAGCTCACCAGCGGAGGGGCGCTCAGGAGGAAGCGCACGGCGTAGGTGGGCGACAGCGCCTCGAGGATATGCGGGTCGGCGAGGATCCCGCGCACGCCGAGCACGGCCAAGAGCAGGAACCAGGCGAGCATCACCGGCCCGAAGATGCCGCCGATGAAGCCCGTACCTCGCCACTGCACGCTGAACAGGCCGATCAGCACGGCCACGGTGATGGGGATCACCAAGGGTCCGAGGTGCGGGGCGGGCACCTTCAGCCCCTCCACGGCGCTGAGCACCGAGATCGCCGGCGTGATCGCGCCGTCGCCGTAGAGAAGGGCGGCACCCACGAGGCCGAGTACGAGCAGCGCCGCGCCGGCGGTCCGCGGCTTGGCGTCGCGCGCGTTGAGCAGCGCCAGCATGGCCACCACGCCGCCTTCGCCCTGATTGTCGGCCTGCATGATGAGGATCGCGTACTTGACCGAGACAATCAGGATCAGCGACCAGAGGAGCAGGGAGACCACGCCCACCACGGCGGCCGTCGATCCTGCACCGCCGGCCGCCTGGACCGCGGCCTTCAGCGCGTAGAGCGGACTCGTCCCAATGTCGCCGTAGACGATGCCCAAGGCGGCGAGGGCCAGACCGGCCGACGCCGCGCTTCTGGCTTTGTCCGTCATCACCGAGCCTCGAACCCCAGAGCCCCTTCTAACGCAGGCGCCCGAGATCCGAAGCGGTTCCAAAAGATCCCGCGAGCGTCACCTTTCGGGAGCCGCGCCGGAGCCCGTTCCTGCCGCGAGCCTGCCGCCCCGAAGTTCAGTGATCGCAGAAGTCGCTGGGCTTCCAGTCACCCCCAGGAATCACGAACGGTTGCCCCTTGGGCGCCAGGATCAGGACCAAGTTACGACGTCCATGCGGAGCGGCCTGGAGGTGGGGCCCTCCCGGTACGACGTATGTGCCTCCCGCTGCAATCTTCCGCCTGTCGGTGGGCGTGTCCATGCATTGCTCGCCTTCCACAACGTAAAAGGCTTCTGGGCCCGGATGCGAATGCACGCGAGTCCGCATGCCCGGTGGAAAGATCGCTTCGGAGAAGTGCGCCGTCACCATACTCTCCGACGGCGTTGTGAGCGGACCGATGACGGCTCGCTTCTCACCCCCGGTGATCGGCTCCGACGGTCCTCCCAGGACGTAGAGCCAGAAGCGGCCATGGGTATGTGCGACGGCCGCCCATAGATGCCGTTTCGCCTCCGCTTCGGCATCGGCGGCTCGGGCGTACTGATAAACGTGCCAGTAGAGGATCGCCGGCGCGCTCTCCAGCTCCAGCTGGTTTGTCTGATAGCAGCCGACGGCCTCCACGTCGGCCGGAACGGGGGCCGAGCAGAGGCCCGGCACAGGCGGCGTGTCGGACGCCGCGACAGCGACGGCGAAAAGCAAGCTGGTCAGGACCATGACGCACCTCCGGAGTGAAACTGACGACGACGCCGACCGTCTGCAAGCGCCGACCTACCGGCTCCAGCAGCTGTGCGGAGTTCTGGATGACGTCGGGCGGCGCTGAAACGAGATGGCGCCCAGGGATGATCGCGGCCGCCTTGCCACAGCAACCGGCCTGAGCCGACTCGTGATCGACGGGTCGCAAGCTTCGAGTCCTACTGCATCCACAATCTGCCCGAAGCAGTCTCGGTGAGTGCGGGAGCGGGTCGTTCGGCTCGCCTCGCCACAGGCTTGCGGCCGCGTCTGCGGACGTAGTCGAGCGAGTCCGCCAGCACGCGACCTCCGCTCGCGCCGACGCCGGACGCCGCCGACAGGACAGCGGCGCGTGGGCTCGCTCCAGCCGGGGCGAGAGCGGGCGCTTCCTCAATCCGCAGAGCGGGATGCACCTCGAGGAGGGCGCGCCGGACTTCCGCCACACCGGCCCCGGAAGGTAAGCTAAGTTCGCCCTTCGCATTGCGCGTCGTGTGACCCCCTCGGAGGACGCGATCCCGACCATGCCCGGCACTCCTGAGCGCCACTCCGACATCGTCTATCCCGCCGCGGCGCCGTTCCTGCTCGTCCACCTCAGCTGTGCGGCCGCGCTGTGGACCGGGGTGACCTGGAAGGCGGCCGGTCTCGGCGTGGCGCTGTACCTGCTGCGCATGTTCGCCATCGGCGCGGGCTATCACCGCTATTTCTCACACCGGGCCTTCTCCACCGGGCGCGTGTTCCAATTCGTGCTGGGCTTCCTGGCGCAGACGAGCGCGCAGAGCAGCGTGCTGTGGTGGGCCAGCCGTCACCGGCACCATCATCTGCACTCCGACACCGAAGAGGACACGCACTCCGCGCTTCAGCACGGCTTCTGGTATAGTCACGTGGCGTGGATTTTCGATCGCCGTCACCGCGGCGTCGATCTCGACCGGATCGACGACCTCGCCCGCTATCCCGAGCTGCGCTGGCTCCACCGCAACGAGTTCCTGCCGGCCGGCGTCATGGCGCTGGCGTGCCTCGCCTTCGCGGGCTGGTCCGGGCTGGTGGTGGGCTTCCTCTGGAGCACGGTCGCGGTCTACCACTCGACATTCTGCATCAACTCGCTGGCGCACATGAGCGGCGGCCGTCGCTACGTGACCGGCGACGGATCGCGGAACAACGTCTGGCTGGCGCTGCTCACCCTCGGCGAGGGCTGGCACAACAACCACCACGCCTGCCAGAGCAGCGCGCGGCAGGGCTTCCGTTGGTGGGAGCTCGACCCGACCTTCTACGTGCTGTGGACGCTGTCCAAGCTCGGCGTGATCTGGGACCTGAAGGCGCCGCCTCCGGAGCTGTTGCGCAACGAGCATCGGCTGGGCGCGCGCGTGGTGGATCGCGCCGCCGCGCAGCTCCTGGCGCGCTACGATGCGCAGGCGAGCATTCCGCTCGCCTCTCCCTCGCGCCCGCAACTCGAGGCGCTGGCGGCCGCCATGTTCGCGCGCACCGGCTGCCTGACGAGGATCGTGGATCGGGCGAGCCAGATCCTGGCGGCGAGGACGCCTGCGAGCCCCAGAGCCGCGACCGCGTAGCTGCGCAGCGGCGTCTAAGGGAGCGCCGCGCGGCACGCCATGAGCGGCTGGATGCGCTCGCCGAAGGCGGTGACGCCCTCCAGGAAGTCGTCGAAGGTGAGCAGCACGCCGCCCGTGTTCGGCACCTCGCTCATCTCGTCGAGCATCCGCGCGACCGTGGCGTAGCTGCCGACAAGCGTGCCCATGTTGATGTTCACCGCGCCCTCGGGAGCGGCGAGCTGGCGGACGTTGGTGGTGGCGTTGTGCGTGTCGGCCGCGCCCTGGTCGGCCAGCCAGGCGATCGCCTCCAGGTCGACGCCGGCGTTGTAGGCCCGCCACTTCGCCTGGGCCTCCTCGTCGGTCTCGGCGGCGATGATCATGACCAGCACGAACACGGAGACGGCGCGGCCCGTCTTCTCGAGCGCCTGCGCCAGCCGCACGTTGTTGGAGGCGAAGGCGGTGGGCGTGTTCACGCCCTTGCCCAGACAGAAAGCGTAGTCGGCCCACTTGGCCGAGAAGGCGAGCCCCTCGTCGGAGGAGCCGGCGCAGATGATCTTCATCTCGCCGGTCGGCTGCGGGCGCACCCGGCAGTCGTCCATCGTGTAGTAGTCGCCGTGAAAGTCGCTGACGCCCGAGGCCCACAGCTCGCGCAGGATGTGGGCGTACTCGTCGAGCATGCGGTAGCGATTGCGGAAGTGCTCGTCGCCGGGCCAGAGTCCCATCTGCGAGTACTCCGGCCGCTGCCAGCCGGTGATCAGGTTCAGGCCGAAGCGGCCGTGGCTGATCGAGTCGATGGTGTTGCACATGCGCGCCGCGAAGGCGGGCGGGATGACCAGCGTCGGGCAGGTGGCGTATATCTTGATCCGCTCCGTCACGGCGGCGAGGCCGGCCATCAGCGTGAAGCTTTCCAGTCCGTACTCCCAGAACTCCGTCTTGCCGCCGAAGCCGCGCAGCTTGATCATCGACAGCAAGAAATCGAGCCCGTAGCGCTCGGCGCGGAGCGCGATCTCCCTGTTCAGGTCGAAGGTCGGCTTGTACTGCGGCGCGGCCTCGCTGATCAGCCAGCCGTTGTTGTTGATGGGCACGAACACGCCGACCTGCATGATCAGCTCCGGGTCAGCCAGGGAATGACGGCCTCGTGGAAGCCGCCGGGATCGGTCACATTGCAGGCGTGGCCGCCCCACGGAAGCGTCACGGCCTCGCCCCGGGGCAGGGCCGCGGCCAGGCGCCCGGACGCCGTGCACGGCACGAGCATGTCGTCGGCCGCGGCGAGGCACAGCACCGGCGCCGTCACCCGCGCCAGGTCGGGGCGGAAGGCGCGGAGCGCCGCGATCCGCCGCTCGATCGCGTCGGGGCCGGCGTAGGGGACGAGCTGGCGCTCCGCTCCGGCGCGCAGTTCGGCGTCGTGTTCGGAGATCCAGGTCGCCGGATACAGGAACAGCGGCTGCGCCAGGAGGAAGGCTTCGGGTCCGGCGTGTCGCAGGAGCGCGAGGCGCACGTCGAAGGCGCGCTCGGTCAGGGCGTCCATCGCCGCCCAGGCGTTCACCGCCACCAGCCGGTCCAGGCGCTCGGGCGCCGCTGCGGCCAGGGCGAAGCCGATGTGCGCGCCCAGGGCATGGCCGATCAGGGAGACCCGCGCGAGGCCGAGCGCGTGGAGGAGGCCGACCAGGTCCTCCGCCATACCTTCCACGCGCAGGGACGGCGGGAGTTCGCCGGTCGAGCGCCCCGTGCCGCGCTGGTCGTAGGTCACCACGCGGAATCGGGCCGACAGGGCGGGGAGGTTGGGCGCCCAGTAGTCGCCCGCGCCGCCCAGGCCCGAGCTCAGGACGAGCGGCGGGTCTCCCTCGCGACCGTGGACTTCGTAGGACAGCCCGGCGGCGACCGGCATGTGCTCAGAGGTGCGCCACGGCGGCGATCTCGACCAGGCACTCGGGCTTCACCAGGTCGGCGCGGATGCAGTAGCGGGCCGGCTTGGCGCCTGGAAAGTACTCCGCATAGACCTTGTTCATGGCCGGGTAGTCGGCGAAGTCGCGCAGGAAGATGTGGTTGAAGGCGACGTCCGTCAGGGCCGCGCCCGCGGCCTCCAGCGTGGTCCTGATGGTCTCCAGCACGTGGCGGGTCTGCGCCTCGGCGTCGCCGACGTGGAGCACGGCCCCGCCCTCACCCAGCGCCAGCACGCCTGAGACGTAGACGGTGTCGCCGGCCCGGGCCGCCGCGGAGTAGGGCGCGATGGGCGTCGGGAACTGGGGCGGGTTGATCGGCTCGAAGGGCATGGGCTCTCGTCAGGCGGCGTCGGTCGCGGGCAATTGGCCGAAGGCGCCGCAGAAGTCGGCGACCGTGGAGACCCAGCCGAAGAAGGTCTCCACGTTGAATACCGCTGCGTCGTGCAGGTGGCGCGGGCCGGCCTGGTGGCAGGCGTCCTCCAGCATCACCCCGAAGTACTCCAGCATGAAGCCGTCGCGCAGCGTCGACTCCACGCACACGTTGGTGGCGATGCCGACGAAGACGATGTTGCGGACGCCGCGCGCGCGAAGCGTGGAGTCGAGCTGGCTGTTGAAGAAGCCCGAGTAGCGCGTTTTGTGCAGGCGGATGTCGCCCGGCTGCGGCTTGAGCGCGTCGACCAGCTCGTAGTCCCAGCCGCCGCGGGCCAGGAGCTTGCCGTGGAGCTCGGGTCGCCGCCGCATGGTTTTCAGCGCGTTGGACTTGTGAAAGTTGGGCGAACCTTCGCCGCCCGCCTCCACATAGTCCTCGTCCCAGCCGTTCTGGAAGAAAACGACCGGCACGCCGGCGGCGCGGGCGGTGGAGAGCACCTGGCCGATCCTGTCGATCACGCCCTGCGCGCCCGCGATGTCGAAGCCGGCGAGGTCGAGGTAGCCCTCGGGGCTGGCGTAGGCGTTCTGCATGTCGATCACCACCACGGCGGTGTCCGAAGGCGAGAGGCGCAGCGCCTCGGGCCGCGCCCGCAGGGTCGCCGCGTGCGCCGCGCCGCCGGAGCGGTCGATCACGGGGAGGTCGCTCATCGCCCGAGAGTGCACGTGCGCGCCGCCCGCCCGCAAGCCGTCCCGCGATCTGCGCCTCCATGTCGAATGGCTGGAGCCGAGCCAGGGTCGACCCCCCGGCGCCCGACCGTCCGTCCGGCGCACTTCAGCCCCGCCGTCTTCGGAGCACCGCACCGTAGTAGACGAGCGCGGTCGCGATCGTGGCGACCGTGGCGGCGAGGCCCCTCCGGCCGGCGGGGTCCACGAGGTCGAACCCGACCACGCCCGCGAGGAACACCAGGCCGAACAGCGGCGGGATCGGGAACAGCGGCATGCGGAAGCCGGCATGCGCCGTCGCGCCTGAACGACGACCCGCCAGCACGGCCAGGCACAGCCCCGCGTAGATGGCGACGTTGCCGTTGCCGAGGATCAGCACGAGCACGTGAGGATCCGCGAAGCAGGCGACCAGCGCGGCGGCCCCCATCACCAGCGTGGCGACCCAGGGCGAGCCGAAGCGCGGATGGATGCGGCCGAGCGCACGGCTCGCCATCGACGGCCAGAGCCCATCGCGCCCGGTGCTGTAGAGCTGACGCCCCGCCATCAGGGCCACGGCGATCATCGCGTTCAAGATCGCCAGAGCCACCGCCAGGCTCATGGCGCGGGAGATGAGCGGACCCCCCAGCGAGGTGATCGCGGCGGGGATCGGCGAAGCGGCGGACAGCAGCGCCCGCAGGTCGGGAGCGCCGAGCAGCACAGCCGCAAGCGGCGCGAGCTCCGTGACCACCGCCAAGCCGAGGGCGAGAAACACCACGCCGGCGATGCGCTTGGGGGCCTCCTGCAGTTCCTCGCCCAGGAAGACGACGGCGCCGTATCCGTTGAAAGCGTAGATCGCGCCGGCCGTCGCGGCGCCGAGCACCGCCAGCCCGGGCGCGGCGAGTCCGCCCGCGACCGCGACCGTGGGGTGGAGCAGAGCGGCGGCGGGGCCGCGGTGGAGGTGGGCGAAGCCCAGCAACGTCAGCAGGACGAGCGCCGCCAGCTCCACCGCGAGGAAAGCGCCGGTGACCGCAGCGTTGACGCGGATGTTCAGCACCGCCGTGGCCGTCACCACCAGCACCAGGAGGCCGGCGGTCGGTGCGATGGGGAGCCCGGGCCAGACGGCGCCGAGGTAGGTGGCCACGCCGAACCCGGACAGGGCCTGGGCGATGCTGAACCCGAGCAGGTTGAGGCAGAGCACGGCGACGCCCCACGCCGGCCCGAGCGCGCGACCCAGGATCGTGTACTCTCCGCCGGTCTCCGGAAACGCGGACGCGAGCTCGCCGTAGACGGCGGCCATGGCGAGCCCGAGAACCGCAGCCGCGACGAAGCACGCGAAAGCGCCCGTGCCCGCCTGCTTGATCACGTCGGAGCCGACGATGAACACCCCGATGCTGGGCGACAGGCAGGACAGGGTTATCAGCAGCGCGCCGAAGCCGCTCATGGAGCGTTGGAGGCGGGGCCCGGACGCGGCGGTGACCTCGGCGAGACCGGCCGACGGCGGCTGCCCGACAGACGGATCCCACGTCATCCAAGCTTCCCCCCGATCGGGAGCAGGGTCACGTTTCGCAGGCGCCCTGGCAAGCGGCAGAGCCGGGCGCGGCCCGCCCGTCTCAGCCGTCGGGAATTAGGCCGAGCTCCGTTCCTGACGCGGGTCAGTCCGACGAGCGCGTCTCGCGTCGGGGATCAGAAAGGGATGTCCGATCCGTCGTGGGCGAAGAAGCCGCCGCTGCGTTCGGGCGTCAGGGCGGCCACGACGGCGAGGAGCCGTCCCGCAGACGTGGCCGGCGTCAGCAGGCGCTCCGGTGGCACGCCGCGCTGGAACGGCCTGCTGAGATCGGTGTCCACCGTTCCCGGGTGCAGGGCGGCGCAGACGGCCAGCGGGTGGGTGCGCGCCAGCTCGACGGCGAGGCAGCGGACCATCATGTTCAGCGCGGCCTTGGAGCTGCGATAACCCCACCAGCCGCCGAGCCGGTTGTCCCCGATCGAGCCCACGCGGGCGGAGAGCGCGGCGAACACGGCCCGTCGGTCGCGGGGGAACAGGGGCGTGAAGTGCTTGGCGGCCAGCGCCGGCCCGATCGCGTTGACGGCGAAGCTCTCGGCCAGCCCCGCAGGCGTCAGCTCCGCGAGCCGCCGCTCCGGCCGCGCGGCTTCGCCCTGGAGCAGGCCGGCGGTGACCAGCACCAGGCCCACCGGCCCGCGGATCGCCGCCGCGGCCGCGGCCAGCGACGCCTCGTCGCTGACGTCGGCCCGTCCCGCCGTCGCGCCCGGGACGGGATCGGCGCTGCGTGAGAGTGCATGCACGGGGCCCTCGCCTCGCGCCACGAGCGCCTCGGCCAGCGCCCGGCCCAGGCCGCCGGCCGCACCGATCACCACGGCGGTGTCCGTCACGCCCGGCCCGTGACAGCCACGAGCGGATCACCGACAGCGCCGTCGGCCAGCACGCGCACCTCAACCTGGCCGAAGCCCGACGCCTCCATGTAGCGGCGCACCAGCGACGCATGACCGGCCGTGTCCAGCCTGCGCCAGATCGCTACGGCCTTTGTCGGAAAGCACCGGTTGGAGAAGCTGACGACGAGCGGCGAGCCCGAGCGCAGCGACCGCCGGACCTCGGCGAACACTTCGACCGGGCGCTGCAGGTACTGCACGCCGACGCAGCACAGGGCGGCGTCCAACCCGGCGTCGGGGAGCGGCAGGCGCGCGTCGCGGTTCAGGTCCTGCACCCACCAGCGTGTCAGGCGCGGGTTGGCGGCGAGCTCCTCGGCGTTCATGCCGTGACCGATCACGTCGCCGAGCGGAGGATCGGGCGGCAGATGGCTGACCCAGCTGGACATGAGATCGAGCACGGCGCCCCCGGGCGTCAGGCGCTCGCCGTAGAAAGCGCTCAGCGCGGCGACGGCGCTGTCGTCGATGTGACTGACCAGGCGGGCAGGGGCGTAGAACAGCCCGTCATCGCCCTCGTCGGCGCGCTCGAAGCTGCGGGGCGGCAGACCGGCGTCGGTCACGCGCGCCTCCGTCGACAGGGGCTGAGCGGCTTCACGATCCTGACGATCCGATCTGTTCGTCGCCGCCGGTCGCTCATGGGAGGCGATCGAGGAGCCGCTGCCCCTCCTTCATCCAGGCGGCGAGCATGGAGCGCTGCTGGTCGAAACCGCCGCCGGCCGGGATCGCCTCGAGCTCTCGACGCCACCGGGCCAAGTCCCGCTGCAGCTCAGAGGTGAACTCCTCGCCCGTCATCCTGGCCTCCGACCGCTCCCGCTGCGGCGGCTGTACACCAATCGGAGCGGCTGGCGCGGGCTGGACGGCTCAAACGGCTCCCGGAGGGCGGGAGGGGGGGGCTCAGGGCGGTCGCTGCGGCTGGCGGCGATGGGAGCGGGACGACACTGCTGTCGCGCATCGTCCGGCTTCCACAGCCGGCTTTGTGGTAGACTGCAGGCGTTGAAGACGGCCAGCCTCACCCGCGCCTTCCGGCGGCTTCTCAAGTTCTCCCACACGCTCGGGGCCGCCGGGTTCATGGGAGGACTGGCCGCGTTGGTCGTCGTGGTGGTCCTGGCGCCGGCGTCGGCCGGCACGGCCGGCTACCTGCCGCTGGTGGGTGCGATGGCCAAGCTCGCCGCGTGGATCGTCGGCCCGGCCATGATCCTGACCGTGATCTCCGGCCTCCTGGCCATGGCGGTGAACCCCGCCTTCTACGACCTCGGCTGGGTCTGGCTGAAGGCGGCGACGGGCATCCTCATTCTCGAGGGCGGCTTGCACGTGATCGGGCCGATCCAGGAAGAGGCCAGGCGCGGTGCGGAGGCTATCGCGGTCGGCCCCGACCCGGCGAGCGTTACGCGCCTGTTCACGGCGGAGAGCAACACGCTCTGGGTGCTTCTCGGGGTGTCGGCCGCCAACATCGCCCTAGGCGTCTGGCGGCCCCGCCTTCCGAAGACCAGGCCCTGACGATGTCCGCGGCTGGACGCTGAGTTCGCCGTAGCCCGTCGCCGGGTCCAGCGGCCGGCCGAACTCGACGTCGGACAGCTCGCCGAAGACCAGCTCGGCGGTCGTGTTCACGACGCAGCCGGAGGTGAGATGTCCTCCGACGCACGCGCCGTCCCGCCGCGTCAGGCTGAGATGAACGTGCACGCCGTCCGGACACAGGGTGCCGACCAGCGAGACGATCTCCAGCGGCTCGACGAATGTCGCGAAGACCTCGGCCTCGCCGAAGGCGCTCGGCATCCTGAGGTGCGCGCGGGACAGGCTCCCGACGCAGGACAGGATGCAGCCGGCGCGAAGCCCGTGCTCCTGCGTGAGCCGCATCAGCGCATCCTTCAGGTCGGTCCCGGGCGTCAGGCGACAGGCGTGCACGTCCATGGCTGACCCGTAGGCCATCGGGTCGATCACCTCCTCAAGTCCGGAGACTCCACGATCTACGCCCGAGATGAGCGCTTGGCGGGCTCGGCCCCGGGTGAGGCCCGACAGGAGGCCGGAGCCGGTGCGGACTCATCTTCCGGTGAGCACCCGGACCGCAGCCTCCAGCTGGGCGTCATGACCCGTCTCGGTCTCACCGAGGGGCCGCTCCACGGTGACGTCCACGGGGCGGGGATGTCCTTCCAGCGTCTGGCCGCGGTTGTCCTCCACGCGGGTGCCGGGCACGCGCACGGATGAGCCGTCGATCAGGGGCTGCGGGCCGGTGTAGATGATCCAGCCGGCGGTGGGCTGGCCCACCACCTTGCCGACGCCGAGCGTGCGGTAGCCCTCGGTGAAATCCTCCGCGTCGGACAGCGAGCTCTCGTTGGTGACCAGCACCGTCGGCAGTCCCAGCGCCCGCTGGCCCAGCGCCGAGCGGCTCGGCACCGGGAACAGATCGCGCGTCGTCATCGTGAGGTAGTTCTTGCGAGTGAAGACGTCGAGCGCGTAGCCGTTGACGTAGCCGCCGTTGTTGTTGCGGATGTCGATCACCACCCCCTGCTTGGTCTGGTTCTGGGCGTCAAGGTCGATGTAGAGCTGGGCCAGCGAGGCGTCGCTCATGTCAGCGATGTGAACGTAGCCGAGCTTGCCGCCGCTGATCTTCTCCACATAGGCGCGGCGGTCGTCGACCCACTGGCGGTAGATCAGACCCGCGGCGACCTGCACCGTCACCGGCCGCACCACCGCCTCGCGTGACGGGCCGGACGGGCCGGCGATGGTCAGCACGGTGCGCTTGCCGACCTTGCCGAGGAGCAGGTGGTCGAGGTTGTCGTGCGGCCCGACGCTAGCGCCGTCCACCGCCAGCAGCCGGTCCCCGACGTGGACGCCGCCCGCGGTGTCCACCGGGCCCAGGGTGACGATCTCGCGGATCACCAGCCCCCGCCCGGCCTCGTAGGCGGTGCGGTCGAAGCGCAGGCCCAGGTCGCCGACGTGGGCGCGGGCGGCGGCCTCGGCCGGGTCGGGCGCCTTTGAGATCCCGGAGTGCGAGGCGTCGAGCTCGCCGATCATCAGGTTGATCACGCGGCGCAGCTCGTCGCCGTTACGCACGCCCTGCACCTGCGGCAGGAAGCGGGCGCGGATGGCCGTCCAATCCTTGCCGTTGAACTTGGGGTCGAAGAAGCGGCGGTTCAGCGTGCTCCAGGCCTCGTCGAACACCACCAGCTTCTCGGTGGCGAAATCCACGTCCATCTCCGCGGAGACCGCCAGCGGCTTGGCCTTCGGCGTTTCGATAGGCGTGGAGAAGATCTTGCCGCCCTCGCGATAGAACACCGTCTTGGAGTCCGGGGTGAAGGCGTAGTCGCCCTTGGACTTCTCGCTCGAGGCCAGCTCGTGCGGCGACGGCGGCTCGCGGGCGAGCTCGTCCAGGTCGTAGCTGTAGAGGGTGTCGCGCTCGCCCTGACGCGCCCGGAACACCAGCGTCTTGCCGTCGGGGCTGATCACCGGCGTGTCGGCGCTGACGCCGAGCGGCAGGATGGTGGCGCGCTGGCGGATGCCCTCGAAGACGATGCGCACGGGCTTGACCGGACCCTTCTTCGCGGCCGGCTTCTCGTCGCCGTCCTCGCCCTTGTCGTCGCCCGCCTTGGCGGCCGCGTCGGCGGTGCGCTGGGGCCTGGCGGAGGGCTCGGGCGTGGGGTCGGTGGTCTTGGCCGGGACCCGGCCGGGGGCCAGCGGCGTGGTCGGGCGGACGGAGGGCTTGTCCGGCTGGTCGGCGGGTTTGAACAGGTCCTGGAAGGCGTCCTCCCGGTACTTGGGCACGTGCGGCAGGAGGTCGATGCGCACCAGCCGCACGTCCTCCGAGCGCTGGGCGGTGTCGACCAGGATGTAGGTCCCGTCCGGAGACCAGGCGACGCGCCGGCCCGTGTTGCCGTTGGCCAGGAAGCTGATCGGCCGGGCCTCGCCGCCCGCCGCCGGCACGACGTAGACGTTGCGGAACGCCTTGGGTCCGGTCACGCCGAACGCCAGCCACCTGCCGTCCGGCGACCAGACGGGCGCGGCGTCGCGGCCTTCCAGGGCGCCGGTGAACAGGGTGCGCTCGGAGACCGGGGCGCCGTCCGGGCCGAGGGTCGCGACGCGCAGCTCGGTCTCGCCGTGGACGTAGGCGATGCTGCGGCCGTCCGGAGCGTAGGCCGAGGACTGCACCGCACCCGCGCCCTTGCTGAGCGTCACCGTCTTGGCGCTGGCGAAGTCGTACTGCTGGAGCTTCACGTCGAACCCCTCTTCCGAAAGGAAGGCGAGCCGGCGGGAGTCGGGCGACCAGACGAGGTCGCTCTCGGCGGCGGGCGTGCGGGTGATGCGCTGGGCCGGCCCGCCGTCCTTGGAGGGCGCGGCGAACACCTCGCCGTGGGCGATCACCGCCACCTTCTTGCCGTCGGGCGAGAGCGCGATCTCGCGGAAGCTGGACTCGTTGAGGTGCTTGTCGCCCTCGCCCGCCGGGGCGCCGCGCAGTTGGATGGGGACTTGGGCGGCCTGGCCCGTCGCCGCGTCCCAGCGCCAGATGCCGAAGTCGCGCTCGAATACGATGGCGCGGCCGTCGTAGGCGATGGACGGCCACAGCACCCGGCCGGAGGTGAAGCGCGTCAGCTGCGTCGACGCCCCGCCCGCGACCGGCGTGCGCCACAGGTTCTCAGCCCCGCTCTCGTCGCTCATGTAGCTGATCGCGGCGCCGTCGGCGCTCCACATGGGGAAGGCGTGCTTGGCCCCGCCCGGCACGAGCCTGCGGTAGCCGCCGGGCTGGTCGATCGGCTTCAGCCACAGCTCGGTCTCGTCGATGTGGGCGTGGCCGTTCCGCCACCACTGGCCGTTGGAGAGGCCGCGCGCCATCAGCGCCAGGGTGCCCCCGTCGGGCGAGGGCGCGCCCTGGAACTCGGCGAGGTAGCGCTCGCGGCTGACCTCCAGCGGCGTGCCGCCCTCGACCGGGACGCGGAACACGTCGGACTGGCGGCCGACGTCGTTCACGCCGGACGAGAAGTAGAGCCAGCGGCCGTCGCGCGACCAGGCGTCCAGCGTCTCCGCCGTGTCGGCCCAGGTGAGCCGCTTCACCTCGCCGGTGGCGAGCACCAGCAGGTAGAGGTTGGTCGAGCCCGCCCGGTTGGAGGTGAAGGCGAGCGAGCGGCCGTCCGGCGACCACAGGGGACGGCTCTCGGTGGCCGGGTCGCTGACCAGGAGGTGCGCCTCTCCACCCGCGGCGGGTGCGGTCCAGATGTCGCCGCCGGACACGAACGCGATCTCCCGCCCGTCCGGCGACAGGGACGGCTCGCCCAGGGACGGTGCGGCGACCGCCGTCGTCGCCGCAAGCAGGGCTCCCGCAAGCGCGCACCCGGACAGGAATTGGCGACCCATCGAAGTCCTCCGCTACCGGCTCAGCTTATCCGATTCCGCCCGGCTTGGGCCGGCGGACGCAAGCGCTCGCCGCCGTCACTAGATCGGCCATCGGGCCGCCGACGCTGCGACCGGCAGTCCGCTGTGGCTAAGCGCCGCGGCGGCGGAGCGCGCCTGAGGCTGTCTTGACGCCTCGATCAAAGCCCACCTGCAGCTGGCCGAGAAGCTGCTCGACGGTCCCGCGGCTTCTGTGTCTCCGATGGCAACAGCACGCCGCGAGCTGTGCTACGGTAATAAACCTATATTCGCCATCGGTAAGTGGCATCTAATCGATTTTTCAACAATTATCCCAGTCAGACTTACAATCAACGCTCCTGATTGTCATGCCACCTCTTTATAAGGTCTATAGGCCGTCTATAATTGAAAGATAAATAGTGTTCAATAGGGGAGAATAGCAATTCGTCTGAGCGCGCATGGCGCAATCCGAGCTTTGCGCGATCTTGCAATTCCTTTATAATACATTCTTTAGCTTGCTAGGCCTTTCCGTATCGTCCGGGACGGGAGCGTCTCACCGGGAGATTCCTATCCCTGATCTATCGCATGAGCCTTTGTGGCAGAAAAGCTACACACTGAGGCGACCTTTCGGCGGTAGTTGACCCGTTGGACATCGCTCGACAGGTTTGTGGCGAGCGCAGGTGACCGCTTCGGCGTCCTCGCCTGTCCACCGTTCCGACGCCCTTCAAGGATGACCCCGACCATGACCCACACGCGAAGCCGCCTGCTGGCGTCCAGCGTTCTCGCCGGCGCCGCGCTCCTCGCGGCGGCTCCGGCGTTCGCGCAGTCGACCGAGCCCACGACGGGCAACGTCAAGACGACGACGACCGAGACCAACGGCCAGGCCCAGCCCACGACTCGCGAAGTGTCCAACGCCGGCGGCTTCAACGCCGCGGGCGACCAGGGCGCGCAGGTTGGAGAAGTGGTGGTCACCGGATCGCGCATCGCGCGTCGCGACTACGTCGCCGACAGCCCCATCGTGTCGGTCGGCCCCAAGGCGGTCGAGAACACCGGCGCGGTCACCCTCGACCGTCTCTTCAATGCAATTCCGCAGTTCGTCCCCAGCAACGGCGCTCAGAATAACAATCCCGGTAACGGTCAGGTCAACATCGATCTTCGCGGCCTCGGCAACGTCCGCAACTTGGTGCTGCTCGACGGGCGACGCATCACGCCGTCTAACGTCAATGGCGTCGTCGACGTCAACGTCGTTCCGCAGGCGCTGATCGAAAACATCGAAGTCGTGACTGGCGGCCAGTCGACATCGTACGGCTCCGACGCCATCGCCGGCGTTACGAACTTCAAGCTCAAGCATAATTTCCAAGGCGTGGTCGTGGACGCCTCCTACGGCGTCTCAGACCAGAGCGACGGTGAGGAGACCAATATCAATGTCACCGCCGGCTCAAACTTTGCTGATGACCGCGGCAACGCCGTCGTCAGCCTCGGTTACTCGAACCGCGATCCCGTCTTTTACGGCGCCCGTACAAACGTGACGCGCCAGGACTACCCAACTATCGGCGGCAACGTCGATCCTCGTGTCCTGGCCGTGTCGGGCCTTTCAGGCACGCGGCCGCAGGGCGGCATCTCGTTCGTCAACGGCGCTGTGCCGGGCCTTAAGGCCAATCCCGTGACGCAGGCGGCCATCACAGGCCTGTTCACGAGCTACGGCGTCGCGCCCGCGACGGCCGCCAGCATCGCCCCGAGCTTCACTTTCGGTCCGAATAACGATGGCACCCTGTTCAACGGCGCGGCCAACTATCGCGGTCCGACGACCATCGATTATTCTACAATCTCGCGCACCGCGACCGCGTCCAACGGCGGTAGCTACAACACCGGCGCGCTCAACTACATCCAACTTCCGCTGACGCGTTACAACGCCTTCGGCAACGCCGAGTATGCGATCACCCCGCACATCAAAGCGTACACGCAATTTTTCTTCACGGACTACACCGCGTCGACCCAACTCGCGGCGTCGCCGGCTTCGGGCAATCCGGACGTGGCTCTGACGCCGACGTCGCTTGGTGCGGGCGGAACCGGCTTCCTAGTCTCCGCAGCAAATCCCTTCATCTCGACTGACCTGAGGACGCTGCTCAATTCGCGCGCCGATCCGAACGCTCCGTTCGTGTTCTCCAAGCGCTTCAGTGAACTGGGCCCTCGCATTCAGAATACAGAATTCTCAACTTACCAGTCGATCGTCGGCGTGAAGGGTGATGTGCCCTTCAATGACATCACTTACGACATCTTCGGTGCCTATGGCCACTACAACAACTCGACGAGCCAATCAGGCAACGTCAACCATGCCAACGCGGCCGCCGTGTTCGCCAACTCGAACGCGAACAACGGAGTATGCTCCACTTACAACCCGTTCGGCGTCTCCACCATCACGCCGGGTTGCGCGACCTTCCTCAGCCCGTCGGTGAAGAACCAGACGCAGTACACGCAGCAGATCGTCGAAGGCGATTTCCAAGGCAAGCTGTTCACCACGCCCGACTTCGCCAACGGCCACGTCGGCGGTGATGTCCGCTTCGCCTTCGGTGCCGACTACCGCGATGATCGTGCATCCTTCCTGCCGGATGCTCTGCTGTCGTCCTTTGACCTGACGACCAATAGCTACACGCTCGGGGGTACAACCTATAACCTCGCCAACAACACGACGGGCGTGGTGGGCTTTAACGGCGGAGCGCCGATCTCCGGCAACATCGACGTTTACGAGGTCTATCAGGAGCTGCTCGTTCCGGTCCTGAAGGACCTTCCGTTCGCAAAATCGGTGAGCCTCGACATCGGCGGCCGTTACTCCGACTATTCAACAATCGGGCCGGCCTACACCTATAAGGCCGACCTGGAGTGGAAGGTGACGGATTGGTTGCTGTTGCGGGGCGGCTACTCGCGCGCGATCCGCGCGCCGAACGTGGGTGAGCTGTTCACCCCCGCTTCGAACGGCTTCTTCAGCATCGGCGCCCCGTCCGCCACCGGCCTTAATTCAGGCGATCCTTGCGACGTCCGCGGTGCGGCCCGCAAAGGCGTCGGGGTCGATGCTGCGGCGGTCCGAGCCCTCTGCATCGCGCAGGGTGTTCCGGCCAGTCAGGTCGACACCTTCCAGGGAGCAAATACACAGATCCAGGAACTGGCGGGCGGCAATCCGAACCTTCGTCAGGAGCGAGCGAACACCTATACTGGTGGCATCGTCCTGCAACCCAAGTTCTCGATGCCGCTGTTCAGCCACGTTTCTGCGTCGGTCGACTATTACAACATCGAAATCAACGGTGCGATCGGAACGGTCGGCCCCCCCACGCAGCTTCAGTACTGCTTCAACGAAGTGGCGGGCAGCAATCCCACTTATTCGAATTCCAACGCGCTCTGCCAACTGTTCAGCCGCGATCCCTCCTCGGGACAGATCGTCTCGGGCACTGCGAACAACCTGAACCTCGGTGGGATCCGGACTAGCGGCATTGACTTCCAGGTTGATTGGAACTTCGCCCTTTCGATGCTGCCGTATTTGAACCTCAGCGATAAGTTCGGCTCTCTGGCCTTCAACTTGACTGGAACTTGGCTTAACGACTTCGATGTCCAGTCGGTGCCAGGCGGCAATTTCCTGAACTACCGCGACTCTATCTCGTCCTTTGGGAACGGCCCGGAGGGTAGTGGCGCCTTCCCGGTTTGGAAGGCACTCCTCAACTCGAACTACTCGGTTGGACCCTTCGACTTCGGTGTCGTGGAGCGCTACATCGGCAATGCACGCGACAGCAGCTGTGTCGGCTTGTCCACCAAGTGCACCGCTCGTGGCGTCGATCCCGAATTCTATACGGACCTGAACGCGCGTTGGAAGATCAACGACACGCTTGAGCTGCGTGGCGGTGTGACCAATGTCACCAACAAGGACCCGCGTTTCTTCAGCACGGCGTCCGCGTCGGAAGGCCAGACTGACTCTTCGACGTACGACCTGATCGGCCGCCGCTACTTCGTGGCCCTGAAGGCGCGCTTCTAAGCGC
>CAXTBN010000034.1:9001-30247 GCA_964242895.1 uncultured Caulobacteraceae bacterium | reverse complement strand
TGGGAGTGTTCGGCCCTTTGAGTAACCGCATGCGACTAACGGCAGATTTCCACCCTGAGCGGACCTTCGCAAGGTCCGCTCACCGCGCGCCTAGAAGTCCAGGTCGTCGTAGTGCGCCGCCGGGGCGATGCCCGGCTGACGGTCTGCCAGGAGCGGCCTGAACGACGGGCGGGACTTGATGCGCGCGTACCAGGCGCGGGCGTGGGGGTGCTCGTCCCAGGGCGCCTCGCCCATGTAGTCGACCACCGACAGGTGCGCGGCGGCGGCGAGGTCGGCCAGCGTCAGGTCGGCGCCGGCCAGCCAGTGACGGTGCGAGAGCAGGGCCTCCACCACGCCCATGTGCGCGCGAAGGGCGTCGCGGCCGGCGCGAAGGGCCGAGAGCTCGGGGGCGCCCAGGCCCAGCAGGCGCTTCTCCATCTTCTCGTGGAGCAGCAGGCCGTTCACCTCGTAGTCGAACTTGCGCTCGAACCAGCCGAGCAGGCGCCGCGCCTCCGCACGGGGTGCGGGGTCGGGCGGGAGCAGGGCGGGCGAGGGGTGGCGCTCCTCCAGGTGCTCCAGGATGGCGCGGGTCTCGCACACCACCACGGCGTCACGGCCGCGGCCGTCCACCAGCACGGGAGGCAGGCCGGAGGGGTTCAGGCCGGCGAGCGCGTCCGGCCGCTCCCAATAGCGCACCACCTGCTCGGCGTAGGCCAGCCGCTTCTCGCCGAGCACCAGGCGGACGGTGCGCGAGAAGGGGTCGAGCGTGAAATGGTGGAGGGTGCGGTCGAGGGCCATGGACGCGGCGGAGGGAGGGAGGGCGGGAGCCCGTCGGCATGGACCGGCGCCTCTTAACGGCGCGTTCACCACGCCCCGGCGCCCGTCCCTTGGACACAAGCGCGTGAGCGGCTCCGGGCCGTCCGCCTCGAAACCCTCACCCCCGCAACACGTTCTCCTCCCCTCGGAGGCCCGCGGCCGGCTCCGGGCGGCTTCGTCGCCCGTTGACAGGTGCGGACCTCGTCAGACGGAGTGAGTTGCATGAACGCTGCGCAAGCGAACGGCCCGGCCGGCGCCCAGACGGACACGCCCATGGACGTGAACGTCTCGGGCAAGCACATGGACGTGGGCGACGCCCTGCGCACCCGCATCGTCGACGAGCTGACCGCGGGCGTCGGCCGCTATTTCGAGCGCGGCGGCGAGGCCGACGTGTTCATCGGCAAGGAGGGGCACAGCGTCTGCGTCGACGTGGTCCTGCGGCTCGCCAACGGCCAGCGGCTGATGGCGAAGGGTCTGGGCGGCGACGCCCACTCCGCCTTCACCACGGCGCTGGTGAAGGTCGAGACGCGCATCCGTCGCTACAAGCGTCGCCTGGTCGCGCACAAGCCGCACAACGGCGGCGCGGCGGGCCGGTCGGAGGTGGCGGCCTACACGGTGCTGCGCCCCGCCGACGAGGAGGCGGACGACCTGGTGGGCGACGGCGAGTACGGGCAGGACGGCTCGGCGGGGAACGGCGCGCCCGGCGCGGCCATCATCGCGGAGTCGCAGCAGGAGGTGAAGTCGCTCACCGTGGCCGGGGCGGTGATGGAGCTGGAGGTCACCGACGCCAACGCGGTGATGTTCCGCAACCTGGCGCACGGCGGCCTGTCGGTGGTCTATCGCCGCTCGGACGGCGACATCGGCTGGATCGACCCTGAGCGCACGGCCGCCGCGGCGGGCGAGAGCGCGCCGCAGACCCAGCCGCGCGCCGGCGCAGGAGCGCACTGAGGCGCGATGGACGTTCAGGACTGGCTCGCCCGCGGGGCGGTGGCCGACAAGGGCGGCGTGGGCTCCAAGCGCGGGGCGCTCGCCGCCGTGGCCGAGCTTGCGGCGCGCCGCACGGGGGCGGATCCGGCGCTGGTGCTGGAGCGTCTCGCCGAGCGGGAGGCCTCCGCCTCCACAGGCGTGGGCTCGGGCGTGGCGCTGCCGCACGCCCAGCTCCCCGGCCTTGACCGGATGACGGCGGTCTTCCTCCGGCTGGAGCAGCCCGTCGCCTTCGACGCGGTGGACGGGCGGCCGGTGGACCTGGTGTTCGCCCTGTTCGCGCCGGAGGGCGACAGCGCCACCCACCTGCGCACGCTGGCGCGCATCGCGCGCCTGCTGCGCCGCGCCGACCTGCGCGAGCAGCTGCGGGCGGCGCGCTCGGCGGACGCGATCTACGCCCTGCTGTCCGAAGCGCCGGCCTCGACGGCGGCATAGGCTTCCGCACCGGCGTCGGGCGCGCCACATGGGCGCCATGCCCGAAGCGACCGCTCCCGTCCCCGTCACCGTGCTCACCGGCTACCTGGGGGCCGGCAAGACCACGCTGCTGAACCGCATCCTCAGCGAGGACCACGGCCGCCGCTACGCGGTGATCGTCAACGAGTTCGGCGAGATCGGCATCGACAACGACCTGATCGCCTCCTCCGACGAGGAGGTGTTCGAGATGAACAACGGCTGCGTCTGCTGCACGGTGCGCGGCGACCTGATCCGCATCGTCAACGGGCTGATGCGGCGGCAGGCCAAGGGCGGCAAGGGCGCGTTCGACGCCATCGTGGTGGAGACCACGGGGCTCGCCGACCCCGGCCCGGTCGCCCAGACCTTCTTCGTCGACGACGAGGTGCGCGCCCGCACGCGACTGGACAGCGTCACCACCGTGGTGGACGCCCTGAACGTGCGCGACCGGATCGCCGACAGCCGAGAGGCGCGCGAGCAGATCGGCTTCGCCGACCAGATCATCCTCAACAAGGCCGACCTCGTGGACGCCGCGACCCTGGCCGAGGTGGAGACCGCCCTGCGCCGGCTGAACCCGCTGGCCCCCGTGCACCGGGCGGTGCGCTCGGCGGTGCCGCTCGACGCCGTGCTGAACCGCGGCGGCTTCGACCTGGAGCGCATCACAGAGCTGCAGCCCGCCTTCCTCAACCCGGCGCACGGCGAGCCGGGCCACGTGCACGACGAGGACTGCGGCCACGATCACGCCCACGGGGACCACGATCATGGGCACGACCACGGCGCCCGCGGCCACGCGCATGCCGACCAGGACATCCGCGGCGTGTCCCTGTCGCTCGAGCGGCCGCTGGACGGCCGCAAGGTGACCGAGTGGCTGAACGGCGTGCTGCAGGCGCAGGGGCCTGACATCCTGCGCGCCAAGGGCATCCTCGACGTCCAGGGCGAGGACAAGCGCCTCGTCTTCCAGGCGGTGCACATGATCCTGGAGGGCGAACTCCAGCGTCCATGGCGTGACGACGAGCGCCGCTGGAGCCGAATGGTGTTCATCGGCCGCAAGCTGGACGAGGCGGCGCTCAAGCGCGGCTTCGAGGCCTGCGCGGTCGCCTGAACGGAAGAGGCCCGCCCCGGTCTCCCGGAGCGGGCCTGAACTCAGCCGGGCGAAGCCGTCAGACGCGGTCTTCGGTGATCAGCGAGATCTTGTAGAAGCCGCCGTCCTGCAGCGTGTTCAGCACGTCCATGAAGGTGACGTACTTCACCTCCTTGTCGGCGCGGATGTACACGGTCTGCTGCGTCGGGTTCGGATCGTTCAGCGCGTGGGTGACGTCGCCGACCAGGTTCTCGATCCGGGTCTGCTGCTGGCCGATGTAGAAGGCGCCCGACTTCTGCAGCGAGATCACCGTCGGCGGCTTGGGGTGCGCGTTCGGCGGCGGCGGGATCGCGGGCGGCAGGTCGAGCTTGATCGACACGGTGGCGAGCGGCGCAGTGACCATGAAGATGATCAGCAGCACCAGCATCACGTCCACCAGGGGCGTGACGTTCATGTCGGCGTTGGTGCCGACCGTGTACTTCTTGCCGACGCCGCCGCCGGCCAGTCTCGACGCCATGCCTCACTCCCAAGCGGTCCGCGCGCGGGGCCCGGACGTACGTTGACGATCCCTTAGCCGCTCGCTTTCCGCCTGGGAAGCGGGCGCCGCGCAAAGAGTCGCGGGCGTCAGGACGGGGCCGGCGCGTCCGGCTGGCGTTCGGGCGCGGCCGCCTGGAACGCGGGCAGCGCCGCGCAGCGGGCCTCCACCGCCGAGAGGCGCGGAAAGGCGTCCAGCGCCACGCCGAAGCGGCGCGCGCCGAACAGCTGGGGCACGAGGTGCAGGTCGGCGAGAGTGAGGGCGTCGCCGTGCAGGAAAGCGCCGCCGTGCTCGGCCGTCATGGCCTCCAGCGCGCCCAGGCCGTCGGCGATGAAGTGCGCGCGCCAGGCCTGCACGCCCGCCGCGTCCACGCCCAGGCGCTCCAGCTGCTCACCCGCGCCGAGGTTCTGCAGGGGAGCGATGTCGCAGGCCACCACCGCGGCCATGGCGCGCACGCGCTGGCGGCCGAGCGGGTCGGCGGGGAGCAGCGGCGGCGAGGGCGCGACCTCCTCCAACCACTCCAGGATCGCCGGCCCCTGCACCAGGACGGCGCCGTCGGCCTCCAGCACGGGGATGCGCGCCTGCGGGTTCAGCCGCCGATGCTCCGCCGAGCGGTGCTCCCCGGCCAGCAGGTTCACCGGCGCCTGCCGATAGGCGAGGCTCTTCCACGCCAGCGCGATCCGCACCCGCCAGCTGGGCGAGGAGCGCCAGTAGCCGTGCAGGACGAGGTCCACGGGCGGGCGGCTCAGACCACGCTGAAGGCGACGGGCGGCAGGTCGGCCACGCGGCCCTCCACCCGCTCGCCGCGCGCGATCGGGCCGACGCCCTCCGGCGTGCCGGTGAAGATCAGGTCGCCCGCCTTGAGCTCCCACAGCTTGGAGGCCTCTGCGATCACCTCCGCCACGCTCCAGATCATGTCGGCGAGGTCGGCGTCCTGCTTCGACGCGCCGGCGACGGACAGGTAGATGCGGCCGACCGGGGGCGGAGCGCCCTCGGCGCGGCGCAGCAGGCCGAGCGGGGCGGAGTGGTCGAACGCCTTGGCCGCGTCCCACGGCTGGCCGCCCTTCTTGGCGAGCCCCTGCAGGTCGCGCCGCGTCAGGTCCACGCCCGCGGCGTAGCCCCACACGAGGCCGAGCGCCGCGTCCGCCGACACGTCGCTCCCACCGCGGCCGAGCGCCACCACCAGCTCGATCTCGTGGTGGAAGTCCTTCGTGCCGGGCGGATAGGGCACGTCCGCGCCGCCGATGACGACGGCG
Source organism: uncultured Caulobacteraceae bacterium (assembly GCA_964242895.1). Lineage (GTDB taxonomy): Bacteria > Pseudomonadota > Alphaproteobacteria > Caulobacterales > Caulobacteraceae > JASLDZ01. Next base: position 25,146 of record CAXTBN010000034.1, on the reverse strand, counting down.
TCGGCGGGTTTGGTGAAAAACAGCGGCGGCTGGTCCTTCTCGTCGCCGCCCATCTCGCGCACGTGCGCGCCGTAGTTCCGGCCCACGCAGAAGATGCGGCGCACGGGGAAGTCGCCCCCGCCCTCGACCGGGATCGTGACGGCGGGCGGGGCGGGGATCACGAGGTCGGCCATGGCGGCGGGGCGTAGCGCGGGAGCCGCGGTCGCGCCAGCGCGGGCGCCGCCGACGCCGGGTTGCGCTCTGTTCACTTGAAGCGCCCGCCCGCGACGGGCAGCGTGGCGAAAATCTGGCGGAGCCGCCGCGCGTCCATGCTGCAGATCGACGATCTGACCCACGTCTACCCCAACGGCGTGCGCGCGCTCGACGGGGTGAGCCTCGCCGTGCCGCCGGGGCTGTTCGGCCTTCTGGGGCCCAACGGCGCGGGCAAGTCGACGCTGATGCGCTGCGTGGCGACGCTGCAGACGCCCACGGGCGGGCTGATCCGCTTCGACGACATCGACGCCGTGCGCCAGCCGCAGCTCCTGCGCCGCGTGCTGGGCTACCTGCCGCAGGACTTCGGCGTGTACCCGCGCGTGTCGGCCTACGACATGCTCGACCACCTGGCCGTGCTGAAGGGCGTCACCGACCGCGCGGCGCGCAAGGCGGAGGTCGAGCGCCTGCTGGAGCAGGTGAACCTGTGGGGCGTGCGCCGCAAGGCGCTGGCGGGCTTCTCGGGCGGCATGCGCCAGCGCTTCGGCGTGGCGCAGGCGCTGATCGGCGGCCCGCGGCTGATCATCGTCGACGAGCCCACCGCCGGCCTGGACCCTGAGGAGCGCAACCGCTTTCTCAACCTGCTGGCCGAGATCGGCGAGAACACGGTGGTCATCCTTTCCACGCACATCGTGGAGGACGTGGCCGACCTCTGCCCCGCCATGGCGGTGATCTGCGAGGGGCGCATCGTGCGGCAGGGCGCGCCCGCGGCGCTCACCGCGGAGCTGCAGGGGCGCGTGTGGACGCGCACGGTCGAGCGGGCCGAGCTGCCGGCGCTGCGCGAGCGCTACGACGTGATCTCCACGCGGCTGCACGCCGGCCGCACGGAGGCGCACGTCGTCAGCGACACGGACCCCGGCGCGGGCTTCCGGCCGCAGCCGGGCGGGCTGGCCGACGTGTACTTCGCCGCCCTGCACGGCGTGCGCCGCCGCCCCGCCGCCGCCTCGCAGGGTCGCTGAGTGACGGGCGCCGTCGCGGGGTTCGAACTCCGCTTCCAGCTGCGCAACCCGGTGTTCTGGATCTCGGGGCTGCTGTTCTTCCTGCTCGTGTTCGCCTCGGTGACGGTGGACAACGTGCAGATCGGCGGGCGCGGGCCCGTGCACCTGAACTCGCCCTACGCCCTGCAGCTGACCACGCTGACGCTCGGCGTGTTCTTCATGTTCGTGACCACCGCCTTCGTGGCGGGCGCGGCGGTGCGCGACGAGGAGACCGGGTTCGCGCCCATCCTGCGCTCCACCCCCGTGAGCCGCGGGGCCCGCGTGTTCGGCCGCTTCGCAGGCGCCTGGACCGCCGCGGCGCTGGCGCTGCTCGCCATCCCCCTGGGCGTGGCGGCCGGCTCGCTCGCGCCGTGGGTGGACCGGGACCGGCTGGGGCCGTTCCTGCCCGGGAGCTACCTGTTCAGTTACCTTGTGTGGGGCCTCCCGGCGCTATGGGCGACGGGCGCGCTGCTCTACGCCCTGGCGACCGCGACGCGCTCCATGATGGCCACCTACGTGGGCGCGGTGGCGCTCCTGGTGCTGTTCATCGCCGTGCGGCAGGTGTCGGCGCGGCTGAGCCTGGAGAGCCTGTCGCCCTGGCTCGACCCCTTCGGCCTGGGCGCCTTCGGCGACGCCACGCGCTACATGTCCACCGCCGAGCGCAACACGCGCGACCCGGCGCTGACGCCCGTGCTGCTGGGCTCGCGCGCGCTGTGGATCGCCGTCGGCGCGCTGGCGCTGGCTGCGGCGCGGTGGCTGACGCGCGACGAGGAGCGGTCCTCCCGTCGCGCCGTGCGCCGGGCCGCCCGCGCCGCCGCGGTCGCTTCCGCCCCGGCGGACGCGCCCGCCCTCCGCGACGCCGCCCCGGCCGTTCCTCGCCACGACGGCCGCGCCCGCGTCGCGCAGTTCTTCGCGCGGACGCGGTTCGAGGCGGGGCTGGTGCTGCGCTCGCCCGCGCTCGCCGTGCTCCTGCTGCTGGGGCTGATCAACGCCGGCGCGCGGCTGTGGCTGGCGGACGGAGCCATCTACGGCGTCGCCCTCCATCCGGTGACGCGGCTGGTCGTGCAGGGCCTGCGCGAGAGCTTCAGCATCATCCCGGTGATCGTGGCGGTGTTCTACGCGGGCGAGCTCGTATGGCGCGACCGCGACCGGCGGCTGGAGGAGATCGTCGGCTCCACGCCCGCGCCCGACTGGTCCTTCGCCTACCCCAAGATGGCCGCGGTGGCGCTGGTGCTGCTGGCCCTCGGCCTGGTGGGCGCGCTGGCGGGGGCGGCGGTGCAGGCGCTGAAGGGCGGCGCCTCGGCCGACTGGGGCGAGTACCTGGCCTGGTACGTGGCCCCGCAGACGGTGTTCGCCGTCCAGTACGCGATCCTGGCCGTGTTCCTGCAGACGATCGCGCCGCACAAGTTCGTCGGCTGGATGCTGATGCTGGGCGTGCTGATCCTGACGCTGGTGGCCGGGGCGCTGGGCTGGGACTCCAACCTGCTGCTCTACGGCGGCGCGCCCGACGAGCCCCTGTCGGACCTGAACGGGAACGCCGTGGCGGGCGCGGCCGCCTGGTGGTTCCGCGCCTACTGGACCGCCGTGGCGCTCGCGCTCGCGGTGCTCAGCTACGGCCTGTGGCGGCGCGGCGCGCAGACGGCGCTCCGCCCGCGGATCGCGCGCCTGTCCGACCGGCTGGGCCGCGGCGGCGGGGCGGCGCTGGGCGCTTGCGTGCTGGCGGCGGTCGCCATCGGCGGCTGGTGCTTCTGGAACACCGACGTCCTCAACGTCCACCACACGGCGCCACAGGACGAGCGCCGCCTGGCGGACATGGAGCGCACCCTCGGCCGCTACGTCGACCTGCCGCAGCCCAAGATCGCCGCCGTCTCCCTGAACGTCGAGCTGCACCCGCGCGAGCGGCGCGTCGACACGCGCGGCAGCTACCTGGTCCGCAACGACACGGCGGCGCCCATCCGCGAGATCCACCTGCGCACCGACCGCTTCTTGCGGATCACCGCCCTGTCGGTCGAGGGCGCGCGGCCGAGCCGCACCTTCGAGCGCTTTGACGACCGCGTGTTCGCCTTCGACACGCCCATGGCGCCCGGCGAGAGCCGCCGCGTCTCCTTCGCCACCCGTCTTCAGCAGCGCGGCTTCAGGAACTCGGACAACGAGACGAGCGTGGTCGCGAACGGCTCCTTCCTGTTCGACCGCCAGCTGGCGCCGACGATCGGCGTAAGCCGAGACGCCTTCCTGCAGGACCGCAACAAGCGGCGGAAGTACGGGCTGCGGCCGCTGGACCTGCGCCCGCCGCGGCTGGAGGACGACGCGGCCACGCGCTTCAACGCCATCCGCCACGACGCCGACTTCGCCTCCACCGACATCACCGTCTCCACCGACGCCGACCAGACGCCCGTCGCCCCCGGCTACCGCGTGATGGACGTCACCGCCGGCGGGCGGCGCACGGCGCGCTTCCAGTCCGAGGCGCCCATCCTGCCGCTGCTGGCGATCCAGTCGGCGCGCTACGCCGAGCGGCTGGACAGCTGGCGCGACGTGGAGCTGTCGGTCCGCTACGACCCCAAGCACGCGTGGAACGTCGACCGGATGCTGGCGACGCTGAAGGCGGGGCTGGACTACGACACGGCCGCCTTCGGCCCGTACCAGTTCCGCCAGGTGCGCATCGTCGAGTTCCCCGACTACGCCCAGTTCGCCGTCAGCCTGCCCAACACCATCCCCTACTCGGAAGGCATCGGCTTCGCCTGGAAGACTCCCGCCGACCCGCGCCGCTCGGACAAGATCGACATGGTGACCTACGTCACCGCGCACGAGCTGGCGCACCAGTGGTGGGGCCACCAGGAGACGCCCAGCGACCAGCAGGGCGCCGCCTCGATCACCGAGACGCTGGCCCAGTACACCTCGCTGATGCTGATGGAGCGGCTCTACGGCCGCGGGCAGATCGGGAAGTTCCTGCAGTTCGAGCGCGACCGCTACCTGCGCGGCCGCGGCGGCGACGCGCGCGACGAGCTGCCGCTCGAGCGCGTGGAGAACCAGCCCTACATCCACTACGCCAAGGGCTCGCTCGTCATGTACCGGCTCAAGGACGTGCTGGGCGAGGACGCGGTCAACCGCGCGCTCCGCCGCTTCCTGGAGGCGACGCGCTTCAAGGGGCCGCCCTTCGCCCGCGCCTCCGACCTCGTGCGGCTGCTGCGCGAGGAGGCCGGCCCCGATCCCGTGCGTCAGCAGCTGATCACCGATCTGTGGGAGCGGATCACGCTCTACGACCTCAAGGCGACGGACGCCCACGCCGCGCGCCTGCCGGGCGGCGGCTGGCGCACGACCTTCAGGCTCACCGCACGCAAGCTGGACGTGGACGGGACGGGGCGGGAGCGCACCGTCCCCATGAACGAGCCCGTCGAGCTCACGGTCAGCGACGCCAAGCCCGACCACCAGGTGCTCGGCGGCCGCGTCGCCTCCGTGCGCGCGACCGTGCGGTCGGGGACGGCGCTCGCGACGGTGGACTCGCCCTTCCGGCCGGCGTTCGCGTCGGTCGACCCGCTGGGCGTGCTGATCGACCGTGACGGGGCGGACAACACCGCAGCGGTGGCGGCGCCGCGCTGAGGCGGGCCGCCGCCTCGCCTCACCGCATCGCGGCGGCCATCCGGTCGGCCATGTCGAGGTGGCGCTGCACCACCGGGCGGATCGCCATGGCGGCGCGCTTCAGCTCCGGGTCGGTCCCGTTCTCCGCGTAGTTGCGGTGAAGGTCGAGGGCCTCCCTATGCGCGTCCGCCTGCTGGCGCATGTAGACGCGGTCGAAGTCCCGCGGCGCCGCGCCGGAGAGGTCGCGCAGGGCGTCGCGCTGGTGATCCTCCAGCACCGCAGGCGGCGGCGCACGGCCCATGGCGCGCGTCGCGGCGGCGACCACCTTGGCGGTCGAGTCCGTGTGGTCGCGCACCATCTCGCGGGCGAAGGCGAGCACGCGGGCGTTGTGCGAGCGGCGCTCGGCCAGGCGCGCCTCGTCGATCTCGAACTTGTCCGAGGCGCCCGCGCGCGCGACGTACTCGGCGGGGGCGGGCGAAGGCTGGGCGTGAGCGGCGGCCGCGGACGCGAGGACGGCGACGCCGGCGAGGGCCAGGATGCGGATCACGGAAGGGAGCTCCTGCTGAGCCGGCGCGGGCCGGCAGGACGGCGTTCCAACCCTGACGGCCCGCAGCGGTTGCAGCTACGACCTATGCGGCTGGAGAGCGGAACGGCCGAGCTTGGGGCGGTGTTGTGTGCGCATCCGCCGGCCGTCGGGCCGAGGTGTCTAGGAGGATGTTATGCTGGGTTGGGCGATCGTCTTTGGTGTGGTCGCGCTGGTGGCGGCCGTCCTCGGCTTCGGCGCGCTGAGCGGGATCGCCGCCTCCATCGCTAAGGTCCTGTTCCTGATCTTCCTGGTGCTGCTGGTGGTCAGCTTCATCATCCGCGCCGTGCGCGGGCGCTCGGTGATCTGAACGCGAAGGGCGCGCCGGTCGTCCGGCGCGCCCTCGCAAATGCAGCTCGCCCGGGGTCAGCCCGCGGTGTTGGCCGCGCGGCTCTCGCCGCCGCCCGAGGGCTCGGTGGAGGGCATGCCGGGGGGCGCCTGCTTGGGGCTGGGCGGCGCCTGGTGGAATTCCGCTGCGGCCGCCGGGTTGTTGGTGCCCGACTGGCCCCCCGCGCCCTGGTTGGTCGAGAGCGCGTGGTGGTTCAGCGCGTACAGCCCGAACAGCACGACCACCACCAGCGCCAGCGAGGCCAGCAGCACCTTCAGCGTGTGCGTGCCGCGGCGACCCTGGGCGGCGTTGTTCCCGGTGGTCTCCACCCCGTCGCCCGCCCCGCTGGCGTCGGCGGAGGAGATGTCGATGTGCGGATCGCTCATCGTCGGGCCCTCAGCGCGCCAGCACGGCCAGCGCCGCGGCGGCCAGCGCGGCGAGCAACGCCCAGCGGGGGTCGACGACAGGGCGGACCAGGGTGCGGACGGCGGCGCGCGGACGAGTCACGGCATGTCTCCAGGAAGTCTCGACCGGCCAACGCGCGCGGCGCGACGCCCGTTCCGCCTGCAGCTTGGCCGCAGCATCGTGGCGCCGGCGCGCCGGGCGCGCTAGAGGCCGCCCCCATGTCCGCGTCCCGCACGCTCACGCCCGACGACGTCCGCGCCGCCGCCGCGCGGATCGCCGGCCGCGTGGAGCGCACGCCCACCCGCCACTCGCGCACCCTGTCGGCGATCACCGGCGCCGACGTGTGGGTGAAGTTCGAGAACCTGCAGTTCACCGCCTCCTTCAAGGAGCGCGGCGCCCTCAACAAGCTGCTGCAGCTCTCGGACGACGAGCGGCGGCGCGGCGTGATCGCCGCCAGCGCGGGCAACCACGCGCAGGGCCTCGCCTACCACGGCGCGCAGCTCGGCGTGCCGGTGACCATCGTCATGCCGCGCGCCACGCCGACCGTGAAGGTGGAGCACACGCGCGACTTCGGCGCCGAGGTCGTGCTGGAGGGCGACACCTACGACGACGCCGACGCCCACGCCCGCCAGCTCTGCGACGAACGCGGCCTGGTGTTCGTGCACCCCTTCAACGACTTCGACGTCATGGCCGGCCAGGGCACGCTCGCCCTGGAGATGCTGGAGGACGCGCCGGAGCTCGACGTCTTCCCCGTGCCGATCGGCGGCGGCGGACTGATCTCCGGCGTGGCCACGGCGGTGAAGTCGGTGAAGCCCGGGGCCGAGGTGCTGGGCGTGGAGGCGGCCATGTACCCCTCCTTCACCGCGCGCCTGCGCGGCTTCGCCCAGCGCATCGGCGGGCAGACCATCGCGGAGGGCATCGCTGTGAAGGCGGTGGGCGACCTCACCTTCCGAACCGCCCGCCCGCTGATCGAGGACGTGCTGCTGGTCGACGAGCCGTACCTCGAGCAGGCCGTCGCCCTCTACGCCAACGTGGAGAAGACCGTGGCCGAGGGCGCCGGCGCCGCGGCCCTGGCCGCGCTCCTGGCCTACCCCGACCGTTTCCGCGGCCGGCGCTGCGGCCTGATCCTTTGCGGCGGCAACATCGACAGCCGGCTCCTCGCCAGCGTGCTCACCCGCGAGCTGGTGCGCGAGCGGCGCATCGTGAAGTTCCAGGTGGTGGGCGACGACCGGCCGGGCTTGCTGGCCACCGTCACCGCCGTGATCGGCGAGGCCGGCGGCAACATCATCGAGGTGGTGCACAACCGCATGGCGCTGGAGGTGCCCGCCAAGGGCGCCGAGTTCGACGTGCTGGTCGAGACCCGCGACGGCGCCCACACCGACCAGATCGCCGCCACATTGCGCGCGCACGGCTACCCGCCGCGCATCCACTGACCTAGACAGGAGTTTCGACCGCCCATGCGCCGCCCCCTCGCGACGTCCGTCCTGGCCCTCCTGGCGCTCGGCGCCTGCAACCGTGCGGGCGCGCAGGACGTGGCCGCCGACCCCGCCCAGGCGGAGGCCGCCCACCGCGCCGGCGACGCCTTCCTGGCCAAGAACGCCAAGGCGCCCGGCGTGGTCGCCCTGCCCTCCGGCCTCCAGTACCGCGTGATCCGCTCGGGCCCGCCCGCCGGGCCGCACCCGGCCGAGGGCGACGAGATCAAGGTGCACTACGAGGGCCGGCTGGTGGACGGCACGGTGTTCGACTCCACCCTCGCGAGCGGCCAGCCCGCGGTGATGCCGCTCGACCACCTCGTCCCCGGCTGGATGGAGGCGCTGCCCCTGATGCGTCCGGGCGACGAGTGGGAGCTGTTCCTCCCCTCGACCCTCGGCTACGGCGACCGCGGCGCCGGCGGCCAGATCCCGCCGGGCGCGGTGCTGATCTTCAAGCTCCAGCTCATAGGCGTGCTGCCGCAGCCGAAGACCGGCCAGGGCTGACGTCGACGCCCAATTTCTTGACGAGGAGCTCGGGAGCGCTGTAGAGACGCGCCCTCGCCCGCGGTCCGCTGCGGGCGTTTCCTGTTTCATGCCCTGAGGCGGTCGCGAGAAAGCCGCCCTATGCGCCAAAACCAAGAAGGCCTCTGACGATGTATGCGGTGATCAAGACCGGCGGGAAGCAGTATCGCGTCCAGCCCGGCGACGTGCTGGTGGTCGAGAAGCTCGACGGCGACGTAGGGGCCGAGGTCTCCTTCGACCAGGTGCTGATGATGGGCGGCGGCGAGGGCGGCGTGACCGTCGGCGCGCCGCTGGTCGAGGGCGCCCTGGTGCGCGCCACGCTGATCGAGACGCGCCGCGGCGAGAAGATCAAGGTGTTCAAGAAGATCCGCCGCCAGGGCTACCGCCGCACCAACGGCCACCGCCAGTCGGAGAGCGTGCTGCGCGTCATCGGCCTGGAAGGCGGCGGTCAGTCCGCCAAGTGGGACGGGACCGTCGACCTGACGCCGCGCTCGGTGATCAACGCCCGCGCCCGCGGCCTCTCCCCCATGGTCACCACCGCCGAGGTGCAGGCCCAGCCCGCGACGGCGCCCGCCGCCGATCCGACCGCGGCCGCCGCCTCGGAGGCCGCGCCCAAGCGCGCCCGCAAGGCCGCCGCCCCGACGGATGCGCCTGCGACCGACGCCATGGTCGAGCAGCCCGTGAGCGAGACGCCGGAGGCCGGCGCGCAGACCTCGGTCAACGCCGACGCGGCGTCCGAGACCGGCTCCATGGCCTCCGGCGAGACCGGCGCGCCCAAGAAGCCGCGCGCGAAGAAGCCGACCACCCCGGACGCCGAGTCCGCCTCCGACGCCGCCCTCGGCGACGGCGAGTAAGATCAGAGCGAAGGAGACCCTCCCATGGCTCACAAGAAATCCGGCGGCTCGTCGCGCAACGGCCGCGACTCGCACTCCAAGCGCCTTGGCGTGAAGAAGTTCGGCGGCGAGTCCGTCGCGGCCGGCAACATCATCGTACGCCAGCGCGGCACCAAGTTCTGGCCGGGCGACAACTGCGGCCTAGGCCGTGACCACACCCTGTTCGCCACCGCGGACGGCCAGGTGAAGTTCACGACCAAGCGCGACGATCGCACCTACGTGAACATCGTCCCCGCCGGTCCGTCCACCGACATGGCGATGGCCGCCGAGTAGGGCTCCGCTCCAGACGCACCCCGTCCGGATCGGCGCCAGGGCCCCGATCCGGACCGCGGCAGACCTCGCGGGGAGTTCGGATCACCGGGCTCCCCGTTTTCGCATCCGCTCCCCGCGAGGCGTCCGGCTCCGGCCGGCGAGGGGGAAGTCATGACCTGCGATCGGGCCGAAGAGCCGATCACCACCGAGCGGCTTGTCCTGCGCGCGCCGCAGGTCGCCGACGCCGAAGCGATCGCCGCCTACGTGGGCGACCTCGAGGTCGCGCGCATGCTGTCGCCCGTGCCCCACCCGTACACGCGCGAGGATGCGGAGGCCTTCGTCGCCCGCTGCGCCGATCTCCCGCCCGACCAGCGCGTCTTCGCCGTGGCCGACCGCGACGGCTTCGCCGGACTGCTCGGCTTCCAGCGCGAGAACGGCGAGCGGCTGTGCGAGGTCGGCTACTGGTTCGGACGCCCGCACTGGGGCCGCGGCTACGCCACGGAGGCGCTGCGGGCGGCGCTGGCGCGCGCGGCGCAGGGCTGGGGCGTGCGCGCGCTCCTGTCCGGCCACTTCGTCGACAACCCCGCCTCCGGCCGCGTGCTGGAGAAGGCGGGCTTCCTCTACACGGGCGACCGGCGGCCGCGCATCAGCCTCGCGCGCGGCGAGGAGGTCGAGACGCGGATGATGGTGTGGATGGCCTGAGCGTCAGGCCACGGCGGCGCGGAGGGCGCGGGGAAGCTCGTGCAGCTCCGCGTTCTCCCAGGCGCGCGTGGTGGCGACGATCCGGCGCATGCGGCGCAGCTCGCGCTTCAGGCCGTTGGCCGTGACGAACTGGCGGCGCAGGCGCGGGCTCCTGTCCTCCAGGTCGGCCCACAGCTGGCCGAAGTGCTGGCGCTGCAGCGCGTGGCGGAACTCGATCTCCGATATGCCGAGGCGCCGCGCCCAGCACGCCGCGTCCAGCTTGGAGGCGAGCCAGCCCTCGCGCATCTCGCAGCGCCACAGGGCGCGGCGCAGGGTGGCGGTGGCCACCTCGAGCGCCTCGTCGCAGGGATGGTCGGGATCGGTGCGCAGGCGGATCTCGTCGGCGAGGCCGCCGCAGGCGCGCCCGTCGGTCCGCGCGCTGGTGATGACCTGCACCTCCAGGCTGTGGCGCACGCAGCCGTCCTGGCGGCGCACCTCCTCGAACAGCGCCCGGTCCTCGCCCACGGGCTTGGGCGGCAGGCCGCCGATGGCCCGATAGGCGTCCACCGTGATGGCGGCCGAGGCGCCGCAGTTCTGGTTGTGGCGCGGCCAGGGATCGTGCGCCTCGCGGTCGACGCGGGCGACGAGCTCGGCGGCGAGCTGCTGGTACTGCCACTCCAGCCGGCCGCGCTCGAGCACGGCGGCGTCCAGCTGCATCAGCTCGTCGCCGTCGGCCATGACGAAGCCGGCCACCGCGTCGGCGCCCAGCGCCACCTCGCGGCGATTGGAGGCGATCCACTCGTCGTTGACCCGCGTGTCGGCGTCGGTGGTCAGGAGCAGGCCGCCCGGCGCGGCGAGGGCCAGCGCGGCGTCCATGGCCAGGCGGCGCGCCCAGCCGGCGTTGGCCTGCTCGGGCGCTAGCTCCACCTGGTGCATCCAGGTGACGTAGGGCGCGTGCGGCGCGAGGGCGCGCACCTGGTCGGCGGTGCCGTCGCCGGTGTTGTTGACCACCAGCACCACGGCCATGTCGGCGTAGTCGACGTCCTCCTGGCGGGCCAGGGCGTCGAGGCACAGGCCGATCCGCTCCTCCTCGTCGCGCACGGGCACGGCGACCACCAGGCTGGGCGCGCGGTCCCCCGCGGGGCCGAACCGCTCCACGGGGTGCGTCGCGACCGAAGCGATCGCGAGGACGTCCGAGGCGGACGGCGGGGACTCGGGGCGCGCAGGGGCGTCCATCAACTCAACACCTCACCAAGCGCGGCCGATCCGGCCGCCGCCGAGCGCGCCCGAGCTCTCCCCGCCGGCGCAGGCCGCGAGTAGAGCCGCAGAACCCCCCGCGATCAACGCCCTCCGCCGACCCGGCGACGCCGCTGCGACCGCGGGACGCGGGCGGGAGGCGGTCCGGAAGGAGGGAGGGAGGCCTCCGGTGCACATCGAACCGGGGCTGAACGCGCGGGGCGGCGCACCGTGTCCATAGCCCATGCCGGCCCCGGCGGCCAGCGACGCGGCGCCACGGTCGGAACGCGGCCGTCGCGGAACCGCCACGGTCTGGGCGGCTCGTCGCCGCGACGCTACACGCTGGGGCATGGTCGCCTTCAATTTCGACGCCGTGGTCGCCGCCGCCCTGCCCACGCGCGCGGGCTTCGCGTTCGCCCTCGGCGACGGCTCCGTGCGCTGGGAGGACGGAGCCGCGGCCGAGGCGCACGACGGCCCCGTGCTGTGCGCGGCGGTCCATCCCTTGGGCGACGGCGTGGTCACGGGCGGAGACGACGGCCGGCTCGTCTGGTCGCGCCCGGACGGGACGGTGCAGGAGCTGGCCGACACGGGCGGGACCTGGATCGACGCGGTGGCGGCCGCGCCCGCGACCGGGCTGATCGCCTTCGCCGTGGGCCGCGAGGCGCGCGTGCTCGACGCGGCCGACGCCGGGTTCGCCCGCAGCTTCCGCCACGAGCGCGCGGTCGCCGACGTCGCCTTCGACACCAAGGGCCGGCGGCTCGCCGCGGCCACCTACGGCGGCGTGCAGCTCTGGTACGCCCGCGTGGCGGAGCAGAAGCCGGTCGCGCTCAAGTGGCCCGGCGCGCACCTCTCCGCCCTGTGGAGCCCGGACGCGCGCTTCGTGATCAGCGCCCTGCACGAGAACCAGCTGCACGGCTGGCGGCTGTCCGACGCCAAGGACATGCGCATGGCCGGCTACCCGGCGAAGGTGCGCAGCCTCGCCTTCCTGGCCAAAGGCGCGCTGCTGGCGAGCTCCGGCGCGCCGGGCGCTGTGATCTGGCCCTTCGCCGGCGCCAACGGCCCCATGGGCAAGGACGCGGTGGAGATCGGCTTCAAGGAAGGAACGCTGGTCACCCGCACGGCGGGGTCGGGCTCCCGGCTCGTCGCCGGCCGCGACGACGGCGAGGTGTGGAGCGCCGACCTGCAGAGCTCCGCGCGGCAGGTGCTGCGCGAGGCGGCCGGCGCGCCCGTGACCGCGCTGGCGGTCGACGCCGAGGGCCGCGTCGCCTGGGGCGACGAGGCCGGGGCGGCCGGCGTGGTCGACGCGCCCGGCGCCTAGGCCGTCACCACCGCGCCGTCCGCCACCGTCACCACCCAGGGCCGGAGGGCGCGGCCGACGCAGGGCCCGGCCACGCACACGCCGTCGTCGGGCCGGAACAGGGCGCCGTGGTTGAAGCACATCACGAAGTCGCCGCGCCGCGTCAGATAGCGCTGCGGGTCGGCCGAGAGCGGCGCGCCCACGTGCGGGCAGCTGTCGACGAAGCCCGCCACCTCCGCCCCGCGCCGCACGACGAAGCCCTGGAACGGCCGCGCGACTTCGCCCGGCGCCTCGGGCTCGAAACGGAAGCCGCGCGCGCCCGGGTCGGGCAGATCGTCCAGCGCGCACAGGCGCACGCCGGCCGGCGGCCGCGCGTCGGCGCTCACGCCGCCGTGGGCGGGGCGAACCCGCCCACCACCAGCCGCCACGGCTCCACGCCGGTCGACGCGAACAGGCCGGCGTGGGCGTAGGGGTCGGCGGCGGCCAGCGCCTGCGCCGCGGCGAGGTCGCCGGCCTCCACGATCAGCAGCGAGCCCACGGAGCGGCCCTCGCCGTCCAGCCACGGGCCGCCCAGCTTCACGGCGTCGCCGAGCGAGGCCAGCCAGGCGAGGTGGACGTCGCGCGTGCGCGCCCGCAGGTCGAAGCTCTCCGGCCGGTCGCGGCAGGCGACGGTGAACAGCGGCATCAGCCCTCCACGGGCGCGAAGGTGGCGAACAGATCGGCCGCCTCGGGAAGGTCGCGCAGCGGGACGTACTCGCACACGGCGTCGAACTCGCCCCACATGACGCCCACCGCAGGGTTCTCGTGAGCGCGCGCGACCGCGCCCTCGCGCCACTCGAACACCTCGACCACCGTTCCGTCGTGGGCCCGCGCGATCACCGGCGCCCGGTCGGTGACGAGGCCCAGGCGCGCGAGGCGGGGCACGTGGTCGCGCACCAGGGCGTCCAGCTCCCCCTCCCGGCCCGGCTTGGGCCGGTACGCCACGATCACCAGGTCTCCCGCCATCGCTCCGCCTCCCTAGCCCGCTTCCGGCCGCAGCGGCCGCGCCAACAGCCCTTCGATGGCGCTCTGCAAACCGCGCTCGCCCGCGAGGACGGAGGCTACGGCCTCGCAGATGGGCATGTCGACGCCCGCGCGGCGGCCCAGGGCGACCACGGCGGGCGCGCTGGCCACGCCCTCGGCCACCGACAGCTTGCCGGCGAGCGCGTCGGCCAGGCTCTCGCCGCGGCCGAGCGCCAGCCCCACGCTCATGTTGCGCGACTGCGGCGAGGAGCAGGTCAGCACCAGGTCGCCCAGGCCGCACAGGCCGGCCAGCGTCTCCGCCCGCGCGCCGAGCGCCACGCCCAGCCGCGTCATCTCCGCGAAGCCGCGCGTGATCAGCGCCGCGTGCGCCGAGCGGCCGAGGCCGCGCCCCTCGGTGATCCCGCAGGCGATGGCCAGGACGTTCTTGACCGCGCCGCCCGCCTCCGCGCCCACGAGGTCGTCGGTGAGGTAGGGGCGGAAGCCGGGCGCGGCGAGGGCGGCCGTGACGCGCGCGGCCACCTCCGCGTCCGGGCACGCGAGCGTCACCGCGGTGGGCAGGGCGCGCGCCACCTCGCCGGCGAAGGACGGGCCGGAGAGCACGGCCAGCGGCAGCCCGGGCGCGGCGGCGGCGGCCACCTCCGTCATCAGCGCCAGCGAGCCCTGCTCCACGCCCTTCGAGCACAGCACCAGCGCCGCGCCCGGCCGCGCGTGTCGGGCGAAGGCGGCCAGGGTGGCGCGCATGTGCTGGGCGGGCGGCACGGCCAGCACCACCTCGCAGGCGCCGAGGTCGGCGAGGTCGGCGGTGGCGCGCACCCCGTCCTCGATGCGCACGCCGGGCAGGAACAGCGGGTTCTCGCGCGCGGCGTTGACCGCCTCGACGACCTCCGGCTCGCGGGCCTGCAGCAGCACGCGGCCGCCCGCGCGCGCGGCGACCTGCGCCAGCGCCGTGCCCCAGGCGCCGCCGCCGATGACGCCGACCGCCGTCCCGCTCACCGCAGGAGCTCCGGCCAGTGCAGCTGCAGGAACAGCACCGCGGCGACCATGTACGGGTGGGTCATGCGGCCCTCGCGCACGTCGTCCAGCACCGCCGACGCGTCCGCCTCCTCCAGGTCGAACGCCTCGCTGGCCTCGGGCCGGGCGTCGGCGACGCGGCGGCAGCCGGTGATCAGCACCGTGTGCACGCGGTTGGTCTGGCTCGCGGGGTTGGCCCACACGGAGCCGAGCCGCACGGGCGCGCCGCCCGCGTAGCCGGTCTCCTCCAGGAGTTCGCGCGCGGCGGCCTGCTCCGGCGTCTCGCCAGGGTCCACGACCCCGCCCGGGAACTCGAGGCTCACCGTCCGCGCCGCCTGCCGCCACAGGCGCACGCGCACGAAGCGGCCCTCCGCCGTCACCGCCAGGGCGTGCGCCCAGTCCGGCTGGCGCCACACATAGTAGTCGTCCAGCACGTGGCCGGAGGGCGTGCGGACGCGCTGGCGCACGAGGTCGACCCAGCGGTCGCGCACGACGCTCTCCTCGTCCAGCAGCGTCCAGGGCTCCACGGTCACGCCTTGGCTCCCTTGCGGCCGAAGCGGTGCGAGGGGGCGTCGCGCGCCGCCGCCTCGTCCAGCGGCCAGCGCGGACGGGCCGGCGCGTCCAGCCCGTCCGCCCAGCCCCGCACGAGCCGCTCGGCCCCCGCCAGGGCGATCATGGCCGCGTTGTCTGTGCAGTAGGCGGGCGGGGGCGCGGTGAAGCGATAGCCCGCCGCGGACGCCGTGCGCTCCAGCCCGGCGCGCACGTGGGCGTTGGCCGCCACGCCCCCCGCGACGGCGAACAGCCGCCCCGAGGCCCCGTGCTCGGCCGCGTGCAGGCGCAGCGCCACGGCGGAACGGTCTGCGAGCTGGCGCGCGATCGCGGCCTGCACGGCGGCGGCGAGGTCGGCGCGGTCGCGGTCGGTCGTCACCTCGCGCTCGGCGACCCGCGCCGCGGCGGTCTTCAGACCGGAGAAGGAGAAATCGCAGCCCTTGTGGCCCAGCAGCATGCGCGGCAGGGCGAAGCGCGCCGGGTCGCCGCGGGCCGCCAGCCGCTCCAGCGCCGGACCGCCGGGGTACGGCAGGCCCAAGACGGCGGCGATCTTGTCGAACGCCTCGCCCGCCGCGTCATCGATGGTCGTGCCGAGGCGGCGGTGGTCGCCGATCCCGCGCACGTCCAGGAGCTGGCAGTGGCCGCCGGAGACGAGCAGCAGCAGGTACGGGTAGGGCGCCGCGTCCGCCAGACGAGGGGAGACGGCGTGGCCCTCCAGGTGGTTCACCGCCGCGAACGGCAGCCCGCGGGCGAGCGCCGCCGCCTTGCCCGCCGCCAGCCCCACCATGACTCCGCCCACCAGACCCGGCCCGGCGGTGGCGGCCACGCCGTCCAGCGCCTCCCAGCCCACCCCGGCCTCGCGCAGCGCCTGCGCGATCACGTGATCGACCACCTCCACGTGCGCCCGCGCGGCGACCTCGGGCACCACGCCGCCGTAGGGCGCGTGCGCGGCCGCCTGGCTCGCCACCACGGAGGAGAGCACGTGCGCCGGGCCGTCGCCATCGCCCGCGCGCACCACGGCCGCGGCGGTCTCGTCGCAGCTGGTCTCCACGCCGAGCACGGTGAGGGGGGCGGTCACGCCCAGCGGTGTG